>NZ_JBIDFL010000008.1:0-96204 GCF_046635785.1 Gilliamella sp. CG16
ACCTCTTGTTCCGCCTGCTTTCGCTGACGCCGTGTCAGTGGATGCGCATTATAGAGCCTTAAAAAAATCATGCAAGCGTTTATTGCAATTTTATTTCTGTTTGTGTTTTTTTTACCCATGCCGTATTGAAAACAAACTGATCCTATACAAATTTTACAAACTTTCTTTATTATTATTTATCATGTCAGTTATGATATGTTTGCTTTAGGCTAATTTTTTAAGATGGATTTTTCATATGCCTTTTACTTTCGCACACCCAGCAATTGTTTTACCTTTTAATAAAAAGCCTCAATTTTTTTCCATGACAGCCTTAATTATAGGTAGCATGTCCCCTGACTTTGAATATTTTCTTAGAATGAAAATAAAAAGTGATATGAGCCATACTTTATTTGGTATTGTTTATTTTGATCTGCCAATAACATTAATGGTTGCTTTTATCTTTCATTCCATCATTCGTAATGAACTAATCAAAAATTTGCCTCATTTCCTTTATAAACGATTTGCTCATTATCTTACTTTTAATTGGAATCAGTATTGCTTGCATCATTGGTTTATTGTTTTGACATCAGCAGTAATAGGTATATTGTCTCATATTGGTTGGGACAGTTTTACTCACTTAACGGGTTTTGTAGTTAAACACATTCCTTTTTTACAACAGTCAATTTCCCTAAACAATATTGATATTCCTATCTACCAATTACTACAGCATGGCAGTACTTTGGTCGGAATGAGTTTAATATGCCTCTTTATTCTTAGATTACCGATCATGACTGATAAAAGGAATACGGTTAGTTTTCTATATTGGGGTTTGCTGATGATGATCGTTATAAGTGGTTTCTCTCTTTTTTTCGCCAATACTATCCATACTTTTGGTCAAAATGTGGTGAACTTTATTGATGCACTATTTTTAGGATTAATATTAGCACCACTTGTCATGAGAATTATACGGCGTTTATTTTAAACACCGTAATAGAATAGTATTGTTTTAGAACGTTAAGATTCTGCTTTTATTTTATTAGGTAAATCCGCCAAACTATCGATTACCCAATCGGCTTGAGCAACGACTTCTTCAGTGATTGGGTCGCCCGTTTTCACTAAAACGGTTTTTTTGACCCCAGCCCTTTTACCTGATAATAGATCTGAAAGCTTATCGCCCACCATATAGGAATTAGCAATATCAATGCCTAACTCTTTCGCTGCGGTTTGAATCATACCTGGGCTTGGTTTTCGGCATTCACAATGATCGACTAGTGGATCATGCGGACAATAATAGATACCATCTAAGTCAACACCTCTGTCTTGTAACGACCAATCCATCCATTCAGTTAAAGTATGAAATTGCTCTTCAGAAAATTTGTTTCTGGCAATTCCAGATTGATTGGTGGTAATAACTAATAAGAAACCCATTTTTTTGAGCTCTTGCATTGCCTCAATAACTCCGTCAATAAAGTGGAATTTATCAATTGTATGCACATAGTTATAATCGATGTTTATTGTACCATCACGATCTAAAAAAATAGCAGGCTTCATATTTACTCATTTTCCTTTTATTTAGGTATTTATCCTAATTTGCATAATATATTATTGATTGACTTAGATGTCTAGACGTCTTAATATTCAACTATTCGCATTTTGCTTTTATATATTATGATACAATTACAACATATTTCGAAAACTTTTGAACATAATAATACGTTAATCCACGCATTAAAGGATATTACTATTAATGTACCCAAAGGTAAAATTTATGGGGTTATCGGTAAATCAGGCGCTGGAAAAAGTACATTGATTCGCTGTGTCAATCTGTTAGAAAAGCCAACAAGTGGTAAAATTTTTTTAGATAATCAAGAGATAACTAATCTATCTAATCGACAATTAATTCCTGTTCGTCGAAAAATCAGCATGATTTTTCAACATTTTAATCTTCTCTCATCACGTACCGTATTTGATAATATTGCTTTTCCTCTTGAACTTAATCGGACACCCAAAGCTAAGATTAAGCAAAAAGTCGATGAACTAATCGCGTTAGTTGGTTTGACTGAAAAAGCAAATGTCTATCCAGCCAATTTATCTGGCGGACAAAAACAACGTGTTGCTATTGCACGAGCCTTGGCAAGTGACCCAAAAGTATTATTGTGTGATGAAGCTACCAGTGCCCTTGATCCAGAAACAACGCGTTCGATTTTAACTTTATTAAAAGAAATCAACCAGAAACTTGAATTAACAATCTTATTAATTACCCATGAAATGGATGTCGTTAAACAGATTTGCGATCAAGTTGCCGTTATTAGCAATGGAGAGTTAATTGAACAATCATCAGTAGGTGAAATGTTTTCCCATGCTAAAACCGATATTGCCCGTCAATTTATTCAATCTACTTTACATTTAAACATTCCTGATGACTATTTAACTAAGCTATCAAAAAAGTATAGAGAAGGACTTAATCCCCTAGTACGCCTAGAGTTTTCAGGTGTTTCGGTTGATTTACCGCTGTTATCGCAAATTGCTCAACAATTCAATATCGAAAGCAATATTATTAGCGCTCAGATGGATTACGCCGGTGGCGTTAAATTTGGTTTAATGCTAGCGGAAATGAAGGGAGAGACGAAAAGTATTGAATCCGCAATTGAATTTTTAGAAAAAAATAACACCAACGTAGAGGTGCTTGGTTATGTTTAGTTTTATTCCTTCTTTTAAACCTTTCGAAACCTTATTTCGATATTTAGCACACTACAATTTTTGGGGTGATTTCGTCGCTTTTTGCTCTTCTTTTAATGGTTTTAATGAAGCCATGTTATTTAAAATGGCACAAGCAACAGATGAAACACTTTATATGGTTATCTTATCTGGATTTTGGGGAACCGTTATTGGATTACCGATTGGTATACTTCTTTATACCACTCGTAAAGGACAAATTTTAGATTGTTATATCGCTAATAGTGTTATTTCATTTATAACGAATATATTTCGTTCAATACCTTTTATTATATTGATTGTTTGGATTATTCCTTGTACAACTTTCTTAATGGGAACGTTTATTGGTAAACAAGCTGCTGTTGTGCCACTAAGTATAGGTGTTTCACCATTAATCGCTCGCATGATTGAAAATGCATTATTAGATGTCCCAAAAGGTTTGATTGAAGCCGCTCGCTCAATGGGCGCAACGCCTTTTCAAATCATTTATAAAGTCTTATTACCTGAATCCTTACCGGTCATTGTTAATAGTATGACGATTACTTTAATTACGCTAACGGGTTATATTGCCATGGCAGGCGCTGTTGGTGCAGGTGGTCTTGGTCAATTGGCAATTCAATATGGTTACAATGGATACAAGCCTGCTATAATGAATACAGTTTTAGTTATCTTAATCATTATTGTATTTATTATTCAGTTTATAGGAAATGCCATTGTAAAACGCGTAACTCATCATTAAATTTGGAGAAACTTATGTCAATTAAACAGCTAGCATTAATTACCACCTTAGTAAGTGCCTTTTTTTTAACGGGTTGTGATAATAGTAAACAAACAGTATCGGAAAATAACAATTCAAATCAATCAGATAACATGACTACACTTAAAGTCGGTGTTATTTCAGGGCCCGAACAAGAAGTAGCCGAAGTGGTAAAACAACAAGCTAAGGAGCTTTATCATTTAGATGTTGAGTTGGTTATTTTCAATGATTATGTCACCCCTAATCAAGCATTAAATGATGGATTAATTGACGTTAATGCCTTCCAACATAAACCTTATTTAGATGAGCAAATGAAAGAGCGTGGTTACAAATTAGCTGTTGTCGGTAATTCATTTGTTTACCCAATTGCAAGTTATTCTCATAAACTTAAACCAATCGACAATGCTACGCCAACGGGTGAAGGCGTGAAAGTAACATCTCCACGTGGCGAAACTTTCTTTATTCCAGCTAACTCAACCATTGCGATTCCAAATGATCCAACTAATTTAGGTCGTGCACTACTGTTATTACAACATGAAGGATTAATTACCGTTGATAAATCAAAAGGTTTATTACCGACAGTTTTAGATATCACCAGTAATCCTAATAATTATAAAATTGTTGAGCTTGAAGCGCCTATGTTGCCACGCTCTTTAGACGATGCACAAGTTGACCTTGCTATTATCAATAATGCATTTGCCGGACAAGCAAATTTAACGCCAAGTAAAGATGGCATTTTTGTTGAAGATAAAGAATCCCCTTACGTTAATATTATCGTTGCCCGTGAAGCCGATAAAGATAACGAGAATATCAAAAATTTTGTGAAAGCTTACCAAACTGATGCTGTAGCGCAAAAGGCAGATCAAATTTTTAATGGTGGTGCTATTCGTGGTTGGTAATAACTTACCAAAAACATTAATAAATCAAAATTCCGCCGATTTAAGGTCGGCGGAAACAATTAAAGACAAAATAGATAGAGTTATTGAGTGATATACTGCAGACCATACATTAATTCAGCAAAGCATAATTAAGAGCATGACCTGGCAAATAGATCCCATTGGTATTATACATTCCCCTTATAGCGAAAAATTTGCTGTACCCAGACAACCGAATTTAGTTCCTGCTGGACATGGAGAACTTCATTTATTGGCACCTTATAACGATCCTAATAGTGTTAAAGGATTAGGGCAGTTTTCACATTTATGGTTGCTATTTCAATTCCACCATATAGATCAGAACAAGTGGCGCTTAACCGTTCGTCCTCCTCGTTTAGGTGGAAATAAAACGTTAGGCGTATTTGCAACTCGTTCCCCATTTAGACCCAATCATATCGGGCTTTCAGCAGTAGAATTAAAAGATATAGTCATTAAAAATAAACAAGTTATTTTAAAATTAGGAAGTTTAGATTTAGTTGATGGCACACCTATAATCGATATAAAACCCTATCTACCTTATTGTGATAGTTATCCAGATGCCACTGCTGGCTATGCACAAACGTCTCCAGAAAAAAAATTACACGTCGTGTTTTCAGATGAAGCTCAACTTTTTTTAACATCGCAAAAACAGAATTATCCAGAGTTAGCAGATTTAATTGCTCAAGTCATTTCACAAGATCCTAGACCTGCTTATAAACAAAATAACATCGCTGAACAAACATATGGATTAACGCTATACCATTTTAACATAAAATGGAAAATCAAAAATGAATGCGCAATAGTCGGCGATATCGAGGTTATCTAAAAAAATTTACTTAACTGAAAAGTAAATAATTTTCTTTTTCCAATAGGATAAAATAGCTTTGTAAATTTTCTTAACAAAATTATGGCAAAAAATTAATAAAAAAGGTTGGTGTATTTATACGATTCTGATACATTATGTACGGGTTTAATTCCCTATATTTCACTTTGCCACTAAAATTAGTTAATAATCTTAGTGGTATTTTTATGCCTAAAAATCAATGGATATTTGTTTTGTGTTTGCTTCGCATTTCATTGATATCTATCTCATCAAATATATAATGTTTACCACAATAATCACAAAGAATATCAATCTTTCCACCATCCTCTTTGAGGATTTCATCAATTTCATTTTGCGGTATTGTTGCTAAACTATCCTCAAAACGTTGCCGAGAACAACCACATTTAAATGTAACATTCTCAGTTTCAAACAATCGAACTTGTTCTTGATTATAAAGGCGATATAAAATTTCATCACTGGTGAGTTTAAATAATTCATCGTTCGTGATTGTTTCGGTTAAAGCGCATAGATGATCAAAAGACTCTTCAGTATTTTCATTAGCTGGTAACACTTGCAATAATATGCCGGCAGCCATTGGTTTATTATTGTAAACACCTGTTTTAACGAATAATCTAGTTGGCAACTGTTCAGACTGTATGAAGTAATTTTCAATACATCCTATTAGCGTCTCTTTTTCAAGTCCGACAATACCTTGATAGCGTTCTCCATTTTTGGGCGTAATGGTAATTACAATATAGCCATTACCCACCATATCTTTCAATGACGCATTATCAGCAATATCTCCATTAACTCGAGCAACCCCACGTAATTGTAGAAGATGATTGCCATTAACAACCGCTAAACGCAGAGGACCATCACCTTGTAATTGAACCGCAATATCGCCTTCAAATTTTAAGGTTGCGGTTAATAAACTCGTCGCAACCAGTAATTCACCCAATAAATTTTGTACTGCTATAGGATAATTATGGTTATCTAAAATTGCTTGGTAAGTTTGTTCTAAACGAGTTATTTCACCACGAACAGGGTGATTATCAAAGATAAATCGATTTAAAGTATCCATATCAATTATTGTCGCCTTGTTGTCTATCATATTTAAATTTTATTAAGTTACGCCGCTCTTTTTTATCCGGCTTTCTATCAGGATGTGGCATGGTTAATGCATTAAGCTTGCGTGCTTCAGCAATTTTTTCGCGTTTATCAATGCTCTCTTGTGTTTCTTGATAAAGTAATTGAGCTTCTTGCGCTGATCTCCGTTGTCCATTAATCGCCAGAATTTTAATTGTTTTTTGATCTGAACCTTGACGAAGAGTCAAAATTGCACCGACTTCCACCAATTTACTCGGTTTAATTCGTTGACCATTATAGTGAACTTTTCCCCCCTCAACCATTTCACGAGCAAGTGAACGCGTTTTATAAAATCGGGCAGCCCACAACCATTTATCTAGTCTGATTTGATCCATTTCACTCTCATATTAATTAATCAAAAACGTTATTTAAACACGAACAGGAGTTTTAGCATTTTAATAATATATAAGGCTAACTAAACCAATATCAATTGTCTGATTGAAGAAAATGATTGATCGCATTGACTTGTATTGTGCCAGCTAAACTAAATGGTGCAATTTTACCAACTAAATTAACGGTATAATTAGTTGACTCAGGATCGTAATTAACTAATTTCCAATCTTTTAATAAAGAACTTGGGATATTAGCAGCACCTAATTGAAAAGAGGTAAATTCTGTTTGATTAGCATTAAGCTTTGCTTTTATTTCAACAACACCCTTGTTAATTAAACTACTAAAGTTTAATAATGCATGCTGTTGTGAATCATATTTTAAGGTCAAATCTGGATAATTAATCTCAATTCCAATAATAGATCCTCTTTCAGCTTTAAAAAATAGGTTTCCGGCATCAAATCCTAAATATTTATCTTTGACTATAACAATATCTGAGCCCAGTGCTTCAAAATTAGTAAAAGCAAATGGATAGTTAGCATCAACATTAATTAATAGACTTGGTAAAATCGATAATTGAGTAATTTCAATTCGACTAAATTGTGTTGGTAATACTAATTGCTCTAAATGTTGAGGTAATTGATAAATGACACTAGCTATCGTGACTTGTTCTAACTGTAAAGTACTATCATGCCAGCTACCTGTAAGATTTACATTACCTTTATTCCAAGTGGCTATCGCTTTTTCAATTTCAATATTATTATCATTAAGATTGAGTTGAAGTAATACTGAGGAAAATAGATTATCTAACCATACAACGTTATCGGCATTGAAAACAAGAGAGCTTTCATCAAAATACCATCCATTATCAAAACAAATATTTTTGACTTCAAGATTCCCTTTTTCAACGAGAAAAGAGGGTAACTGTATACTACTTTCAAATATCGACAATTGTCGTAAAGAGAATTTCGGTAAATAGGAAATATATTTTTCCCAAAAATCGTCTGTTTGAGATTGTAGATGAATATTGCTTAATTTAAGTTGTTCAATATCCCAACTTTTATCAGCTAATATCTTTAACTTACTTACAAAAAATCCATTTTCAATATTCCCACCTAAATTGGTTAAGTAGGTAATATTATCACGGTGAAATCCTTGAACGATTACTGATTTTATAGCAACCTCATTGATCAATACTTCGTTAGAAGTGAAATCAAACTGGGCATTATTTAAACTTGATGAAGAATAAGATTTAATTCCGCCATTTACCTGTTTAAATAGAATTTTATCTTCATTATTATTTATTGAAACAGTAATGGTAGAATTAATGAATTTTAACGTATCAGTCGAAAAATCATAATGTTTAATTTTGCTATCAGCCAATATTCCATCAATCACAGTAACATAGCTAAAATGATTGAATTGCCACAGTTCATGTTTATCTAGCCCTATAACCATTTTAGGAATATTAGCTATCTGTTGCTGACCATCGCTGATGACAACATCATCCAAGACAACTTCATAAACATTTGAAAAAGAATGGTGAACATGCCCAATTGAGATAGTATAGGGACTTAATTTTGATAATTGCTCACTTACAAATTTTGCCCCAAACGCCGTCTGTACTATAAAATAAGAGAGTAACACTAACAACCAAGCAATTGCTAAAAGAGTAAGTAAGTAGAATCGTATCCGTCGCATAAAAGAATAAAATTGTTATAATAAGCCGTTCACAATGACATTACGATAAACGATTTTAAATGAAATAGCATCTTATTTTACTATAAATGATTTGTCGTTAAGTCAGTTTTACAGTTAATATATAGAAATACACAATCATATCTTTGAAATACCAAATGGAATCGATCACTCTTCCTTTATTTAAAGTAAGATGAGGGATTGTTTTTATTTAATTTAAATAAAGCGGGAGACACACAAATGAAACAAATCCCAATGACAGTAAAGGGAGCTGAATTATTACGTGCTGAACTTGAAGAGCTAAAAAATGTCAAAAGACCTCAAATTACAGCAGCGATAGCCGAAGCAAGAGCACACGGTGATTTAAAAGAAAATGCAGAGTATCATGCAGCAAGAGAACAACAAGGTTTTTGTGAAGGTCGTATTCAAGAAATTGAAGGAAAGTTATCACAAGCACAAATTATAGACATTACCAAAGTCAAAAACACTGGCAGAATTATTTTTGGTGCCACCGTCACTGTTATCAATGTGGATACTGATGAAGAAACCACTTATCGAATTGTAGGTGATGATGAAGCTGACTATCGACAAAATCTCATTTCGGTTAATTCCCCTATTGCCAGAGGATTAATTGGTAAAGAAGATGGCGACACAGTACAAATCAAAACGCCTGGTGGCGATGTAGAGTTTGATATTGTTAAAGTAGAATATATTTAAAAGGTGAATTCTACTTGGTCATTTGATAATGATAAACAGGGCGAATACCCTGTTTATTAATCGTATTATTTAGGTAAAGTGATTTTTTTCTCTTCACTTGGTCTAAAAATGGTAAAAATAGAACCAACTTGTTGTACTGCAAGGGCATGCGTTTCACGTATAATAGCCTCACAAATAAGCTTTTTTGTCTCTCTATCTTCAGCAGACACCTTGATCTTAATTAACTCATGAAAGTTTAACGCATTTTCAATCTCTGCAAGCACACCTTCAGTAAACCCATTAGCGCCGATCATGACAATCGGTTTTAAATGATGAGCTTCACCTTTTAAATACTGTTTTTGTTTATTTGATAAATTCATTATTTTTTTATCACATTAAGTTGCAATTTTGTTATTCTACCCTTATATATATTTGTAATCAATTGAAGTGAACTCTTTACTATAAGGATTTATTCCCTGTGAGTAACAAAAAACGCTCAGCAAGCTCGACTCGTTGGCTTAATGAACATTTTAATGATCGCTTTGTGCAACAAGCACAAAAAAAAGGTTTACGATCGCGAGCATGGTTCAAATTAGAAGAAATTCAAAAAAGTGACAAATTATTTAAACCCGGCATAACCGTTGTTGATCTAGGCGCAGCGCCTGGTGGATGGTCACAATATGTGGCGTCTGTTATTGGTAGCAAAGGACGAATTATCGCTTGCGATTTATTACCAATGGATCCGATTGTCGGTGTTGATTTTCTACAAGGTGATTTCCGAGACGAAGCCGTGCTTAAAG
Source organism: Gilliamella sp. CG16 (assembly GCF_046635785.1). Classification (NCBI taxonomy): domain Bacteria; kingdom Pseudomonadati; phylum Pseudomonadota; class Gammaproteobacteria; order Orbales; family Orbaceae; genus Gilliamella; species Gilliamella sp. CG16. The sequence goes on from NZ_JBIDFL010000008.1 coordinate 9,859, forward strand.
CATTACTTGACCGTGTTGGTGAAGAAAAAGTACAAGTCGTCATGTCAGATATGGCTCCTAACATGAGTGGTCAACCTGCTGTTGATATTCCCAGAGCAATGTATTTAGTTGAACTTGCTTTAGATATGTGTCGAGATGTCCTTGCCCCAAATGGCAATTTTATTGTCAAAGTATTTCAAGGTGAGGGATTTGAAGATTATTTAAAACAAGTTAGAACGATGTTTAAAACGGTCAAAATTCGCAAACCTGAAGCATCCAGATCGCGATCGAGAGAAGTTTATATCGTTGCAATGGGTATGAAGTAGCCAGTAGCACAATTTTGTAGTACCATTACTTCCTAATTTTAGTCGTAACTGTTAATTTTTATGAGAGGTTTTTCTTTTGAACGACATGGTAAAGAATTTACTGATCTGGGGAATTATTGCCGTAGTATTGATAGCTGTATTTAATCAATTCAGCTCAATATCAAATAGCGGTCCTCAAATCAATTATACTCAATTTAATTCCGATATCACCAGTGGTAAAATCCAAGAAGTGCATATTAATGGGCGCGAAATTATTGCCACGACAAAAGATAATCGTAACTATGTAACTTACATCCCTTATTTTGATGAAAAATTAATGGATGACTTAGTTTTAAATAAAGTTGCCGTTTATGGTAGTCCAGATGAAAAACCAAGTTTGTTAGCAAGTATTTTAATCTCTTGGTTCCCCATTATTTTATTAATCGGATTTTGGATCTTTGTCATGCGTCAAATGCAAGGCGGTGGTAAAGGCGGACCAATGTCGGTGGGTAAAAGTAAAGCTAGGATGTTAGCGCCAGATCAAGTAAAAACTAAATTTACCGATGTCGCAGGCAGTGAAGAAGCCAAGCAAGAAGTAACAGAAGTAGTCGATTTTTTACGTGATCCGGGGAAATACCAAAAATTAGGTGGACGCATACCAAAAGGTATTTTGATGGTTGGGCCACCGGGTACCGGTAAAACATTATTAGCTAGAGCGATTGCCGGTGAAGCCAATGTGCCTTTCTTTAGTATTTCAGGTTCCGACTTTGTTGAAATGTTTGTTGGTGTTGGCGCATCACGTGTACGTGATCTCTTTGAACAAGCCCGTAAACATTCACCTTGTATTATCTTTATTGATGAAATTGATGCTGTTGGTCGCAAACGTGGAGCGGGTTCAATGGGCGGTCATGACGAACGCGAACAAACCCTAAACCAAATGTTAGTTGAAATGGATGGTTTTGAAGCTAACAGTGGCATTATTATGATTGCAGCAACAAACCGTGCTGATATTCTCGATCCTGCATTACTTCGTCCAGGTCGTTTTGACCGTCAAGTTCAAATTGATTTACCTGACTTAAAAAGTCGTGAGCAAATTCTGGCAGTACATGTACGTAAAGTGCCTTTAGGGTCTGATGTTAATCTAGCAGTGCTAGCCCGCGGAACACCAAATTATTCGGGTGCTCAATTAGCTAATTTAGTTAACGAAGCAGCGCTATTTGCCGCTCGCCGTAATAAACGTTTAGTCACGATGGATGAGTTTGAAGAAGCCAAAGATAAAATCGATATGGGTACTCAACGTCGTTCATTATCCATGACAAAAGAGCAATTAACCAATACGGCTTATCATGAAGCGGGACACGCAATTGTGGGTTATTTAATGCCAGATCATGATCCGCTCCATAAAGTCACGATTATTCCTCGTGGAGGGGCGTTAGGTGTCGCCTTCTTCTTACCGGAAGGTGATCAAATTAGTCAAACTCGTACTCAGTTAGAATCAAAAATTTCAACAGCTTATGCAGGACGAATTGCCGAAGGCTTAATTTATGGCGAAGATAAAATTACCTCTGGTGCTTCAAGTGATATACGATACGCTTCAAATGTAGCCAGAGCAATGGTGACACAATGGGGCTTCTCAGATCGTTTACCACCTGCATTGTTTGAATATGAAGAGTCTTCTTATGGAGTCATGAAGAAAATATCTGATGGTACAGCTAAAATTATTGATGAAGAAGTTGATGCAATCCTTCAACGAAACTATCAACGAGCTAAAACAACACTAACTGAAAATATTGATATTCTTCATGCAATGAAAGATGCTTTACTCAAGTATGAAACAATTGATAAAAAACAGATTGATGAACTGATGAATCGCCAGCCAGTCACGCCACCAGAGGGTTGGACAGCCAGTGATGAAAAAGCAGCACAAGAAGTTCCGAATGAAGGTCGTGATACACCACCTGAATCGGATAATTAATCTGTTTTAATTTCTATAACGCGCTACGGCGCGTTTTTTATCGGATAATTTAAATAAATCTAAAATAAAAACAGGTAACAAGCTTAAATGATTTTGCTATTGTTTAGCTTATAACTAAGTTTAACGATAGCAAAATTGAGTAGCAGATGACTTAAATAAGGCATAATCATGGAAATTCGTTTCAACAATCAAATTATGGATCTCTCTTTTCCTCAAGTAATGGGTATCGTAAACATGACGCCGGATTCGTTTTCTGATGGCGGTAATTATAACAATCTTGATGATGCCATGCGTCGAGTTGATAATATGATACAAGCAGGCGCAACATTTATTGATATAGGCGGCGAATCAACACGCCCTGGTGCAGCCATTGTATCAGTTGAAGAAGAGCTAGATAGAGTGGTGCCTTTAGTTGAAAAAGTGGCTCGCTATTTTGATGTTTGGATTTCTGTTGATACCTCTAAACCTCAAGTCATGATAGAGTCGGCAAAAGCAGGAGCCCATTTAATTAATGATATTCGTGCATTAACAGAGTCTGGTGCAGTCGAAGCCGCAGCCCAAACAGGATTACCAGTTTGCATTATGCATATGCAAGGCGATCCTCAAACTATGCAAAATGCGCCACATTATCAGCAAGACATCTATCAAGAAGTCGATCAATTTTTTGCCCAACATATCAATCGTTGCATCAATGCAGGGATTGAGCGAGAAAAAATTATTCTTGATCCGGGTTTTGGCTTTGGTAAAACATTAGCACACAATTATCGATTACTAGCAACACTTGAAAAATTTCATCACTTTCATTTACCGCTATTAGTTGGCATGTCTCGAAAATCCATGATTGGACAAGTATTAAATGTTCCGCCTAAAGAACGTATGTTAGGTAGTGTTTCTTGTGCAGTAATTGCAGCGATGAAGGGTGCACAGATTATTCGAGTACATGATGTAAAAGAAACCTTTGATGCACTGCGAATTGTTCAAGCTACTTTAGCTGAACAGGAATAAACGGGGTTTAACTTCAACAAAATAAGCCGTTATTTTGTTAAAAAGGGAATTTTTAGACAAATAAGATAAAAATCCCTTTTTGTTTTATTCTTAAGAATTTTCAACTTTTGGTATTACTGTTTCTAATAATTATTAAGCAATAACAACACTTAAAAACATCACTAAACCAACATAATTATTATTTTGAAAAGCTTTGAAGCATCGAGTTCTATCACGATCGTTTATTAACCATTGTTGATAAAGAAACAGTAACGACATGATCGATATTCCACTATAGTAAATAAAAGACAGATGATGATTCAAACCAATAATTATCAAGCAAATCACCGTTATTATCTGTAAAATGCCAATTATCAATTTATCATAATGCCCAAACAAAACAGCCGTTGATTTAATGCCAATTTTGATATCATCATTGCGATCAACCATGGCATATTCCGTATCATAAGCAACTGTCCAACAAATATTTGCCAAACACAATAACCAACAGGTTAACGGGAACTGTTCAATTGTGGCCGCATAGACCATTGGAATGCTCCAACTAAATGCAATCCCTAATACTATTTGCGGAAAGTAGGTATAACGCTTCATAAACGGGTAAATCATTGCAGTTAACAATGCACAGCCAGCAATCATCCACGACAAAGTATTTAAAAAGAATAATAAACAAGCAGCCATTAACAACAATATCAATAATGTCCATAAAGCATTCTTTGCGGTTAATATGCCTTGCGCTAACGGACGGTGTTGGGTTCGCTCCACATGCGCATCAAAATGGCGATCGGCATAATCATTTACCACACATCCTGCCGCTCGCATCACAACAACACCTATCACAAAGATAACAATAAGTTCAACGGGCGGATGAGGATTGGCAAGCCAAATTGCCGTTATAGTTGGCCAAAGCAATAGCAAGATTCCAATTGGTTTATCTAACCGCATAAGTTGTAAATAAGCTAACATATCTGATTTCTATCTTATATAACAATGGGTAAATTATACCTTTTCCTTCAAAAACTGTAACGCTCTCAATAATTGAGTCAAATTAATTGCTACAATTAACAAGCAGGCTCATTTAAGCATCTCTAAATATTGTTCTGCAATAACGGCAAGAGCAGCATAAAATGGACTAATTTGATTATGTTTTAATTGGTTTAAATAGTAAGTAGACCACGTAAATAAATGTTCATTTAATAATTGTTTTGCTGTTTGTGGCTGATTTTTTTCCAGCAGTAATGCAAATGCCATTAACATTAATCCAAACTGATCTTCAGGCTCATTCATACCAGTAGACAGCATTAACCCTTGTTGCTGTAAAAATTCACGATAACGTTCTTGTGATTCCCCCATTAATAACTTTTCTTGATCCAAATAGACCGATCCCCAAGGTGGGGCAAGCATTTCACCTTGTCCTTCAAATAACAGTGAAAATTGATAATCAAGATCTTGATGGGATAATTCTGCCGCCAATCTTTGACATTGCTGACAAATTAATTTGGGATTTTGCCAATTAGCAAGCTGATCGATATGGAGTAAAGCCTCAATCAACGGTTTGACGGTTTCACTTCGAGGAGAATAGTAAAAAAATGCCCCAATGATTTTTGCTAAGGTGGCGGTAGTTAGATTATCCAATCTTATCTCTCTTATTCATTATAAAATGACTTAATTTGCTATGAGTTATTAGCTTCAATGATTATAGCGGTATTGTCCATAAATTATAAAATGCAATGCGTCCACAAACCTCCCCCAAAAAAGTACAAGCAAAGGCTGTAGTACAAAGTATCGTCATATGTTTTGTTCGCCAACAACTAAAAATAATCAACATTAGCGCCACGATTAACAAAATACACTCGATTATCATCCAACTCAATTGCGCATTAGCCAGCGCCGGACTGATTGAAGTCATTAAATTAAAATAAGGTACTTTTGACAGCACAATTAATAAAACGCCAATAATAAAAGCACCTATTCCTAATCGATATAGCCCAACCCTAGCACTAGCAATACCACCTAATGCCAGCATCGTTAGATACATTTGAATCGATGTATAAACAGTATCCCACGTTTTCACTGTGGGTAATCTATACGTTAAAACAATCGTCCAAACAAACACTAAACTTAGTATCATCAACACGATCGCTAATAGTTGATTTATATAAGGGATGCGATTTATCTTTAAACAAAGCGGCTTAATCATATCAAGTTTTTCACTATTGGGATTAAGAGCAAAATAATTGAGTAACAAGGATACAAGCGTAACTCCAAACAATACACTAAAGGTAAAAATTTCATTACTCATTGGCGAACGACCGATACCCAAAATCACATTGAAGGCACGCATAGGATGCCCCAAATGGAATGAGGCAATAAGCATACCAAGAGCCATAAAAAGCAGTGCTAACCCATTAATTTTTTGTCTAATAACTTGTTTAGCTTGTGAATGATTGATGAAACAAGACAAGCTACTCAGCAATACCATTCCCGCAGATAATTGCCCCAATACCGTAAAAAAAACGAGTGGTAATTCATGCATATTAAACCTCCTCTGGATTGAGCACTTTACCCAATGTATCACCCGAACTCTTAGCTTGTGCATGGGGTTTAATCACAATATTGGGTTTAGTTAGCTCAGCATTAGGCAAAGGGGCAATATTACGTTCATTACCATAACGTTCACGTAATTTGCCTATCTCGTCAAAATCTAAAGCATGTTGCGGACAAGATTCGACACACACGGGCTTTAATCCTTCGGCGACACGTTCATAACAGCCATCGCATTTTGACATGACACGCTTTTGATGATCATACTGTGGTGCACCATAAGGACAACGCATTTCACAATACCGACACCCGATACACACATCTTGATTGACAACCACTAAGCCATCTTGCTTGCGTTTGTGCATTGCCCCCGTAGGGCAGCCTTGTACGCAAGTCGGCTCATCACAATGGTTACAGGCGATCGACAAATAATAAGTAAATGTATCATTCTGCCAAATTCCAGCTACTTGCTGCCATGTGCCACCACCATATTCATAGACTCGTCGAAAATGCACCCCAAGGGCATTATCTTTCTCGTCTTTACAGCTGACTTGGCAGGTTTTACATCCGGTACATTTGGAAGAATCAATAAAGAATCCATATTGCATTTTCATCATCTCCCTGTGACTTATGATGCCGAAGACATACTGGATATTGGTTTAATATCAACCAAATTGGTATGTTGTGAATTTGATTTTGCCAATACCGAAGGACGCAATGAAGTTAATCGATTGACGCACCCCCCAATATCGATACCCACTGCATTGGTTTTTGCCCACAACCCTTGTGGAATGGCAATCACCCCGGGTAATATACGTGGCGTTACTTTTGCAGGTATATATAATCGACCGCGATCGTTAAAAACTTCGACTAATTGACCATGCTTTATGTGTCTCTGCTGAGCATCAATAGGATTGATCCACAGACTACTGGCAACAGCCTCACGCAATTGAGGGAGATTGCTATAAGACGAGTGGCAATGTCCTTTAATATGAAATCCAATTAACTGTAACGGGTATTTTTCTTGTTTCAGCTTATCTTCGCTTCCTTCAATTGCGGGTAAATAAGCTGGGATAGGATAAAGTTTATCGTCCTGCTCAAATTCCCATTCACGAGCAATTTTTGCTAAAGCTTCAGAATAAATTTCAATTTTGCCCGATGGGGTATTTAACGGATGATTAACGGGATCATCGCGAAATGCTTTTAAAGCAATGTGATTATCACTATCGGCTAATTTACGATCAATAACCCCCATACCGTCTGTTTCGGCAAAAGACGGTAAATCAGGATTTTGTTTGCGCATTCTTTCATAACTATACGCTATCCACTCCTCTTGTGTTCGTCCTTCCGTAAATTTATCTTTAACGCCCATTTTTTCAGACAATTCGGTTAGCACATCATAAGCCGGACGATTTTCCCAAAGTGGCTTAATGGCTTGTTGCATACGAATCACATAGTGATAAGCGCCCGATGCATAGGAATTATTGATTAAATCATGACTTTCCACTGACGACACATCAGGTAATAACAAATCGGCATACCTTGCTGAAGCGGTCATATGCGTATCCCAAACCAAGATAAATTCGCATTTTGATTCATCTTGTAAAATCTGATGGGTTCGATTGAGATCGGCATGCTGATTACCAATTACATTACTGGCATAGCTCCAGATAAACTTGATACCAACATCCAATTTATCTTTACCCAGTATATAAGCATTTTTAGCTGTCATGTTCTGCGGTTCTTCAATCGCTTTTGTCCATAAAAAAAATGGAATACTGGTTTTAATCGGATTTAACAGATTCAGACCAGGAACCGGATAAGTCACGCTTCCGCCCCAAGTTCCGATATTAGTACCTTGTTTACCAAACTGACCCGTGATAATTGGCAGTATCATAATTGCACGGGTAGTATGCTCACCATTTTGCCAACGCTGAGCCCCCCAACCTTGAGAAATCCATGCTGCTTTAGCATTGACAATATCTAATGCAAGCTGACGAATTTGTTTAGCTGGAATACCGGTCTTTTTAGCTGCCCATTCAGGGGTTTTAGGCGTTCTGTCATCACCTAATCCAAGAATATAAGATTTAAAATCACTAAAAGGCGGTGCACTGTCGGGTAATGAGTCAGCATTCCAGCCTACACAATATTGATTGAGCATTGCATCATCAATTCTATCTTCTTCTAGTAAAGCATAACCGATTGCAGCAACTAAAGCGGCATCCGTTCCAGGAATTATTGGAATCCACTCAGCATTGTAACCCACAACACTTTCACTACGCCTTGGATCAATAATAATCACCCTTGCTTTACTTTGTGATAATGCATTGAATAGCTCGGTCACCTGCCCTCCACCCGACATTCTGGTTTCAGCAATATTTTGTCCAAACATTACCACTAGATCAGAGTGTTTAATTTGGTCTATTAACGACTCTTTTGCATTGCCATAAATATAAGGTTGAATAGCGGTTATTTGACCACTTGAATAATCACCATGATAATTAAGGTAACCACCAATCGTACTCAAGAATCGCTTACAAGCACTACGCCCAGAAATATTTGCACCTGTAGTACCTGTACCATATTGATAATAAATAGACTCGTTGCCATATTGATTAATGGTATACTTGAGTTTATTTGCCAATAAAGCGATTGCTTCATTCCATGAAATACGTTTGAATTTACCTTCACCACGCTTACCCACTCGCACCATAGGATATTTTAAACGCTCAGGATCGTAAGTTCGCCAACGTACCGCTCTTCCTCGCAAGCAAGGACGAATTTGATGTAGGCCAAAGACAGGATCATTAATGCCGTCTTCCGAAGAAATTTTAGTAATAATATCATTCTTCACATGGACTTTTAGAGGACAGCGACTACCACAGTTAACTAAACAAGCACTATAGACGATTTTTTCCTCATTATCCGAACTGGCAAGACTATCATTGTCATTAACGTTAGGTTCTGCGTACACAAATGGGGATTGAATGGTATTGGCTAATGCCGCAACGCTCCCAATTGCTAACGATTTTTGTAAAAAATCTCGTCGGGTTATCTTATTATCTGACTTGCTCATTTTGTTCCCTTATGTCTATTTGGGATTTATTTATCATAATACTTTAGATGGGCTGATAAAATAGAAAACGGCATAAACCGTCTTTTAACTATCAATAAATTAAGGTAATAACAATTATTCTCAATAAATACTTGGTAAAAATACTGAATTTGCTTTTCATTATAAATTTAATTTCATGCATCTTAAAGAAAGATTGGTATAATAAGGTCATTTATTCGAATAAATAGAAAAACTATGTCACAATCTACTTATAACGCTGTTGATATTGAAGTCTTAAAAGGGCTCGATCCTGTTCGTCATCGTCCAGGCATGTATACTGACACGGCTCGCCCAAATCATTTAGGGCAAGAGGTTATCGATAATAGTGTCGATGAAGCAATAGCCGGTCATGCTCGTCAAGTTAAAGTCACGCTTTATGAAAATAATTCATTAGAAGTCATTGATGATGGGCGAGGTATGCCTGTTGATATTCATCCCGAAGAGGGAGTACCAGCTATTGAATTATTACTTTGCCGTTTACACGCTGGCGGTAAATTTTCTAATAAAAATTATCAATTCTCTGGTGGACTTCATGGTGTGGGTATCTCAGTTGTTAATGCGCTATCTAAACGGGTAGAAGTGACCGTTAACCGAGATGGTCAAGTATACCAAATTGCGTTTGAAAATGGCGAAAAAGTCGAAGATCTTCATGTAACTGGTACGTGTGGACGTCGTAACACGGGCACAAAAGTTCACTTTTGGCCAGACGAAAAATATTTTGATTCACCAAGATTTTCAGTACCCCGTTTATCTCATCTACTCAAAGCAAAAGCGGTACTTTGTCCTGGTCTTGAAATTATCTTTAAAGATAAAATTAATAACACCGAACAACGCTGGTGTTATCAAGATGGCTTAAAAGATTACTTAATGGAATCCGTCAGTGGTTACTCACTACTACCGGAAGAGCCATTTACTGGCAGCCATACCGGTGATACAGAAGCCGTTGAATGGGCACTCTTGTGGATGCCGGAAGGTGGCGAACTGTTAACAGAAAGCTATGTTAACTTAATTCCTACTGTGCAAGGTGGTACCCATGTCAATGGTTTACGCCAAGGACTGCTTGATGCAATGCGCGAATTTTGTGAATTTCGTAATTTGTTACCACGTGGCATAAAATTGACGGCTGATGATATTTGGGAACGCTGTGCTTATGTGTTATCAGTAAAAATGCAAGAGCCACAATTTGCAGGACAAACCAAAGAGCGCTTATCATCCAGACAAAGTGCTGCATTTGTATCTGCCATTGTTAAAGATGCCTTTAGCTTGTGGTTAAATCAGCATGTACAAACCGCTGAATTACTAGCGGAAATGGTGATTTCCAGTGCACAACGACGATTAAGAGCTTCAAAAAAAGTTATTCGTAAAAAATTAACTAGCGGTCCGGCATTACCGGGCAAGCTAGCGGACTGTTCATCACAAGACTTAAGTCGAACTGAACTTTTTTTAGTGGAAGGCGATTCCGCAGGTGGCTCAGCTAAACAGGCTCGAGATCGGGAATATCAAGCGATAATGCCATTAAAAGGTAAAATTCTAAACACTTGGGAAGTCTCATCGGATGAAGTCCTTGGTTCTCAAGAAATCCACGATATTTCGGTCGCGATTGGTATTGATCCTGATAGTGATGATTTAAGCCAATTACGATATGGTAAAATCTGTATTTTAGCCGATGCCGATTCTGACGGTTTACACATTGCCACCCTACTTTGTGCGCTATTTGTTCGTCACTTTCGTGCAATGGTCGAACACGGACATGTTTTTGTTGCTATGCCACCATTATATCGTATCGATCTTGGTAAAGAAGTCCATTACGCCTTAGATGAAGAAGAGAAAGAAGGAATTTTAGATCAACTTAAACGGAAAAAAGGCAAACCAAATGTACAACGTTTTAAAGGTCTCGGTGAAATGAATCCACTGCAACTGCGTGAAACAACGATGGATCCGAATACTCGCCGTCTAGTTCAGTTATCATTAGATAATTCAGAAGAAACAATAGCGTTAATGGATATGCTACTTGCTAAAAAACGTTCGGAAGATCGCCGTGAATGGTTGCAAGAAAAAGGTGACCAAGTCCAACTTGATGTCTAACATAAAGAATGATTTAGAGGAACAATAATGAGTGAGATAACTCATGACGGAGTAGAAGTTCAGTCGCTACGTACCTTTACAGAAAGCGCTTATTTAAACTACTCTATGTATGTCATTATGGATCGTGCACTACCTTTTATTGGTGACGGTTTAAAACCAGTGCAACGCCGTATTGTTTATGCCATGTCAGAACTAGGGCTTAACGCTCAGGCTAAATTTAAAAAATCAGCGCGTACTGTCGGTGACGTTTTAGGTAAATATCATCCACATGGTGATAGCGCCTGTTATGAAGCAATGGTATTGATGGCACAACCGTTTTCTTACCGCTATCCATTAGTTGACGGACAAGGTAACTGGGGGGCGCCAGATGATCCAAAATCCTTTGCTGCAATGCGTTATACCGAATCACGCCTTTCCAAATATGCCGAACTACTATTAGGCGAGTTAGGACAAGGTACGGTCGATTATACTCCTAATTTTGACGGTACATTACAAGAACCGAAAATGTTACCGGCCAGATTACCGAATATTCTATTAAATGGTACTACAGGTATTGCTGTTGGGATGGCGACCGACATCCCACCCCATAATATTCGTGAAGTGGCCAATGCAGCGATTATGCTGGCAGATAATCCGAAAGCCACGCTAAGCGAAGTAATGGCTCACATACAAGGGCCTGACTTTCCAACTGAAGCAGAAATCATCACCCCACCACAAGATATAGAAAAAATCTATAAGACGGGACGTGGCTCAATTCGTATGCGTGCTGTATGGAAAAAAGAAGAAGGCGATATCGTTATCACTGATCTGCCACATCAAGTTTCTGGTGCGAAAATTTTAGAACAAATTGCCTCGCAAATGCGTGCCAAAAAACTACCATTAATTGAAGATTTACGTGATGAATCTGATCATGAGAATCCAACACGACTCGTCATTGTACCTCGCTCTAATCGTGTTGACTTAGAACAGGTCATGAATCACCTGTTTGCCACAACCGATCTGGAAAAAAGCTATCGGGTCAATATGAATATGATTGGGCTAGACAATCGCCCATCCGTCAAAGGGTTAGTTGAGATTTTAACTGAATGGTTAGAATATCGTCGTAATACGGTAACCAGACGTTTAAACTATCGTTTAGACAAAGTATTAAAACGCCTTCATATTTTAGATGGTTTACTTATCGCCTTTTTGAATATCGATGAAGTCATTGAGATTATTCGCTATGAAGATGATCCTAAAACAGAGTTAATGCAACGGTTTAATTTAACTGAAATCCAATCTGAAGCGATTTTAGAGTTAAAACTTCGCCATTTAGCTAAACTTGAAGAGATGCGTATCAAAGGTGAGCAAAGTGATCTCGCTAAAGAGCGTGATCAGCTGCAAACATTACTTGGTTCGCCTAGAAAATTAAATAGTTTAATAAAAAAAGAGCTTCAACAAGACGCTGATAAATACGGGGATGAACGCCGTTCTCCAATTGTTGAACGCAGTGAAGCAAAAGCCATTACCGAACAAGAACTAATACCATCAGAACCGGTGACCATTGTCTTATCTGAAATGGGTTGGGTAAGAGCGGCTAAAGGTCATGATATTGATCCAACTGGACTGAGTTACAAAGCTGGCGATAGTTTTAAAGCGGCCGCAAAAGGAAAAAGTAATCAACCTGTGGTATTTATTGACTCTACGGGCCGTAGCTATGCTATTGAACCCAATACATTACCTTCAGCGCGAGGACAAGGCGAACCACTTACGGGTAAATTAGCATTACCTGCTGGTGCAAATGTTGAGCATGTGTTGATGTCAGCGAATGACAATCAAAAATTTTTACTTGCCTCAAGTGCGGGGTATGGATTTATATGTCAATTTAATGATTTAGTCGCACGTAACCGAAACGGTAAAGCTATAATTAATCTACCGAATAATGCGAAAGTACTCACGCCTATTGAAATTCCAAATGATGAAAGCTTACTTTTATCCATTACCCAAGCAGGACGGATGCTTATTTTCCCTGTAAAAGATCTCCCCGAATTGGCAAAAGGCAAAGGAAACAAAATAATCTCATTATCCAATGCAGATGACAGCCTTGCTTATATGATTTTAATTACACCGGAAACATCCATCACCTTATATGTTGGCAAACGCAAACTTACCCTAAATCCTGTTGATTTACAAAAATTTAGGGCAGAACGTGCTCGTAAAGGTAGCGCTTTACCACGTGGGCTACAAAAAATAGATCGAATTGAGGTAAACAAATAGTATGTCTTTTATTTGGGCGATTATTACAGGCTTTGTATTAAGCATTGTATTAAAATCGGGATGGGGTTATGTACTTGGATTTTTTGTTGGTCCAATGCTCTATCAAACCTTTTGTAACAAGCTAAACCAACAAAGAAGTCAAACCAATCCAACATTATATTTAACCATTGTTTTTGAAGTACTTGGTCATCTCAGTAAAGCAAAAGGTGTGGTCACACAAGATGATATCAATCTTGCACGCCATTTTATGGATAGACTACAACTTGATAGCAACAGTCGACGACTTGCGCAAGACTCATTTAATCGAGGTAAAGCTGCGGATTATCCTCTTCGAGCTCGTTTAAAAGAGATATATATTCAATACCGCTTTCGACGTAATGTGTTAAATATTTTTTGTGAACAACTCATTCAAGCGGCACTGGTTGATGGTCATTTAGATGAAAAAGAGTCACAAATATTGTATATTGTGGCAGAAGAATTTAATATTCCTCGTCAACAAATGACCATGTATATTAAAATGATGATGGGAAGCTACCATTTTCGTCAAAATGGTCATCACCAAAATCAATACCAAGATCAGCATTACCAATATCAACAAAATCATCAACATCAGGGCTATCAAGGTCGTTCAGCACAATCAGATCTACAAAATGCATACAAAATTTTAGGTATCGAATCATCAGCCGAAATTACAGAAATAAAAAAAGCATATCGAAAACTAATGAATGAGCATCATCCCGATAAGTTAGTGTCAAAAGGCTTACCTAAAGAGATGCTTGAAGCTGCCAAAAAACGCGCTCAAGAGATTCAAGCTGCTTATGATCTCATAAAAGTATCGCGCGGATTCAAATAGAGACAACAACGATGATGCATTGGCGTTCAATTATTCGAATTGTAGGATTATTAATAACATTATTATCTGTTTTCATGTTATTACCTGCTCTAGTCGCATTAATTTATCGTGATGGCGCTGGTGCGATATTTCTTCGTTCTTTTTTTGCTGCCTTGATTTTAGGCGGCTTGTTGTGGTTACCAAATCGACACCAACGTCACGAACTTAACACCCGTGAAGGCTTTTTTATTGTGGTACTTTTTTGGGTCGTATTAGGCACAATTGGCGCTTTTCCATTTATTTTTGATAATCACATTAATTTAAATTTAACAACAGCATTTTTCGAATCCTTTTCTGGTCTAACAACAACGGGGGCAACCACCATTGTCAAGTTAGACCATTTACCTAAAGCATTACTGTTTTATCGACAATTACTGCAATGGCTTGGCGGAATGGGGATAATCGTGTTAGCGGTTGCTATCCTACCATTACTAGGTGTCGGGGGGATGCAACTTTATCGTGCTGAAATTCCCGGCCCACAAAAAGACAGTAAAATGCGCCCACGTATTGCGGAAACAGCAAAAACCCTTTGGTCAATCTATATTCTACTTACCACACTATGCGCAATCTGCTTGTGGTGTGCAGGCATGAATGTATTTGATGCTATCTCTCACAGCTTTTCAACGATTTCAATGGGGGGATTTTCCACCCATGATGATAATCTGGCTTACTTTAATAGCCCGGCAATCAACTATATTGTTACCCTATTTTTAATCTTATCTGGCTGTAACTTTGCGCTCCATTTTGCCGCATTAAGCGGTTTTTCAATAAAAGTTTACTGGCGAGACCAAGAGTTTAGAACATTTATTTTCATTCTATTGATACTGATCGCCATATGCGCAGTGGTTATCTTTTTCTATAAACCTCATCGCCTTAGTATTGATAAAATCATATTACAAGTCGTGTCCATATCATCGACAGCAGGATTTTCTGTAGATGATATTAATACTTGGCCTTCATCATTACCTATTTTTCTACTTTGTGCCTCGTTCATTGGTGGTTGTGCCGGTTCGACAGGAGGTGGCTTAAAAGTGGTCAGAGTACTACTTTTATTTATGCAAGGTTCGCGTGAGCTAAAACGATTAATCCATCCAAACGCTATCTATACCTTAAAACTAAATCATCGAGTTGTACCTGAACGAATTATCGAATCAGTTTGGGGATTCTTTTCTGCTTATGCTTTAGTTTTTCTAATTAGTTTATTTATCATCATGGCAACAGGCGTTGATGCAACCGACTCATTTTATATTGTTGCCTCTTCACTGAATAATTTAGGTGTTGGGCTTGGTAGTGTCAGTGATAATTTTGCCCATGTCAGTGATGTTGTGAGATGGGTGATGGTGGTCGATATGCTATTTGGACGACTAGAAATATTTACATTATTAGTCCTTTTTACACCAACATTTTGGCGAAGTTAACCTTAAACTCAACCACCCATAAAAATAAAACTTTTTGCCAAATTATGCAAAATTCATAAATATTTTATTGATTATTTAGTCAATTACATAGAAAATTAGAACGCAGCATGTGCTGTGTTTATTAGAGGTAATCACCTGACATATGGAATGGATCATGGATCCTACGATCTGGATTGGTTTATCCACCCTGATTGTACTTGAAATCGTCCTTGGTATTGATAACATTGTTTTTATTGCCATTCTTGCCGAGAAGCTTCCACCACACCAACGCGATAAAGCACGCATCACTGGTCTTGCTTTTGCATTAATTACTCGCATTATTTTATTAATGTTCACCGGTTGGTTAGTCACACTCACGACACCACTATTTACAGCGTTTGGTATTAGTTTCAATGCCCGCCAACTTATTATGTTAGTGGGAGGCATATTTTTACTGTTTAAAGCCACCATGGAACTCAATGAACGTCTTGAAGGTGCAGCTCACGAAGAAGGAAAATCGAAAAAAACCTCACACTTTTGGACTGTCGTTGTTCAAATCGTTATTTTAGATGCCGTGTTTTCTCTCGATTCTGTGATTACGGCAGTCGGTATGGTTGAAAATATTCCAGTCATGATTATTGCCGTTTGTGTGGCAATTTGCATTATGATGGTCGCAAGTAAACCGTTAGCCTATTTTGTCAATTCGCATCCCACCATTGTTATTCTTTGCTTGAGCTTTTTATTAATGATCGGCTTTAGTTTAGTTGCGGAAGGATTTGGTTTTGCCATTCCAAAAGGCTACTTATATGCCGCTATTGGTTTTTCAATCATGATTGAGTTTTTTAATCAGTTAGCCATATTCAATCGTCGTAAAGCATTGAATAAAAAACCATTGCGAGAACGGACTGCCGAAGCGATCTTACATCTACTGAAAGGCGATGTTGAAGAAGATCCGGATACTCACACAATTGATACGGTGTCAGATAACAATAAAAAAGAATCTGTCTTTAACCATCAAGAACTCAACATGGTTGAACGCGTCCTTGGACTGGCACAGCGATCGGTCAGCAGTATTATGACTGCAAGGTTAGATGTTGATATGGTCAATATCAATGACGACCGTGAAACAATTTTGAAAGAGATTTTTGAAAATCCTCATTCACGATTAGTCGTGACTGATAATGCGTCGATTGATGAACCTTTAGGCATTATTCAAGTTAACGACCTGTTAAAAGATGTTTTGCAAAATAAAGAGCCAATCGATATTAACTCGTTAATTAAGCAACCGCTAATCTTTCCCGAGACGGTATCGTTACTTGTTGCGTTAGAACAATTTAAAAAAGCCAAAACCCATTTTGCTTTTGTGGTTGATGAATTTGGTTCCATGCAAGGCGTGGTTTCAGTCACCGACATCATCGAAACTATCGCTGGCGATTTTCCAACCGAAGAGGAAGAAATTGACGCCAAACATGATATTCAATGTCTGGATGATAATACGTGGATTGCCAATGGCTATATTCCGGTTGAAGAGTTGGTTCGATTTGTCCCAATCCCAATTGATGATAAACGTGAATACCATACTCTTGCAGGATTATTGATGGAAAAGGCACAGCATTTGCTTGAAGTCGGTGAGACCATGCAAATAGGTGATTACCTATTTGAAATAGCTGAAATTGAAAGCCATCGTATTTTAAAAGTTAAAATTACTTTGAACAAACTTGATTCAATTTAATGAACCAAGGGCATACACAATCGTAACTCATTATTAATGCGTTACGATATCTTAAAAAAACATTCAATATTCTTTATCCTCTTTAAAAATCCAACATTATATGTTGAACAATTGGTTTTAAGGATTATTTTCGTTTTCTAACAAAACAATAACAAGTGATTAGATTTGTCTCCATTACGCTATAAACAGATGAGTTAGCCCAAAACAGGGAAATACTTATCCTACTATCTATTTAAAGTTGCTATAAAATACGCAGATAAATTATGATTAATTTAATCAGGATTTACTATTTCATCATCGCAACTTAATGACTATATGAAATTTACTATTAAAGTCAGTTTTTAATACGGATATTTATCAATAAAGGCTGAGCAGAATAATGCTTGACCTGTTAAAAGAACCAGTAATAATAATGCAGTGAATTTTGTACTGTATAAGCAAGCAAATCACCACAATTATCACGCTTGACTAATGATAAGCAAAAGTGTGGTTATGGCATTATACAAATATTCATTATTATTAACCTAAACTAGGCCTTAACTTATGAATTCAATATTCGAAAAAATATTTCAATTGAAAGCAAAAAAATCCACCATTGGTACTGAAGTGATTGCAGGATGTACGACATTTCTTACTATGGTCTATATCATCTTTGTTAATCCTTCCATTTTGTCAGCAACAGGCATGGACACCTCAGCAGTATTTGTATTAACCTGTTTAGTAACAGCCTTTGCATCGATTTTAATGGGCATGTTTGCTAATTTACCGATAGCGTTGGCACCTGCTATGGGACTCAATGTATTTTTTGCCTATGGCATGTGTGGCGCAATGGGCTATTCTTGGCAAGTGGGAATGGGCGCAATATTTTGGGGATCGTTAATCTTTTTTGCACTATCCCTTTTTAAAGTTCGCCATTGGCTAATAGAACATATTCCACAATGTTTACGTGTTGGTATCAGTGCGGGTATTGGACTGTTTATTGCGTTTATGGGTTTTCAAAATATGGGGATTGTGATTAGTTCTCCATCAACATTATTAACCTTAGGCAATATTCTATCTCTTAAAGTCTTATTAGGTTCTCTGGGTTTTTTCATTATTATTATTTTAGCTGCGCGCAACTTCCATGCAGCGGTTTTAATTTCTATTCTCGTGGTCACATTGCTTGCTCTGTGGCTGGATCCTAATATTCATTATGAAGGCGTCGCCTCTATTCCACCAAGTGTTTCAAGCGTTGTCGGTCATGTTGATTTAGCCGGTTCGCTTAATATCGGTATAATGGGCGTGATATTTTCCGTCATGATCGTCAGCTTATTTGATTCATCAGGTACGATTTTAGCCTTGACCGACAAAGCTGGCATTTCAGACGAAAAAGGACGCTTTCCTAAAATGCGTCAAGCATTATTAATTGATAGTTTCAGCTCTTCACTTGGTGGGCTTTTTGGGACTTCATCAGTTCTCACTTACATTGAAAGTTCAGCGGGTATTTCCGTAGGTGGTCGCACCGGTTTAACTGCTGTTGTCGTTGGGATTTTATTTTTAATGATGACATTCTTATCACCTTTAGCGCATTTAGTTCCGACTTATGCAACATCTGGCGCACTAATATTTGTGGGAATCTTAATGGTATCAAGTTTAGTGAAAGTTAACTGGTCTGATTTAACTGACGCAACACCTGCCTTTATTACTGCCTTAATGATGCCTTTTGCTTTCGCCATTACTGAAGGGGTTGCACTTGGTTTTATCTCTTATGTGGTATTAAAAACCTTTACCGGTAAATTTAAAGAACTCAATCTTTGTGTCATCATTTTTGCTGTACTATTTGCACTTAAATTTATCTTTATCGATCATCATTAATCGTCATTCCTCATCAATGCTATTGGTGAGGAACCCCTCAATCTTTAACTAATATATCCCCCTTTCAGTTGGCGTACACTTAAAAAGTGAAACTTTTTATTACTCATTTATTGGGCATTTTCTTACCAATGAATAAAGTCTATGTTCGATAGTTAAATGCGAGCAAAAACTTGACATTATCCTTGTTGAGGTCTAGAATCTTGCGACCCAAAACTTATATATTTAGGTTTTGGTCTACAGTTATTAATTACGTATCTAAAATGCAATTTTAAATTTATTTTAATTAATCAGGAGCTTATTAATGGCAACAATTAATCAGCTGGTACGCAAACCAAGAGCACTTAAGGAAGTTAAAAGTAACGTTCCTGCACTTGAAGCATGCCCGCAAAAACGCGGTGTTTGTACTCGTGTTTACACGACTACACCGAAAAAACCTAACTCAGCATTACGTAAAGTATGCCGTGTACGTTTAACCAACGGTTTTGAAGTTACTTCTTACATCGGTGGTGAAGGTCATAACTTGCAAGAACATAGCGTGATTTTAATCCGCGGTGGTCGTGTTAAAGATTTACCTGGTGTTCGTTATCACACTGTTCGTGGTGCATTAGACTGCGCAGGTGTTAAAGATCGCAAACAAAGCCGTTCTAAATACGGTGTAAAACGACCTAAAGCTTAATGGAACTCCGTTAAGTAAGGCCAAACTATATAATTCCATTTAACTCATTTGAGTTTTGGGTAAACCTGAAAATTTATAACATATAAACGGAGTATTCCAATGCCACGTCGTCATGTTGTCGGTCAAAGAAAAATTCTACCTGATCCGAAATTCGGTTCAGATTTGCTGGCGAAATTTGTAAATATTTTAATGATAGATGGTAAAAAATCTATCGCAGAATCAATCGTATATTCAGCTCTTGATAAATTAGCTGAGCGTAGTGGAAAAGACCACTTAGCAGCTTTCGAAGTTGCACTAGATAACGTAAGACCAACTGTAGAAGTTAAGTCTCGTCGCGTTGGTGGTTCTACATACCAAGTTCCTGTTGAAGTGCGCCCTGTTCGTCGTAATGCACTTGCAATGCGTTGGATTGTAGAAGCTGCTCGTAAACGTGGCGATAAATCAATGGCTCTACGCCTTGCGAATGAACTTATGGATGCTTTTGAAAACAAAGGCACTGCTGTGAAAAAACGCGAAGATGTTCATCGTATGGCTGAGGCTAATAGAGCGTTTGCACACTATCGTTGGTAATTTTTCCACTCGTATTAAGTGGCTTGAAATTAGACTGACAGCACATATCTACTGTCAGTCAACCTAAATGATATTTTATTAAGCAAACGATTCTAAATAGAGGATTAATATGGCTCGTACAACCCCTATAGCACGCTACCGTAATATCGGTATCAGTGCACATATTGACGCAGGTAAAACGACAACTACTGAACGTATTTTGTTTTACACTGGCGTAAGTCACAAAATTGGTGAGGTTCATGATGGCGCAGCTACCATGGACTGGATGGAACAAGAACAAGAACGTGGTATTACTATCACGTCTGCGGCTACAACTGCATTCTGGTCTGGTATGGGACAACAATTTGAACCACACCGTATCAACATCATCGACACCCCGGGACACGTTGACTTCACCATCGAAGTAGAACGTTCTATGCGTGTTCTTGATGGTGCAGTAATGGTTTACTGTGCGGTTGGTGGTGTTCAACCTCAATCAGAAACAGTATGGCGCCAAGCTAACAAATATAAAGTTCCGCGTATCGCATTTGTAAACAAAATGGACCGTATGGGTGCTAACTTCTTACGTGTGGTTGAGCAAATCAAAACACGTTTAGCGGCAGTGCCTGTTCCATTAGTATTACCAATCGGTGCTGAAGAAGGCTTTACTGGTGTTGTTGATTTACTTAAACGTAAAGCAATTAACTGGAATGATGCAGACCAAGGTACAACCTTTACTTATGAAGATGTACCAGCGGATATGGTTGAGCAAGTTGAAGAATGGCGTGCAAACTTAATCGAAGCTGCAGCAGAAGCTAACGAAGAGTTAATGGAAAAATACCTAGGTGGTGATGAGTTAACTGAAGAAGAAGTTAAAAAAGCACTACGTGAACGCGTACTTGCTAACGAAATCATCTTGGTAACATGTGGTAGTGCATTTAAAAATAAAGGCGTTCAGTTCATGCTAGACGCAGTTATTGAGTATTTACCTGCACCAACCGATGTTCCTGCGATTAAAGGTGAATTACAAAATGGTGAACCAGCAGAACGTCATTCAAGTGATGATGAACCATTTGCTGCACTTGCATTTAAAATTGCAACTGACCCATTTGTTGGTAACTTAACCTTCTTCCGCGTTTACTCTGGTGTAGTTAACTCTGGTGACTCAGTGCTTAACTCAGTTAAAGATCGTAAAGAACGCTTTGGTCGTATCGTACAGATGCATGCGAACAAACGTGAAGAAATCAAAGAAGTTCGTGCAGGTGACATTGCAGCAGCAATCGGTCTTAAAGATGTCACAACTGGTGATACGCTTTGTGCTGAAAATTCACCAATTATTCTTGAAAGAATGGAATTCCCTGAGCCGGTTATCTCGGTTGCAGTTGAACCAAAAACTAAAGCTGACCAAGAAAAAATGGGTATCGCTTTAGGTCGTTTGGCAAAAGAAGATCCATCATTCCGTGTCTGGACTGATGAAGAATCAAACCAAACTATCATTGCTGGTATGGGTGAATTACATCTTGAAATCATCGTAGACCGTATGAAACGTGAATTTAACGTTGAAGCGAATGTCGGTAAACCTCAAGTTGCTTACCGTGAAACAATTCGTACAACAGTTAAAGACATCGAAGGAAAACATGCAAAACAATCTGGTGGTCGTGGTCAATACGGTCATGTTGTTATCGACATGTATCCATTAGAAGCGGGTGGTGCTGGTTACGAATTTGTTAACGAAATCAAAGGTGGGGTAATTCCGGGTGAATTTATTCCTGCAGTAGATAAAGGTATCCAAGAGCAATTGAAATCAGGGCCTTTAGCTGGCTATCCTGTTGTGGATCTCGGTGTGCGTTTACATTTTGGTTCTTACCATGATGTCGACTCATCTGAAATTGCCTTTAAACTTGCCGCATCAATGGCATTTAAAGAAGGCTTCATGAAAGCTAAACCTGTGCTTTTAGAACCAATTATGAAAGTAGAAGTTGAAACCCCTGAAGATTATATGGGTGACGTTATCGGTGACTTAAACCGTCGTCGTGGTATGATCGAAGGCATGGATGATACTGCAACAGGTAAAACTGTTCGTGCGCAAGTACCTCTTTCAGAAATGTTTGGCTATGCAACAGACCTTCGTTCACAAACACAAGGTCGTGCTTCTTACTCTATGGAGTTCTTGAAGTATAACGAAGCACCTTCAAACATCGTAACAGCAATTATTGAAGCTCGTAAAGCGAAATAATTATTTATATAAATAAAGTAACACTTCCCTACAAAATGAGGGAAGTGATTTAATAAAGGAACATTAAGATGTCTAAAGAAAAATTTGAACGTACAAAACCCCACGTTAACGTTGGTACAATCGGCCACGTTGACCATGGTAAAACAACTTTAACTGCTGCAATTACGTCTGTTCTTGCTAAAAAATACGGCGGACAAGCTCGTGCATTCGATCAAATCGATAACGCACCAGAAGAAAAAGCACGTGGTATTACCATCAATACTTCACACGTTGAATACGACACACCAACTCGTCACTACGCACACGTAGACTGCCCAGGCCATGCTGACTATGTTAAAAACATGATCACTGGTGCAGCGCAAATGGACGGTGCTATCTTAGTAGTAGCAGCAACTGATGGTCCAATGCCACAAACTCGTGAGCACATCCTTTTAGGTCGTCAAGTAGGTGTTCCTTACATCATCGTATTCTTAAACAAATGTGATATGGTTGATGATGAAGAGTTATTAGAATTAGTTGAAATGGAAGTACGTGAACTTCTATCTCAATACGACTTCCCGGGTGATGATACACCAGTTATTCGTGGTTCAGCGTTAAAAGCGTTAGAAGGCGATGCAGCATGGGAAGACAAAATTGTTGAATTAGCGGAAGCGTTAGACACTTATATCCCAGAGCCACAACGTGACATCGACAAACCATTCCTATTACCAATTGAAGACGTGTTCTCAATTTCAGGTCGTGGTACAGTGGTAACAGGTCGTGTAGAAAGCGGTATTATCAAAGTTGGTGAAGATGTTGAAATCGTTGGTATCAAGCCAACAGCAAAAACAACTTGTACTGGTGTTGAAATGTTCCGTAAATTACTAGACGAAGGTCGTGCTGGTGAAAACGTAGGTGTATTACTTCGTGGTACTAAACGTGAAGAAATCGAACGTGGTCAAGTATTAGCAAAACCAGGTTCAATCACCCCACATACAGATTTCGAATCAGAAGTGTATATCTTAAGTAAAGATGAAGGTGGTCGTCACACTCCATTCTTCAAAGGTTACCGTCCACAGTTCTACTTCCGTACAACTGACGTGACAGGTACAATCGAATTACCGGAAGGCGTAGAAATGGTAATGCCAGGCGATAACATCAAAATGTCTGTATCATTAATTCACCCAATCGCGATGGCAGAAGGTTTACGTTTTGCGATTCGTGAAGGTGGTCGTACTGTTGGTGCGGGTGTTGTTGCTAAGGTTATTAAATAATTTAAAACCTTTATCGCATCACCGATGCAAACAAGTAAGAAAGGCGTACATTGTGCGCCTTTTTTTATTTATTAATAATATGTAATAAAAAAACAAAAAAATTTAGATTATTACCATCCCCAAATAGCACATTTGAAAATTATCTTACCTGATCCTTTTATATTTTTAACGAGAAAAAGATATACAATTCAAAAACCATGTTTAGCTAACTTTCATCGGAAATTTAAAGCAACAGCACCAACTAAAAATTTCTTTTCCTATCAATTCCCAGTAGGGAAGTGTAATTTTATCGATTTCATTTTTATCAATAGTTTTTTCTTTTAAAATTTCTAAAGAGTTAGTTAATAGTTTATTACCCATTGGTGCAAAACTGTAACAATTATCATCACAATTAATGTTTTCATCATCTTCGTGCATAAAACATTTGTTATTTTTACCCAGAAGTTTATTTAATTCAGGTATATAATATTTATTATATTTTTTATCTAATTCTTGAGCTTTTTGTTTTGTTAAGCCTTTTTTATGATCAAGATATTTTCTTATATCACTACCTTTTTCGATCATTCTATACAAACGTTGTATTGTCTTTATTTGAGCTTCTCCTCTTTCTCTATCTTCAACTATTTTAACTAATATATTGAATGGAATAATGGATTCGACTTCATGAACATCTAATATTCTAACTTGTCCAAATTGATGAAAAAGTGTCTCTTTAAATTCGCCTGCCTTCTTAAAAAATGCTTTACATGTTTCTCCTCTGTGAGAATTAATGTAAGAATGTTTTTTATCACTATCAACAATACAGTAACATAACCTTTTTTGCTGCAAAATATCATTATATACTTTAGCCGTTTGGCAACCTCCTCCATTAGAAGAGCAATAATTTAATGCAAATTTATTTAAAATAGGATTATTTCTAATATAAAAATCACCAATTTGAACATAAAACTTCGAATCATCCAAAGCTTCGCCAATTAGAGATGTATTCTGAGTCACAAAAGAATCAGTAAAAAAACCAAATCCCGATTCTAAAACTTTTTTACCATTGTCTTCTAATTCTTTAAAATAATTTTTTTTGGATAAATCAATTCGTATGAACGAATTAACATAATTATTTTTAATTAGTGCGTTAAAGTCTCTACTATATTGTTTCGCAACTGATGCTGTATTCCGTATTTTTTCAGAGAATTTTTGATTTCCTTTTACATTATCAAATAAAAAAGATGAGGCTAATACAATATGTTTTTTTTCAGAAAATGCTCTTAAAATATTTTCTATAGCGTCAATTAGGGAGCTATCATTCCAATTTGCTTGTTGTTCGTTTACTAATTGTAAGATCACTACTATTCTCCTGAAAAAAAACCTATCGGCCAGTTTTCAAGAGTACCTTCTTCATCAAAATACGCTTCTTGAATTTCTGTTTCTTTATCTTTTTTATTAAAAACGACGATGGATATCTCATCTTTTGAAATTTGCTTTTGTTCTACACTTTCCCCTAAAGCATTAATAAAATATTGACTATGTGTTTCTACTATGATTTTTATATTAAACCGACTGGCTTTAGATATAATTTTTGAGAATAATTTTGCAAGCTGAGCTTGATAAGCTGGATGTAAATGTAATTCAGGTTGTTCAATAACAAAAAAAAGATCATTATTTCGTTGATTTTTTTTAGTTTCCTTTTTTTGCATTTCTAACCATAAACTCATTATTATTGGTAATAATTGTGAGTATCCAAAGCCCATATCACTAATATTATATTTAATATCATTCCCATCAATTATATTAATTGTATAATGTGATCCTGACTCATCTACCTCAACAGAGAAATTAAAATTCTTTTTAACCCAATCTCCAAATAATTTTTTATCTTTTGAACTTAATGAATTTAATAACATTGCCATATTTGATCCAGTATGATCCATTTCATCAATTTGTAAATCTTGGAAACGATAAAATCTTTCCGTAATAGCTCTTATTGGAGCAATATATCTAATATTTGAAAAGGTTATGTTCAAATCTTCGTCAATATTTAGTAATAATGGATTTAAATTAGCTAATAATAATTTAGGAGCAATTGCTTCATATATCTTTGAATAATTCTCGTTTAAATCATAAATAAAATCTTTGTTATTTTTTAAAATATTTTTTAAGGAATCATATAATCCCTTTTCATTAATTTCTTTTATAGTAATATCTGATAGAACCGGTAACACCTTGGATTCATGAACTTTATTAGATAGATATTTATTTAATTCTTTATACGAACTATATAAATAATCAAAACTTCGAAAATCACGGTAAAACAAATTTTCAAGATATTTATTTGAAAAAAATTCTGAATTTTCACCCCATTTTGTTTCGTATTGTAATACAGGTAGAAGATAGGATAATCCGGACTTTTTAATATATGCTTTACTTATGTTAAACTCTTCTTTTTTATTGAAATTTTCAATTAAAACTTTTATTGTATTTTGAGGTTGTTGGTTTATAAATATTTTAAAATTATCGGAAAAAATGTTTAAGTTTTTATATTTAGTCTTTTGGTTATCTGGCTCTATAGTTAGTTCTACTGTAAAATCTGTTAATTTTCTTTTTCCTTTTTTATTATTAAAAAAATCATCATAATCTTTTATATAATGGGAACATTTTATTTTAAAATAAAATGTTATTTCCTTTTCTTCAGCACCTTTAAATAAAACATTATTAAAATCTCCAAAATCCACATAACGACCAAACCATAAAATAGGGCCTGTGGTATGAGCCTCAATTGATTGTCTAAAAAGTGGGAATAATCTTAAAAATGAACTTTTTCCACAACTATTTCTTCCAACAAAAACAGTTATTGGTTTTAGTTTTATATCTGTTTTCTTTTTAAAACTTCTAAAGTTTTCAACTCCTAAAGAAACTAACATATTTATCCCTCTTAATTATTTTATATACAAGCTACTTTATTTTAGTGATTATTTTCTCAACTTTTGTCTTAGTGATTCCCAAAATCTTAGCAATATCCTCAACCGAAACTCCTTTATCCAACAAAGCATTAATCAATATTTTCTTTTCAGTCTCTGATTTTTCCCGACGTTCCTTTTCCGCTTTTACTTTTTGTTGAGCTGTTTTTGTCTTATCCTTCTCTACCGCCAACTTCTCTTTAGCAATCAATTTTTCTTCCTTACGGATGCGTTCAACCACTTGATAAGTTGGGACGTATTTTAGGCTTTGCTCTAACTCGTCCATAAGTTTGGTACTGCGGAAGCTGATATAGGATTTAGGGGTGATGATTAGGTGGTCGATTAGGTCGATATTTAAAATACGGCCGACTTGAATTAGGCGATTGGTGATATCTTTATCCGCCTCGGACGGTGTCAGCGATCCTGACGGATGATTGTGAACTAATATCACCCTTGAGGCGTTTTTCATTACCGCAACACGAAATACATTCATCGGTTCAACATCGACCGATTTATAACTGCCAAGCGCAATCAGTTCGATATACAGGATATAACCAGCTTGGTTCATGCCAATCATCCAAAGATGTTCTTTTTCTTGGTCGATTTGGTTATCACGCAATAACACACGTTGCATAATGCTGTAGACATCGTCTGTGCCTTCAATATAGCGTTTGTCATGCTTGGTTAATTTAATATCCATTTTATCACCTTGTAAAATTACTTAAAAAATAATATAGCATATTTTTCTTAGACTTAGCAGTAGTTAATTAATCTTGGTCATACCTATGATAACTATTTTATGTTTGCCTGATAGGTTCATCATAAACTGCAATAAAAATCATTTAGCATTTTAGTTTGGATTCTAATTTTACTAATTTTTATTAGGAAACACCTAAAATAACAGCAGATAATTCAATATCAACAATCCAATCTAATAAGTTCAACAGTTTAAAATAGTTGGGCGATTTCTTGACTAGTTCGGACAAATGATTATTGCTTTAAAGCAAGCTTACTTGATATTTTTTGTATCCCACCAATAGAATAATGACAGCATAATAATATTGCTGGATAGATTATAAAATTAAGGGTTATCATTGATGTGATACCTAACATCCCCATAATAAAATCTAGATTAAAAATCGAGTTATAATCATCTCCCATAATTAACATGAAGAAAATTGGTGACATTAAGGTAATGATAAAACCAATTGGCACTCCGCAAATCACTAAATCTATCGGTCGTTTTATTTTATTTAAAAGAAAGATTGAAATCAGAATAAAACAGAAATAACACAAACCATAACATATCAAATAATATAATTCTGGTGTGCGATGTTTTGCGATAATCATTCGATAACACCATTGATAACTTAGATAGGCACCGATAAAATTAAATAAAACGATAATGACTAAATTAATTATTTTCATTAGATAGTCCTTTTTTATCTTCAATCTCTTTTACCGCTTCATCCAAAGAACCAGGTAACAAATAAAGTTCTTGTAGACCATATTCATATAAAACAAATGAAACGGCATATGCACAATACGGTAAATAAAAAGGGGCAATTGCATAATTTCCATTAATAATTCTTTTTTCAATATTCAGCGCTTGATCTCGTGTTAAAGTGATTTCACGTTGAGAAACATAATCACCATTTTCCGCATGGTATTTATAAATTGTTCAATTGAAAAAGGGATATCTCCATCATCATAAAAAGCTTCTGCTTGTCCTCGATATTGTCGCATGTAATCGCCATTAGGATCAAAAAGTAAGGTATTTTGCTTTTAATAAGGATGTATAGTGCAGGATGAGTTCCATATCCTAAAATGTCATTTCTTACAGTAAATTAGCTTCTACATTTTGCTGACTTTTTTTTCCACTTTATTGCTTAAATTCTTATACCTGTAATTTTTTTCACCAATAAAATGGCACTTTTTATTTTTATAATTTTATTATAACCAATTGGTGAAGATTTACATGCAGATGTTTTAAAATTATTAGCCTTTTAAAAAGATAAAATTGACTATCACTAGCAAAACAACGTTCGTAATAAATAACTGAATATTGATGTTGAACTTAACGAACGATGCGATAACTAAAACTTAGTCGTTAATATTTCGCATGTGATAAATTTAACTGCTATTTACTAATATTATGTTTTTTTATATAAAAGATAAGTTTTTAAGTGCTAGGTTAAATGCTGAGTGTCGAATGATAAAAATAAATTTATCAACAAAAAAAATTAATTAACGAATCACCATCTTAAATAGCCTACCGAAGAAATGCTTAGAAAATAAAAAAATAGCTATAAAATTATACAAAATTTGAGATAATAAAAAAGGATAAAGGATATAACTTCAATGGAGATAGTGCTTAATGATAATAATTAAAGAGCAATCAAATTTTGGTTTTCTAGTTGAACACGATCCACTGTTTGTCGAATTAGCGTGTACAGCTGAGCGAGCATTTAGCAGTGATCCTAATACCACATTAATAAAATTACGGCAATTAGCTGAAGCAATGGCACAACATATTGCTGCCAAGGCTGGTATTGAATTTAATGAACGCACTTCGCAGTCTGATTTGTTGTATAAGATTAGTAATGAACTCAAATTAGAACCCATTATCCGAAATCTTTTTCATACATTACGTATTGAAGGAAATAAAGCTACTCATCAATTTAAAACCAAGCACAAAGAAGCAAAAGATGGACTTTTAGTTGCTTACAAATTAGCGATATGGTTTCACCAATCTTTTAGTCAAGCTGGTGTGCTATTTAAACCAGGACCTTTTAAACCACTTGTTGACCCCAGCGAGCATTTGCGCAGTTTACAGTCAGAAATCAGTAAACTTAAAATAGAACTAGAACAAGCCAATATTGAACTCAATTCAAGTCAACAATTTAATGAATTACTCGCTAAAGAAAAGACTGAATTTGAAACCTTAGCTTTAAAAATGGATGAAGAGGCGCGATCCCTATCTCAACAGGCCCAAGAAAATGAGGCAATGTTACTCAAACAACAGAAAGAATATGAAATAAAGATTAAGGATTTACAACAAGCACTTGCTCTACAAGACGTAAAAGCTCAAAAAGTATCTCGTAATACAATAAGTAAGAAAGCTAAGAAAGCAAGTCAACAAATAGAATTAAGCGAAGAACTCACACGAATTTTAATTGATATGCAGCTTATTGAAGCGGGTTGGCAAGCTGACACCGAACAGTTAAATTATAAAAAGGGTACTCGCCCAGAAAAAAATAAATATTTAGCCATTGCCGAATGGCCGACAGAACATAAAAGCGAAAAAGGATGGGCTGATTATGTTTTATTTGCGGGATTAACACCAATTGCAGTTGTTGAAGCTAAGAAAAAGAATAAAAATGTTTCCGGAAAAATCGGTCAAGCTGAACGTTATAGTAAAGGCTTCCAAGTATTACCACCATTGATTGGTGCATGGGAACTTGAAAAAAGAACGATTGCTTGGCCTGATGAATCAGATTGCCACTACAAAATTCCTTTTGTTTATTCTTGTAATGGTCGTCCATACATTAAGCAATTAGCTGAACAGTCAGGAACATGGTTTCGTGATGTTCGTGATGGCGCCAATTTAAAGCGTCCCTTATTATCCTTTCATTCACCACAAGGACTCTTAGATCTACTTAATCGTAGTCGAGAAAACGCTGAACAACAACTAAAACAAGAACCATTTGCCTATTTGCAATTAAGGGATTATCAAGAGAAAGCAATTGTTGCGACAGAAAATACCCTTTCCAAAGGGATACGAACAGTTTTAATTGCGATGGCAACAGGAACAGGTAAAACTCGAACAATTATAGGTTTGATGTACCGCTTTTTAAAAACTGAACGATTTAAACGAATTCTATTTTTAGTTGATCGTACCGCTTTAGGAGAACAGGCAATAGATTCTTTTAATGAAGCCACGTTAGAACAAAATCTCACTTTATCTAAAATCTATAACTTAGCCGAGCTTGGTTCTATGGTGACTGAAGCTGAAACACGAATACAAGTGGCAACCGTGCAAGCAATGGTCAAACGCATTTTTATGAGCGATAATCCACCTTTAATCGATCAGTTTGATTGTATTATAATTGACGAGGCGCACCGTGGTTATACATTAGATCAAGAAATGACAGAAGGTGAGATGGTAATACGTGACGCCACGCAATATTTATCAAGTTATCGTCGAGTATTAGATTATTTTGATGCGGTTAAAATTGCGCTAACGGCAACACCCGCAAAACATACTAGCGATATTTTTGGTAAGCCTGTTTATATTTATTCATATCGAGAAGCTGTTGCCGATGACTGGTTAATTGATCATGAACCACCAATACGTTACCAAACGTTATTAACACAAAATGGGATTACGTTTACCAAAGGTGAAAAAGTCAGTGCCATCAATACGCAAACCGGTGAAGTTGAAACTGCTGAATTAGAAGATGAGCTTAATTTTGAAGTCGACGCGTTTAATCGTCGGGTTATAAATGAAAACTTTAACCGAGTAATTTGCGAACAATTGGTGAATGAACTCGATCCGTTTGGTGAAGAAAAAACATTAATCTTCTGTGCTACCGATCTGCATGCAGATATGGTTAAACGCTTATTAGATGATGCATTTAAGAATCTCTATAATGGTGAATATAATCAAGCTGCTGTCGCTAAGATTACCGGGCAGAGTGATAAAGTTGATCAATTAATCAAACAATATAAAAATGAACGCTATCCAAATATAGCTATCACTGTTGATTTATTAACAACCGGTATTGATGTGCCTAAAATTTGTAATTTAGTCTTTATGCGCCGAGTCAAATCCCGTATCTTATATGAACAAATGATTGGTCGTGCAACAAGACGATGTGATAGCATAGGTAAAACGGTATTTCGAATATATGATCCGGTTGATATTTATGTCGCATTAAAAGACGTCAACACTATGCAACCGTTAGTTAAAGATCCTAATATCCCCCTTGAACAATTAATTGAGGAACTAAGTGATCCTAAATTATTGGCTAAAGCATTACAAACACCAGGCGATATGGCGGGTGAAACTTATGCTGATGTAATTTTAAATCAATTAAATCAAAAATTAATGCGAATCTTGCGTAAGGCCGAGCAAAAAGCAGAAAATAAACCTGAATTAAGACAAAAGTTAGATGAATTACAAACCTTATGGGATGTTGAACCGAAAAAACTACATAATTATTTACATGAAATTGGTCCTGAATCTGCTGCGAATTTTATCAAACAACATCATGGGTTAATTAATCAATTAAATGAAGTCAATCGATTGCTAGGTAGTGAACGTTTACCACTCATTTCTCAACATAAAGATCATCTTCTAGAACGCTCGCAAAGTTATGGTTCTCACCAAAGACCCGAGGATTATTTAGACAGTTTTAATCATTTCATTCATAATCAATTAAATGAAAGTGCTGCGTTGTCTGTGGTTGTTAACCGCCCACGTGATTTAACCCGTGCGCAATT
Source organism: Gilliamella sp. CG16 (assembly GCF_046635785.1). Lineage (NCBI taxonomy): Bacteria > Pseudomonadati > Pseudomonadota > Gammaproteobacteria > Orbales > Orbaceae > Gilliamella > Gilliamella sp. CG16. Next base: position 42,165 of record NZ_JBIDFL010000008.1, read on the forward strand.
GAAAGAAGTTAAACTGTTATTGGATGGTGCAGGTTATTCCGAAGCTAATTTACGCACTGCCTTACGCAATCAAACTAATCAAGATATTGCAGCGAGTATTATTGGTTATATCCGACGTGCTGCTTTGGGCGAACCATTAATTCCTTTTGAACAACGCGTTAATCAAGCCATGCAACGAATCTACCAAAATCATAATTGGACACCGGCTCAACGCAATTGGTTAGATCGTTTAGCCAAACAAATTATCTTTGAGATCGTTATTGATAAAGAATTTATTAATCATCGCTTTACTGATAGTGGTGGCGCTAAGCAGCTTGATAAAATATTGGGCAATCAACTTGATACGGTCTTAGATGAATTAAGCGAGGCTATTTGGCCAGCACTTACCGCATAATATAGCAAAGTCACTTGAAGTTACTAAAATATACATTTACTCTAATTCATAATGGCGACGAAAATACTAGTCTTGCCTATTAAGTATACGAGTATAAACTTGGGATAAAAAATGACTAATAACAATATTGTACAAAAACTGTGGAATTTATGTGATGTATTGCGTGATGATGGTATTAACTATTCAGATTATGTAACTGAATTAGTACTTTTATTATTTATTAAAATGGTACATGAAAATACCGAAGCAGGGATTTTGCAAAAACATCCTTTACCTGTTGGGTGTCGTTGGACTAATCTCAATGATAAATCAGGTATTACCCTATTAAATGATTATAAAGCCATGTTATTAGCCTTATCAACAGGTAAGCGTCAAGAAATCGATCCTGAAAATCCAGAACAATACATTGAAGTGACAGTACATAATGACCCATTAATAAGCGCCATTTATGACGATGCACAAACTCGATTACGAGAACCGCGCCATTTGGAACAACTGATCAAAACATTAGATCAAATTGATTGGTTTAGTATTCAAAAGGATGGGCTGGGTGATCTTTATGAAGGATTATTAGAAAAAAATGCCAATGAAACAAAATCCGGTGCTGGTCAGTATTTTACGCCAAGACCACTGATTAATTGTATGGTGCGGTGTATTAAACCACAAATAAAACATATCATCCAAGATCCTGCTGTCGGAACGGCAGGATTTCTTGTCGCAGCAGATCAGTATTTACGGCAACAAACCAACGATTATTATGATCTTGATGCTAAAGATGCTGATTTTCAAAAAAACGAAGCGTTTATTGGTGTTGAATTAGTACCAAATACTCGTCGACTTGCCTTAATGAATTGTTTATTACACGGTATAGAAGGCGGTAATGATGGTGCAATTTTATTAGGCAATTCACTTGGTCAAGTTGGGCAAGACCTAAAACCTGCGGATATTATTCTCGCTAATCCACCATTTGGTACCAGTAAAGGTGGCGATGCCAGTATTACTCGTAAAGATTTAACTTATGAGACCACCAACAAGCAATTAGCTTTTTTACAACATATTTACCGTAATTTAAAACCCGGTGGTCGCGCTGCCGTGGTATTGCCTGATAATGTATTGTTTGAAGCGGGTAAAGGGACTGATATTCGTCGCGATTTAATGAATAAATGTAATTTACATACAATACTACGCTTACCGACCGGGATTTTTTATGCCCAAGGTGTAAAAACAAATGTGCTATTTTTCACTAAGGGCTCAGTAACAGACAAACTGCAACAAGAAAACTGTACGCAAAATGTTTGGGTTTATGATTTACGTACCAACATGCCTAGCTTTGGTAAACGTACACCATTCACTGAGCAATATTTACAACCATTTGAAACCGTTTATGGTATCAATCCCGACGGCACCAGCCCAAGACAGGAAGGTGAATGGTCATTCAGTTCAGACGGTATCGAAGCAGGCTCGTCAGCCAGTCAAGAAAACATAGAAGTTAATGATCAACTAGCGCAATCAAGATGGCGCTGTTTTAGCCGCGATTGGATTGCTGACATAAAACAGGATTCACTCGATATCAGTTGGTTAAAAGATAAAAATAGTGTGGATGCAACCAAACTCCCAGAACCAGCCATACTCGCCAAGCAAGCTAAAGATGAGTTAATAGTTGCTTTGGATAAGTTGGAGGGTTTGTTGAGTGCTTTGGGAGAAACTGAATAATGGGCGATATTTTGTTACCTAAAGGTTGGGTTCTGGCTCCTATTGCACAACTAATTTCTATTGACGGATTGATTTCAGATGGCGATTGGGTTGAATCAAAAGATCAGGATATTAACGGTTCTGTACGACTTATTCAGTTAGCTGATGTTGGTGATGGATATTTCCAAAATAAGTCTAATAGGTTCATGTCAATAGAAAAAGCAAAAGCATTAAATTGTACTTTTTTAAAACAAGGGGACTTATTAATAGCAAGATTACCCGCTCCTTTAGGGCGTACGTGTATTTTCCCTGAAATAGGACAAAAATCTGTAACTGTAGTTGATATTTGTATAATTAGAACAAGTAATAATTCAGCTATCACTAATAGTGTTTTGACTTATTGGTTAAATTCACCTTTTATGAGGAATGAAATTGAAGTAAATTCATCTGGAACTACACGTAAAAGAATTACTCGGAAAAAATTAGAACAATTTGTTATTCCTTTACCTCCTATGCCAGAACAAAAAATCATAGCTGAAAAACTTGATTTATTACTAGCCCAAGTACAAGAAACAAAATCACGCCTTGAACAAATTCCCGAACTTCTAAAACAGTTTCGGCAGTCAGTGTTATCGGATGCTTGTTTTTGCGACTTTTCTACAAATTCTGATAAGTATCAATTTTGGAAAAAAAGCTCGTTGAAAGAACTTACCACCAAAATTGGTTCGGGTTCTACCCCTAAAGGTGGTAACAATGTATATAAAAATAAAGGGATACCATTAGTTAGATCAATGAATATTTATTCAAATTATATTAAATATGATGATTTAGCATATATTGATGATGAACAAGCTAAAAAATTAGCTAATGTTGAAATACAACCTGATGATATACTTTTGAATATAACTGGAGCATCTATAGGTAGAGTAAACATAGCTCCACAATTATTTGTTGGAGGTAGAGTTAATCAACATGTTTCTATCATAAGATGTAAAAAACAAAAATTACTCCCTAAATTTTTACAGATATATCTGGCATCTCCAGAAATCCAAAAATGGATAGTGAAAGAAAATTATGGCGCAACGAGACAAGCCCTAACTAAATCAATGATTGAAAAACTTATTATTAGCTACCCCCCAATACAAGAACAAATCGAAATCGTCCGTCATGTAGAACAATTATTTGCCTATGCTGATAAAATTGAACAACAGGTTAATACAGCTTTAGAAAAAGTGAATCATTTACCTCAATCAATTTTAGCCAAAGCGTTTCGTGGTGAATTAACCACACAATGGCGCGCTGAAAATGTTGATTTAATTACGGGTGAAAATTCAGCTGCATCCTTACTTGAAAAAATTCAAGTAGAACGCGAACAAAACAATAAAAACAAAAAGAAAAAATAATAAATGCGTCAAGAACAAATTGATTTGCTGGAAATAATCACCAATAAACAAAATAGTGACCCTGAAATCAACACAATGTTTAAAGGGTTATTATATTCACCTTGGCAATGCTCTAATAAATTAATCGATAAATATGTTAGTAAATCATTAGCAAAAATAGTAAAACTATATAAACAGTCTGTGTTACATTTTGTTTTTAATACAACTAAATTTAATTGCTACCAAACTTATATTTGTGGGATTTTTTTTGAGCTTAGCAATAGTAACACTGGTGAAGAAGCAGATTTCTTAGCGCAATTAAATTTGTACAAAGAAATAATTTCGGAAGATCTCGAAAAAGCTAACCTTAACTTTGATGAATTATCATCACAAGGGCAAGATACATTAGTCGGTTTTTATATTTATACGACCATCGCAGTATATGAGGTGGCGGGAATTATACAACCTATCGATAATTCACAAAACTTCCATCTCAAAATTAAAGAATGTTATTTAGATGCTTATTTAATAAAACAGTTTAGAACTTTTTGCAATCAATATAGTTGTATATCAGATTATTTAACTCTCTATGAATTAACCACGAATTTAGGACTATCTCAATTACAAAAAAATAGTGAACCACTGAAAAATATTACTAACTATTTAATCGATAAAACCTTATCCATAAATATCAAATATCTTGATACGCCGCTTTCTTATTCCTTCCAACAACTTTTTAATCGAGCTCAGCTGTTAACTTTTTTATATTGCTATTTAGTTCATCATTGTTCAACACCAAATAAAATCGAATTAAAACCAGTCAAAATTCATAATATAGAAAAAAAGTTCTCTAATGCTATTCATTTAGTTATACCTGTTTAATCTCATCCCAACTCAGCCCAAACTTCGCCAAATATTTTTTCAACCTGTCGGCATCATTACTCTTCTGTTTTTTGGTTCTCGAAACAGCAAAAAGCTTTCGACCAGCTTCTGATAAACTGGCACTTTTTTGACATATCTCGATAACTTTTTCTAACTGGTAGCGATCGAATTCATCAATTTCTTGTGGAATTAATGAATTATTTGGCTGATCGCATTGCCAGTTTTTTTTTAAACGTTTAATCTCTTGTTCGACTTGCTCAATCGTAATATTTCCTTGTGGTGCCAGCGTTGCCATGCGTGTAATAGATGCGGTGAGTTCACGAAAGTTTCCTTGCCATAATGCTTCATTCGAGGTGGCAAACTGTAAATAGGCACTGCGCGACTCACGATTAAAACGTGGCATCAAGCCATATTCTTTGGCGTAACGCGCCATTTCATAATCAATATTCGGTTCGATATCCTCTTTACGCTCGGCTAGCCCTGGCAATGTATAATTCCACAGATTAATACGGGCGTACAGATCTTCGCGAAACTCACCTTGGCTAATTGCCAGTTTAAGGTCTTTATTGGTGCCGGCAATCAGCTGAAAATCACTCTTAATTGGTTTATCACTACCAAATGGATAAAATTGCTTTTCTTCAATCGCTTTTAATAACATTGCTTGCTCGTCTAGTCCAAGCTCCCCGATCTCATCTAAAAACAGCAATCCACCATCGGCACTTTTTAACAATCCAGTCCGCGCCAGATTTGCCCCCGTAAACGCGCCTTTGACATGACCAAATAAGGTAGACATAGCACTATCGCCACGTAAGGTGGCGCAGTTAATCTCAACAAATTGACCACTGATTTGATGGTTACTTTGTTTAAGTAAATAGATCTGCTTTGCTAAAAATGATTTTCCTGCACCAGTTGGCCCACATAATAACATAGGGGCATAAGAACGGCTGGCCACTTGTTCGATTTCAGCAATTAACTGGTTAAACAGTTGATTACGCGTGGCGATGCCCGATTTTAAAAGCTCGGTAGCTTCACTGGCATACTGCTGAAAGCGGTTAAGAATTTGATCATAACGATTAAGATTCAAATCAATGGTGTTAGCTTTTCCTTTAGGACTATTGGCAATCAGTTCCGCCTCATTATTATAAATTCTTTCTTCAACTTTATTTGATTTTACTGGTGGTGAAGTTTGCAATAACTTAGCGGGGTAGTAACGTGATTCAGCTAATAAGAACCAACAAATTTGCGCCACATGGGTTCCGGTTGTGATATGCAAATAGTAATCTTCTTTATCTGGATCAAAAGAATATCGTTTAGCAATATCAAATAAACAAGTATAAACCTGCTCAAAATCCCATGGATCAGCAATATTAATGACAATGGGTTTAATTTCGGTATTGGGGGATAGAATTTTTATATCATTAACAATATCACAAAGTAGCTGCTCATCATTGGCAAAATAAAGCAGTTCCAAACGAGAAATAGCTAAATCAGTTTGTCGGCACAAATCAATCGTTGGTCGCCAACGCGCCCAGCGTTTTTTACCTCTACCTCGGTTATCCAGCACATTACCCAAAAAACCAAATATCACATTCTTTTTCATGATTAAATTTATAATATTATATAAATAGCTAGATTGAATTATAAGATTTATAGTCATTAAAATCTATTTGAATATCATATATATTATATGATATTTATTTTTTATATATATAAATCAAATATTTAAAAAATATTTTTATTACTTTTTATTTTTTGGCACGCTTTTCGCAATATTAAATATACCTAAGCAAGCAAATGCTGTTTTTATCACAGCAAGGTACATCGCGAATCCTTTACGGGTTTATCTACGGGATAAAAGGACGGAAGATTATCAACATGTATTCCTTATTGTGTGATTAGGTGACTGTAGAAAAGTCAATTTTGAATAGTTCATCTGGTAGAACAATCGACTAGGGATCGATATGTAGTGGGTTCGAATCCCACTTCAAAAACCGTAAAACAAAAGTAGAAAAACAAACACAGTCAGTGATCGTCGTTAGATAAGCTAAGTGACAAAGCACCTTAACAAGCTTATCCGCAAAAAAAACCGGTTAACTTGTCAGGTCACCACGACTTTCAAGGTAAACAAACTGGATAATAGGCAGAATGTTAAATACCAATAAGTGGCGCACTATTTTTCTTATTGCTTTTAGCCTTCACCCTGCTATTTCGTTACTTAACCCGTTTCAATTGTGCAAACTCGGTTGCTGATTGTGCTAAAAAGGAAATGTAAAATGATAAAAACTATTAAAGTCAAAAAATATGAAATTGCAATTTTATTTAAAAATAATGAGATTGAAAAAGTATTAACTGCGGGGGTACACCGAATTTTTGATCTATTAAATATATTAAGTTATCAATTGATTAATTTAGCAGAGACAAAAATTGCAGCCGACATAGCAGAACAGTTAATCAACTTCTATCCAAATATTATTAACCAACACTGTTATTTAGTGGATGTGGCTGAAAACGAAATTGCCTTACGTTATGAAGAGCAAAAATTGGTTGAAGTCATTTTACCAACAAACAAAGCTTTATATTGGAAAAGCTACAAAGCACATGCGATTAAAAAAGTGGCATTACAAGACGGTTATGCACTGCCAACCGATATCGCACAAGAATTGATTGAAGCTAAAAATAGCAATAACGCCATTGTGAATATCGAAAAACTAGTGCTACATCACTTTATTCATGAACAAATTGGGACTTTATTTGTTGATAACCAGCTAATACAGATTATTGCGCCAGAATCAATCGTCGGTTATTGCCAATTTAAACATACGATTGTACTGGGTAAATTTAACTTAAGGGACAACCGCATTGATGATCGTATCGCTGATGCCATAGAACAACGTACACCACAACAACTATCACAATACTGTATCGCAATGGAAGTCGGTGCAAATCAGGCTGGTTTGCGTTATGAAAACGATCTATTGGTTGAAATTTTATCCCCGGGTACTAAACGCCTATATTGGCAAAATAGCCATAAACAGCATATGGTGACAGTGGATTTAAACCAAGGGTATACCTTAAGTGATGAAATGGTACAGCAATTACTACAACCAAAGTTACGCCAAAAAGAAGTACTCGGTGATAACAGCGTATTAATTGCACAAGTGCCGGCTTATCATGTCGGGGTATTAAAAGTGAACGGTAAAATTGAGCAGTTATTAACAGCTAGCATTACCGCTTATTGGCGTTTTAACCGGGAAATCTCGGTTGATATGGTGGATACTCGCCTGCAAGCCTTAGAAGTGGCAGGACAAGAGATTTTAACCAAAGATAAAGTCAATTTGCGGGTAAACTTAGTGGCTAACTGGCACTATACTGACGTATTAACCGCGTTTGAAAAAACTGCGCAGCCGGTTGATTTATTGTATCGTGAATTACAATTTGGATTACGCGAAGCGATTGGTATGCGTACGTTGGATGAGTTACTTGAGAACAAAAATATTATTGATGAAGTGGTAACCCAACATATCAAAATGCGTTTAGATGGCTATGGTTTACAAACTGTTTCACTAGGGGTAAAAGACATTATTTTACCAGGCGATATGAAAGCGATTCTATCACAAGTGGTCGAGGCGGAAAAAGTGGCGCAAGCCAATGTGATTCGTCGCCGCGAGGAAACATCAGCAACCCGTTCATTATTGAACACCGCCAAAGTAATGGAAAATAACCCAGTAGCCTTGCGGTTAAAAGAGATGGAAACTTTAGAACGCATTGCTGAACGTATCGATAAAATCTCGGTAGTAGGCGGACTTGATCAAGTGTTACATGGCTTGGTAAATATCCAACCTAAAAGCGCGTGATAAAAAGAAAATATTAAGCCGCCATGTACAATCGCAGGGCGGTGTGAGGAATAAAAATGACACAATATAATTTATTAAAGGCAGAAAACGCCAAGCCAATCAAAATGTGGACTAAAGGGGTACCGGTCGAACCCGAGGCTAAAGAACAACTAACTAAAACGGCAAAACTACCATTTATTTTTAAACATATCGCCGTGATGCCCGATGTGCATGTAGGTAAAGGTTCGACTATTGGTAGTGTCATTCCAACCATGGGAGCTATTATTCCAGCAACCGTTGGGGTAGATATTGGCTGCGGTATGATTGCGGTACAAACCTCGTTGATGGCGGCTGATTTGCCAGATAATTTATTACCATTACGTACTGAAATTGAAAAAGCGGTGCCGCATGGAATTACCCCAAAACACCGAGGACGGGATTATGGTAGCTGGCATGACGCCCCTGCTATTGTCGAACAGTACTGGCAACAGCTAGCGCCAGGTTTTAATAAGCTGACGGAAAAATACCCGCGCTTTTTAAAAACCAATAACTACCGTCATTTAGGCACATTAGGTACCGGCAACCACTTTATCGAAATCTGTTTAGATGAGGCCGATCGTGTTTGGATTATGTTGCACAGTGGTTCACGTGGCGTGGGTAATGCCATTGGCAGTTTTTTTATTGAAATTGCTAAAAAAGACATGGAAGTGCATATCCAAAACTTACCGGATAAAGATTTAGCCTATTTGGAAGAAGGTACAGAGCACTTTCACGATTATGTCGAGGCTGTCCATTGGGCGCAAGAGTTTGCAAGGCTAAATCGAGAGGCAATGATGCATAATGTGATTTTGGCAATGCGGAAAATTATCACTAAACCATTTACTACCCATATGTCGGCAGTAAATTGTCACCATAACTATGTTCAAAAAGAACAACATTTTGGTGAAGAAATTTTTATCACACGTAAAGGTGCAGTATCCGCACGTAAAGGAGAATTAGGCATTATTCCCGGCTCAATGGGGGCTAAAAGCTATATTGTGCGAGGACTGGGAAATGAAGAAAGTTTTTGTTCCTGTTCACATGGTGCCGGCCGCGTAATGAGCCGAACAGCAGCCAAAAAGCAATTTACCATTGAGGATCAAATCAAAGCAACTGCACATGTTGAATGTCGAAAAGATGCTAATGTGATTGATGAAATCCCAATGGCATACAAAGATATTGATGCAGTGATGACCGCGCAAAATGAATTGGTTGAGATAGTGCATCAATTAAGGCAAGTGGTGTGTGTGAAGGGATAAAACTATCGAGGAGCGATCCTCGATATTGATGGAGATTAAGGTATGATAAATCTTGATTACATAAATGGATATCTAAATGCAATGTGTTGTTTGAATGCTGGACTTAACCATTATTGCGATTATTCAATGAAATTACTGAATAATAAAGGGAATTTTACTGACACATTAGCCCATCACTTTCAATCCATTACTGATGGACAAGGACAATGTTTCGACGCTAAGTTATGGCATATAAACCCTAAACCGCTCACGGTTGATGAATTTATACAGCAAATTGATACATGGTTTTTTCAGCAGTATTATTCACCGACAGTGCACAAAGAAAACGGAAATTGGGGCATTGCCGGTTTTATTGATATACTGTTGCCGATAAAGCTAAATCAATGTTATTTATATGAAATTCAAACGAAACCACCTATCTGGTATGCAACACGTTGGTGTGATTTAGTTATTGCATATCAAAATGATTATTACTTATTGCATCTTGATTTAGATGATTAGGTTTTAGCATAAAATACAAAATAATAAGTAGAGAAAACAAATGAAAAATTGGTTAAAAAACTTGTTTACAAGCAAAAAAAGAATACAAGACGATAACGGGCTTCCGATTGTTTGGGATAATTCATTGATAAGTATTTATCAGTTTCTATTACCTTATAAAGATGCGGATAAACTTCCTGACATAGCGCAAAATTTACCCGACGAATCAGATGATAACTCAAAAATAAAGTGGGCAGCAGGCGCGATGGATGGTGTAATGAATCATCATTCATCAACAACTGAACAAACATGTGTTGAACAAATTTTGTCATTACTTAGTGCTGTTTCAGTACAACCCAATAATCAAGACATTGCTAAACTGTATACCTTAATTAAAGAGCAAGGCACTTTAAGTTATATTGATGAATTAACGGGTAAAATGACAAATGCTGAGATTAACTTCAATAAATTATATGAATTTGCTTATTGGTTATTACTCAATAGCCCAGATCGCGAAGTAATTAAATTTAGTATTGCCATACTGGGGCGTTTTAATACCCCGCAGACAGAATTATTTTTGCTATTTGGTATGCATGAAGAGTTTACGTTGTACTCAGCGGTGGCGTTACAAAATACATTATCATCGCCGATCGAAGCTGAAAATGCTTTACTTACATTAGCAAAAAGAGTGACTGGTTGGGGGCGCATTCACTTAGTGGAACGATTAGCCAAAAATCCTTCTCAGGAAGTCAAAAACTGGTTATTAAGAGAAGGGTATAAAAATAGCGTGATGTATGAATACCTTGCCTATACCTGCGCAACTGCCGGTGATTTGCAAACCGCATTAGCACAACCATCTGTTGATATAGCATTACTGGTGGCAACGGGTGAGATGATTGAAGCGTTGATAATGGGTGGGCCGGCTGAAGATATGCATGATTATGAAGCAGGTGCCAACGTTTGTTTATGTTACTTAGCTCAATTAGCACAGCATCAATTAACCGATATCAATACTTTAAGAATACTCCAGATTATGCAAGATTTTGTGGTTAATCAAATTGATGATAGTTACCCTAATTGGAATGATGACATTAAAGCGAAATTAAAAACAACAATAACAGATCTAATACAACAAGAACACTGGTTACCTTTAGTTGAAGAAAGCTTACAGACTGATGATCAGTCGTTGTTTTGGTTAGCCACTGATGTTTATACCCGTTTGGGTTATGATGCATGGGATGTACGTTTTGAACATCAAAAACGATATCAAAATGAACAATGGTTTTACTTGATGCAAACAGATGATAATCATAGAGTTGAACAAGCTATGGCATTAGCCAAACAACAGAATGATTTTTCCTTAGTGGCGACGGGCCCGGCGTTAGAATATGGATTAGGTATGGAATATCAAGTGCATAATGTACTGGATTTTATTTTGCAAGAACTTAATCGATTTCCGGGTATTGGCGAAGATTTTATATTAATTGGTTTAAACAGCCCTGTGGTACGAAATCGAAATATGGCGTTGAAAGCTATTGAAGGTTGGGATCGGCAGATTTGGTCAACTGAACTTAAAAATGAACTCGAAAAGTTAGCTAAAATTGAACCAGATGTAGAAACAAAACAAAGCGTAATTACGTTATTAAATTCCCTAAATTCTTAAGAAACAATAGTTGGGGCATAGAGCGTTTACAACGATTTACACCAAATCGCCAAACTTTCAAAGCCCCAAAGTTGCTTAATATAATAGCGTCACCATGCCCCGATGATGCCACAATTAATGCCATGCTGGCTGACAATCATGTTATTACTTTTTTTAGCTACCAACAAATCAATATAGGTTAACCACAAATCGACATGAGGTAAGCTCATAATCGGAGTATTACACAATAAACTAAAGCCGTACCAGCAACAATCACAAAGAAAAGTAGCACGTTGATCGATTTTAACGGTGTGAGGCGAAAGGCAATATAAACAAGGGCTGTGATGGCCAAGGCTTTCCAACGAACAGCTCTGGCTTCCCCTTCCACTGCGCTTGGTTTTTAAAGGCAAAAGTTTAGTCTAATGTTTATTAATTCGACTACTTTGTTGTTCTTTAGTTGGATCATGAGGTTGGCATTTTCCATATATTGTTGATTTAAATAATTTTCCACGATTATCAATGAGTTTGCCAATCATAATATAGGGGGCACCAACTGGGTATTTGATGTGATCGTGATGTTTAGTGTAATGGTCAAAATCGATTGTAATGATCGCGCTTTTCAAGCATTGCGAATTGATATCTTTAGCATTCAATAAGCGGTAAAGTTTAGGATTATATTTAGATACGATTGGTTGAAAATATGCCGTGTCTGGTTTAACAACCTGATTTAGTAAATCGAACTTTAATGAGAAAATATGGTTTGTTTTTGCAAATTGATACAATATACCTAAAGCCCAGTAACCTTGAAAGTCATTATTCCGGCTATTAAAGCTACTCGTTATTCCTCGTATTACATCAATAAGTTCTTTGTGCTTGGACATATTTAATTGGTTTCAGTTTTGATTAAAAATTTAAAGTAATCTATTGGAATAGGTAAGCGATAATGCCGACAAGCGGTTAGTATTATCGGGTTAATTCCATATTTTATAGCACTAAGCTCTTTAAAATAAGGTTCACTATCGCAAACATTCAAAACATCCGCCAAAAATTGCTCAGGATCTTGTTTAATGTTTAAAGAGCTTAAAGAACTACCATGAAGATCTTCATTAGTATAAAATAAATCTTCAGATGTTGAATCAGGATACCATAGTTGAAAATTACAATGTTGTATTATCAAGTTTTTGATGTCCTGAATATCTTTATATACGTCTTTTAGATCAAATAAAGAAGCAAATAAAGCAATATAGGGATATAAAATACTGCTAGCTGTTGCTTCTTTTCTGTATTCATCACTCATATTTTTAGGGTGTCTGATGAGTTTTTCATAATCTTTAAATATACAAGGGTATATAAGATGTTGGCCTAGTTGAAACCCAATGGATTTTGTCATTCCAGATAACCAAGTGTGAATAAATTGTTTTGTGTCAGGCAAACTTACAAGAAAAAGCACCGCTAATGAAATATCAATGGCTTGCTCATCTAAACATGGTGAGTACAATATTTGATTGTTGCTGATAAAAAGAATAATTGCATCTCTATAGTAATGTAGTTTTTGAATTAAACTTTGTCCAAAATCACCATCACGTTCCTCTAAAGATAATTTAGTAAATATAAAACTATTCCAAAAGCCGTATAATGCTAATCTTCCTAATATATCAAATAATTTTAGGTTTATATCTATTGGGCAAATTGATTTTATCGCTTTTGATAACCCATAATATTTATTAACGTGAGGAAGAATTTTTGTATCTAAAAAAGTATTATTGATATTTAAGGTTAACATCCAATAGAACCGAAATAACTCTAAAATACCACTAACTTTCTTATTTTTTTTCTTTATATTGTAATATTTTTTTATTTTATCCCATAGAATAAGTAAAGACTGTTCACTACTTAGACATGCACTTTCTAGATTATTTTCACTTTTAGACCAAGATATTAAAATACTTAAACAAAGATATAACTGCCTGACTGCTTTTAGACATTCGTCATCATTTTTGAACTCTTTATTAGTTAATAAATGAGTTAGACGAGAAAAATATTGTTGAGAAGATTCGGGTATATCGATCATTGCTAGAGACTTTCTCAAAAGGCTTTGACATTCATTTGGAAGCAATTGCTCTCTTAAGAAGTGCTTTTCAATTAATGAAGATAAAACTTCACCATTCCATTCAGAAAAAGTGATATTTTCTTCTTGATATTTATCTTCGTAGCTTGTGACATCAACCCTAACATCCTCTTGCAAATCACCACCAAAACATAAACAAATTTCAATCTGTTTATCCTTATATTTAGGAGGGAGATGACAACGAATATAAGTCTCGCGAATTTGATCTAGGGAGGGTCTTAAATCATTTTTATTTCCACTATTCCAGTCCTGATTGCTTAAATTTCCTGCTTTAATGGAAAATAAATAGACTTTTGGCTTTTCCTTTCCAATTTTACCGTATGCAGCGACATCGACGCCATATTGTTTATTCCCCCTTCCGGGCTTGGAAAAAACAGTTAAGCCCATTTGAGATAATAGATTTGGGACTAAAACATCAAGTTCATCTCTTTCGTTTAAGGTTTTTAAATATTCTCTAATAATTAATTTCATAAGATATATTCCTGTACTCGAAAGGTAAACAAAAGATATTCTAAACTACTATTATCAACAACACTTTGTAATGGTAATTCGGATGAGTAGCTATATTTATGCATAGGTGTTTTTTGAAGAGCTTTGCTTCCACCATTTATACCACCACAATAATAAAGAGAATTATTTCCATACAAATTTATAACTGTTGGTATTGCTTCTCCAAACAATGAGTTTTTACGAACATTCTCATTCATTTGATCATTTATATCACATCGATATTTATGGTATTTCTCTTTTTGGGGCAAACTTGGATGAAGTTCAGAAATAGTTTCTTCAATCTCATTAATTTTTAAAAAATCTTTATATTTTTCTAGTAAATTAGAGGTGATTTTTTTTATTTTGGAGGTAAATGATTTTCTATGTTCATCAATGAAATCTTGGAAAGTATTTGGATAGTTAAGAACTACAGTGCTAAAAAGCAAGTTAATAATTTTATCTTTTTCTTTTTTATCTTGAACAATGTCTAATAATGTCAATATAAAACTGATTATTGATGTTGGAGAAAAAAATAACCAACCACAAACTTTCTGAGCGAGGAATAAACAAATGTTTTTTTTGTTCAAATCCAAAAAAAAGGTATCGACAGTTATTGTTTTATCATCTTTATGCCGATGATTAATAATAACAGAACAATTTCTTTGTAATATATATTCAGATGATAGTAACCATTTTGTGATTAGATAATTAGAAAGCTTTTCTGATTCTGAAATTGAATACAAAGTTGATTCAAAAGATGTTAACAAGAATTTATTTCGATCTTTTATTAACAAATTTTCTAGTAAAAAACATGCTTTGATGACATTAGATTCAAAAAGTTTTTCTATGCTTAGATCAATTCTTGTGAGACACTTCTCTAAATTTAAAAGATCTAGCTTAATGATCTGATCTACAATTTTATTGGTTAAATAGTTGGGAATATTTTTGATATTAAAAATAAGGCCTGCTGTTATTTGTATTACATTATCGTCTTGTTTTAACCAAATTTTATCCGCTAAATTAGTTATTATTTTTTCTTTATTTAGGAAATGAACACTTATTATTACAAGCAAATAAAGAATATTACCATGTATTGAACTGTTATCATTTTGATCAATTATCTGTTCTACTTTTTTTAAAATCTGATTAATATCTTTATCTTCAATATTACCAATGAAAGATAATTGGGATAATGTAAACAATAGTTGCTGTTTTATTGAAATATCTATTTTAGGATCTGTAATAATATTTATTAAATTAGTAATTCGATAATTAAAGGTATTTATATCAAATGTGCTTATAGATGTTGAGAGTAAATTACCAAATTCATCCAAATTGGCTAAGACTAAATTAAAAAATTGTTCAGCCTTATTCTGATCTTCACTACATAATCGCCGAATAGCCATAGTTTGTTCAATAATTAATGAGCATTTCATTAATTCAAGCAGATCAATATCTAGCTCCATCAATAAACTATCTAACCAAATATTTAAACAATATAATTGATGATGTTTATTGGTAAAACTGTCTTTATTGTAGTTTAATATTGCATCAATAATATTGATTTTTCCTGAACTATGTAGATCTTTAATAATTAATATCAGTTTTGAATCATCTGAAAGTTTTTTAATCAATAGATCTGCAATTGTAACTAATAAACAATTATTTTGTTGCGCAAGTAAAAGTTCATTTTTTATTGAATCCATATGGATACCATTATTCATATAAAATAGATAAATTAGTGATTATAATACATCAAGAAAAATAATGATTTTGAATATTTACTCAACAAAATTTAAGCGTTTTTACCAACTACCCTCTCTACCGCCTTCACCGTTATCCCCAAAATTTTAGCGATATCATCAACCGAAACACCTTTATCCAACAAAGCATTAATCAATATTTTCTTTTCAGTCTCAGCTTTTTCTTTTATTTCTTTTGCTTTTTGTTGAGCTGTTTTTGTCTTATCCTTTTCAACCGCCAACTTCTCTTTAGCGATCTTTTTTTCTTCCTTACGGATCATATCAATCACTTGATAAGTCGGTACGTATTTTAGGCTTTGTTCTAGCTCGTCCATAAGTTTAGTACTGCGGAAGCTAATATAGGATTTTGGGGTGATGATTAGGTGGTCGATTAGATCGATATTTAAAATACGGCCAACTTGGATTAGGCGATCAGTGATATCTTTATCTGCTTCGGATGGCGTCAGCGATCCTGACGGATGATTATGAACTAATATCACACGTGAGGCGTTTTTCATCACCGCAACACGAAATACATTCATCGGTTCAACATCGACCGATTTATAACTGCCAAGCGCAATCAGTTCGATATACAGGATATAACCAGCTTGATTCATGCCAATCATCCAAAGATGTTCTTTTTCTTGGTCGATTTGGTTATCACGCAATAACACACGTTGCATAATGCTGTACACATCGTCTGTGCCTTCAATATAGCGTTTGTCATGCTTGGTTAGTTTTATATCCATTTTATAGCCTTGTAAAATCACTTAAAAAATAATATAGCATATTTTTCTTAAACTTAGCAGTGATTAACTCAAACCACTACATAATTGATAGGTAGGATGGATTTTATATTAAATGTACAAATTTAATATAAAAAATACTACAGCTTATTTTTTGTTAATTTTTTTCAGATTTGAAGGTTCTAATCATAAATTTTCATTTCTAAATAATTTGTTATCAATGATAATGAGTAAAATGCTTAAATTGTGTCAAAAATTAAGGAATAATAAAAATGGAACAGCGAATAAAACAAAAAATTACCGAATTAGAACAACAATACCGTATCCATATTCTTTATGCCTGCGAATCGGGCAGTCGGGCGTGGGGGTTTCCTTCGCCAAATAGCGATTATGATGTACGTTTTATTTATGTTCATCCGTTGGATAGATATTTAGCCATTGATAATCCTGAATCACATTTTACTTTTCCCGTAGACAACGAACTGGATTTACAAGGTTGGGATTTGAAAAAGACCCTACAGTTAATCCGAAAATCCAATACTACGCCATTTGAGTGGTTGCAATCTCCAATTATTTATCGGCAAAATCAATCAATTGCTCAGCAATTATGGCAATTGTGTGCAGACTTTTTTAATACACGTGGTAACATCTATCACTATTTAGGTATTGCTAAAAGCTCGCTGCAAACTATCGATGGCAAAGAGATTGGTGTTAAAAAATTGTTTTATGTGTTAAGACCTTTATTGTGTGCTAAATGGTGTTTAGAAAAACGGCAAATCGCTCCTATGGCAATAATGCCATTATTAACACTATTACCGGATAATTTAAGACAGCAAATAAATGATATTATTAGATTAAAAGCAACTATAGTGGAATCAGCATCGATAACTATTGCGCCAGAAATCTTATCGTTCATTGAACAATCCATGATTGATATCAGTGCAGAAGTTGAGTCTATCACTGAACAGCATTTTAAGGCAGATAAATTAGATCGCTTTTTTATACAAACGTTAATGAGCTTAAAATAAGGAAAGGAATACGACATGACAATTGATGATTTAAAAGCACAAAATCTCATTTTGTTTGAAGTGATTAGTGGTAGTCGTTCGTTCGGATTAGCTACTGAAACATCGGATACAGATATCAAAGGGGTGTTTTATTTACCTAAAGATAAATTTTATGGACTCGAGTATATTCCGCAAATTAGTAATGAAACCAATGATATCGTCTATTATGAATTAGGTCGTTTTGTAGAGCTTTTACTTAAAAATAACCCGAATATTTTAGAAGTATTGGCTTCTGCACCCGACTGTATTTTATATCAGCATCCAATTATGCAGCAGTTAACCCTTGATCTATTTTTATCCCAACAAACTAAACAAACCTTTGCTCACTATGCCATGTCACAAATTAAAAAAGCCAAGGGATTGAATAAAAAGATTAATAATCCGGTCGAGGTGAAGCGTAAAACGGTCCTTGATTTTTGTTATATTATTCAAGGTCAGCATGCTTATCCTCTCACCAATTGGTTAAATGAAAAGTGTTTTGATCAACACTTATGTGGTTTGGTGAATGTTCCACATAGTAGAGATTTATATGCCCTTTTTTATGATGCATCAGGGGATTGTGGTTATCATGGTATTATTCAACAGGATGATTCGACCGAGCTGTGCTTGTCTTCAGTAAAAGTTGACACCCCAGTAAATGCTTACTTAAGTTTTAATCGTGATGGTTTTTCATCACATTGTCGTGATTATAAGGCTTACTGGCAATGGGTTGCTAAACGTAATGAACAGCGTTATCGCAGTAATATTGAAAATGGTAATGATTTTGATGCTAAAAATATGATGCATACCATTCGCTTATTACAAGTTGCTCATGAAATTATGACCAAAGGCACCATTACCAATAAACGCACTAATCGAAACGAACTGCTCGCAATTAAAAATGGTCAATTAAGCTATGACGAAATTATGAATATGGCCAAATCATTATTTGATGACATTGAAACCGCAACACTAACCACAACCTTACCTGAAATGCCCGATTCAGATGAAATTATTGCTCGGTTAATTAAAATGCGGGAGTGGTTATATAATCGATAGTAAGTAATAAAAAATAATCAGCTAATGAGTAAATTACAATAATTCTTTTTAATCTCTAAACAATAAAATTATAGATGTTTATTCTTAATAAACACTATACTTTCAAACAACATATTTATCACCCAAACCATTTAATTCAAGAGATTTATTTTGAATCATTCACTCTTTTTCGATGTATAAATTATAATAGATACAACTATAAAAATTATTGAATATATACAATTGAGGAAAGAGAAATCAATTACCTAAATGTTCCAAATTATAAAAATGAAATATCCAAATCATTAAGGTTATATGGAAATAAATCTCTAAATTTTTACTAAACAGGTATATGTAAATTTTTGACTTCATAGCGAACACCTGACAAATATAAATTACGTAAAAAATAATCAATTTGGTCATGTGTGTATACCCCACTTATCACGCTTTTTTTTAGTTTTACTTTTTTATTTTTAAAAGTTATAAATAATATATATATAGGATGCCATTTCCCTATCCGTCTTATCCTTTTCCATTGTATCCCTTTAGGTGGATACTTGAAATATTCGACCTTAATGATTTTAACTTCAAGATCTTGGCAAATTGGAATATAAATTTTTGGTCTAATTTTTGGTAAAATAATAATGCTTTTCTTTGTGATATGGAAAGTTGGAGTCATGCATAGCCATACTAAAATAGTAGCAGGAAAAAACCACACACCGTGAATTGAAAATAATAATTCATCAACACCTATAAATAAATTTATAACAGCTAGAAAAATAAAAACTAATAACAAAGGAGACCAAAATAAAACACCAAAAGTCAGTGCTGTTGATATAATATCCATAAAAGATTTTTTTAATGGTTTATTTTGTTTTCTTTTTGTATTCATTTTTACTATGTTTTTTAACGATGATAAATCTATTATTTTCAATGGAATTATAATTTATTATTTTATAATAATTTTTTTTAAATACCAAATTCTAAAAATCAAAATTATCCCAATGAATATGATTGAAGAATATTTTTAGTATAAAACAAATGTGTTATTGCTCTATTTCTCGATAGTTTTACTAATTAGATCATTCATCATGATCTCTATAACACTTTATCTTAAGATAACCCAATATTGATATTCATCACTTATGCTAATTAATTACTGTTCAAGTGAGTATAGTTGACGTTCTGATAACCCGTTTTTTATAACAGGAAAGCTAGATTTACACATAAAGAGAGTATGATTTACCCATTATTTTACATGATTTTGATTAACTATTGATTAACTAACATAACGGAATTGATGACCCATATGGACTATCCACAATTTTTGAGGAACAACATATTATGGCGTTTCAGTCAAGAAGCCAACACAAGTGTTGGCATTTTCTTACTACCTAATTCGCTCAACGATTTTTTAATTCAATAGAACAAAATTATTTAGCGTATATCTTAGTAACCTGATACAACCGTTTAACTATTTAGATTCAACCAATACATTGCCTCATAAGGTTGTAACACCATTTCTGGCTTTAATACAGTTTGGTTTTCATAATTAGCTAGCAATCTTTGCCAATGACGATTTTCAAACCCTTTAGGTAATTGCCATTTAACCGTATTTTCGGTCAGATTGGCTATCACAAGTAACGTTTGATTATTCCAATGTCTGACATAGCACCAGCAATTAGCAACATCAGGCGTTAGATCTTGATAGTCACCGAAAATAAAGATCGGATAAGTTTTGCGTAATTTGATTAAGGTTTGATAGCAATAAAAGATTGAATTGGGATCATTAAGCGCTGCCTTAACATTGATTTTCGGATAATTGTTTGCCACCTCGATCCAAGGTTTACCTTGGCTAAATCCGGCATTGGTAGTATTATCCCATTGCATTGGCGTTCGGCTATTGTCGCGTGACTTACTGGCAAGAATCGCTAACATATCAGACTCTGACACACCTTCGGCAATTTTTTCTTGGTAGATGTTAAGGCTTTCCACATCTTTATATTGCGAAATATGAGTAAAATGGGGATTTGTCATCCCGATCTCTTCACCTTGATAAAGGTATGGCGTGCCTTGTAGTCCATAAAGAATCATCGCCAGCATTTTGGCCGATTCGCTGTGGTATTGGTCTTCATTACCTAAACGTGACACAATGCGAGGTTGATCGTGATTACACCAGAAAATTGCATTCCACGCCTTTTCGTGCATACCCTTTTGCCAATAGCCAAGTATTTTTTTGAGTTCAAGTAAATCGGGCTTAGCCAGCGTCCATTTTTCCCCATTTGGATAATCAATTTTTAAATGATGAAAATTAAACGTCATGGTCAACTCTTTACCATCCAATGCGGCATATTTTTGACAGTTTTCTAATGTAGTGGATGACATTTCGCCCACTGTTTTTAAACCATTAGGTAGGAAAACATCTTGGCTTATCTCTTGCAAAAATTCGTGTATTTTCGGGCCGTCTGTATAATATCTTCGTCCGTCACCATTCACGTCATCCGGAAAATCCTGCTGTTTAGAGACCAAATTAATCACATCAAGCCTTAATGCATCAACCCCTTTATCCGCCCAAAATTGACAGACGTTTTTAATCTCTTGGCGAACAGTTGGATTTTCCCAATTGAGATCAGCTTGCTGTTTTGCGAACAGGTGTAAATAGTATTGTCCTGATTGCTCATGCCACTGCCAAGCATTACCGCCAAATTTTGACCGCCAATTGTTGGGTTCTGAGCCGTTAGCTTTGGCATCTTTCCAAATATAAAACGATCGAAAAGGACTGGTTTTATCTAAGGCGGATTTAAACCATGGATGCTCTGTTGACGTATGATTAAATACCATATCCATCATAATACGGATATCACGTTCATGCGCTTGCTTAACCAATAATTCAAAGTCTTCCATCGTGCCATAAGCCGGATCAATATCATAATAATCCGATACATCATAACCATTATCAACTTGCGGAGAGGGATAAATTGGCGTTAACCAAATCGCACTAATGCCCAGATTTTTAAGATAATCCAATCGGCTGATAATGCCTAATAAATCCCCCGTTGAACCAGTACCACTGGCTTGAAAACTTTTGGGATAGATTTGATAAATAGTTCTATTTTGCCACCAAGGGATTTCGTTCGTATTCATTGTTTGCTCTTAATTATTCATCTGTCATAAATTAACCGTTCCATAATAGAACGGTTAACGGTTATTAAATCATGTTTAGCGAATATCTAACGTACCTTTTTTCAATTTTATTTTATAAACAACTGATGTTAAAACAATAGGTACGACAATTGCCACAACCATGGCTAATGCATAAATTCCCCAATAAATCGGTTTTATGGATAAAATGCCAGGTAATCCACCCACACCTATACCATTAGATAATACACCATGTAAACCACAGATTAACCCAGCACTCGCCGCTCCAATCATGGCGCAGAACATTGGGAATTTATAGCGTAAGTTGATACCGTACATAGCTGGCTCAGTTACACCTAGGTAACCTGATATCGCAGCAGGTATGGAAACTTCGCGCTCATTATGTTTTTTACTGATTAGAATGATACCAACAACGGCTGAAGCTTGAGCAATATTGGATAAGGCAATAATTGGCCAAATCGGTGTACCACCCATACTGTGTGTCATCTGCATATCGATAGCTAATGTAGTATGGTGAATTCCAGTAATAACCAAAGGTGCATAGAAGAATCCAAAAATAGCCGAACCAATGAAGGCATAATCGCCCGTCATTAGGTATTTAACCACATAAGCAATACCATTGCCCAACATTCGTCCGATTGGTCCTAAAAGAAAATGCGCAAGTACAACGGCTAATAATATTGATACAATTGGTACAATCACTAAAGTTAGGTAATTAGGGACAATTCTACGTAATCGAGTTTCAATCCACCCTAACGCTAAACCGGCAAAAATTGACGGTATAACTTGTGCCTGATAACCAACTTTAGCAATAGTAAACCAACCAAAATCCCACACTTCGGGAATCTTTTTCCCTAGATCATAAGCAGTCATCAGTTGTGGGGAAACCAATGTTATCCCTAAAACAATCCCTAACACAGGGGAACCGCCCATTTTTTTGACTGTAGACCAGCATATGGCTACCGGTAGAAAGTTGAAAATCGCTTCACAAGGTAACCAAAGAAAACTATGAATAGGTACCAACCAAGTATAAGTGTCAGTAAGCGGTTTATCGTTTATAGTTGGCATGTCACCAATAACATTACGTAAGCCGAGTAATAATCCCCCTGCAATCAGTGCGGGTAATAATGGCACAAAAATTTCAGCTAAATTTGAAATTAAGCGTTCAAACCATGACATATTTTTTTTAGCTGCGGCTTTTGTTTGCTCTTTAGTCGCTTCATCAATATTTAATCGATCAATCAATAATTTGTAATAACTATCAACATCCGTTCCAATAATAACTTGAAACTGCCCAGCATTATTAAAACAACCTTTTACAAAAGGTAATCCCTCAATGGCTTTTATATCGGCTAATTTGGGATCAGACAGTGCAAATCTTAATCGTGTTAAACAGTGAGTAACACTCGCAATATTTTCTTTTCCACCCACACAATTAATTAATGCGGTTATCGATTCTGAGGCGATATTAGGATCTTTAGCCATCTCCAAGTCTCCCTATCATAAATATTTAGCCGAATTAGCTATTAATACATTGGCTAAGTTTGAATTAGGATTTAGCATAGATTGAAAAAGACAAACAATAAATGGGAACGTTCCCTATTTGTGATTGATCTCACATAATTAATAAAAAATATAATAATTTTAGATTGTTATTGCTATTGATTAACAGCCAGTTGGCAAGGGATCGTCACCGTTTTAAGTTCGACTCCATCGGTTAACATTCGGAGTAATTCATGAGCGGTATAAGTTCCAGCTTTATCAAAACCTAACTCCACAGATAACGTTTGTGGAAAAAGAAAACGGAGCAATTCACTCTGCCCGATACTCGCAACAATGATATTTTTATATTGCTTTTCATGAAGATATTTATGTAAGCCTAAAGCAAGCGTTTCAGTCGCACAAACAATGGCTGAAGGTGATGATTTAATGACTGTTTGAGCAAGATGATAGCCAGATAGATAACTTAATTTTCCTAAACAAGCATTAGGCGTTATTTGATGAAGCTGACAAAAATCCAGATAAGCTTGATAACGTAGCGCACCGGTAGTTTGATCTTGCTGTTCAATACCAATATAAGCAATATTACGCTGTTTTTGCTGATGATATAAATGCTCAAGTAAGCGAGTTACTGCACCAATATCATCATAACAAACACACATATGATTAGGGAATGAACGAGCAATAACCACACTCTTATTTTGCCAGAAAGACAATACTCCCTTATCCAATCCTGTAAAGGCAAAAACTACCACACCGTCAGCCTGCTTATCTTTCAACATGGCTAAATGTTCTTCAACCTTTTCAACATTAAATTGGCTTTCCATAATAATCGGGTCATAGCCATGTTGATAAAATATTGGCAGCATGCTACTGACAGCTTGATTTTCAGACATCGAGTCGAGACGAGTGACAATAATACCAATCACTTTATTACCATAACCTCGCATTGCTCTTGCAGATTTAGACGGCGTAAATTGATATTGTTCAATAATAGCATTGACTTTATTACGTGTTGCTTCTTTCACCATTGGGTCATGGTTAATTACTCTTGAAACCGTTGATTTGCTTACTCCACTAAGTTTGGCAATATCCTTAATGGTTAAGTGGCTCGATGACTTGCTCATAATAATTTTGCTGAATAAAGATCAATAAAATTATAGTAATATAGTTTCAACAAAATTGCGATATGGTAGCTGCTTGGATGATATTAAAAACCATGAAATATTGATATACCTAATTTAATGTTTAATGGTAGAATCAGATTAAAATTTAACAGGTCATTAGTAATACTGTTTAACTCAATATCTCACTTTACGACAAGCTATTAAACATGAAAAAATTATATTTACTGTTAGGTTATATCTTATTTTTTGTCAGTTTATCCGGACACGCATCAAGTGATGTCACCCAAATAGCTACCGTTACAGAACAATTCAAAACTGCTCTATTATGTCAATCAAAGCCTTTTGCCATCGAAGATAAAAAAATTATTGCTGAACTTGAAAAACAAAAAATTACCATAAAAAACAAACAACAAGATAATATCACTGAAATCGAATATCATTTTGAGCAACCTATCAAAATCAAGAATGTATGGGTTAATATGATTCGTTATGAAAGCGATAATTTCGTCACATCTTTTTATGCTAAAGCCAAAGGTGATATGCACAAGTTCGCTAAACTGATTGGTGCTAACGCTATATTGCGTAGCTGTGAAGAACCCATTCCATTGAATGATACAGACATATACCGAAAAGATATTACCCCTATTACGGACAATAAACTTTACCCTGATACCATAATTATTGGTCAGGATAAAGACTCAAAGCCGAATGAATTTTATGTTATTTGTTCTAAAGTTGAGGCTAATGAACCATAATTCTTTGCTTAATCAATATTATCCTATTAATTTATTTATCTTATGTATGGGTAATGTGTGAATTCCATATTAGGTGGTACTTGGTTATAAACTTTTCGAGTGAATGCATCAATGCATTTTAATAGTGTCTAATATTGATGTAAATTGCTCATGTACTTTGAGCCAATAAAGACAGCAAACACTCTCTAATTCTCATGTTTGCTTGACTTAAATCAATCGTACAAAAAAATAGCTGATGATTTTGAATGGTGGTATTTTCATTAATCGATTGATTTGTTGTTGGATATAAAAGCATACCTGATGCAGAATAGGATAATCGGTCATCACTTCTTTCTTGACTTCTTACATAAGCATAAAGTTGGTACAAATGATCTGTCTTAAAAGAAAAACTGTTATGATTAAAAATTGAGGTACATTTAGTATCCACAATTAAGCGAGAATTTGTTTTGTTATTTTCTATAATTAAATCGGTAATCATTTCTGGCATAAACTGTCCAATGTTGTCCGTCGATTGGGTACATTGCCATTTAAACCTTTTTCCCGACTCGATTTGCCATTCATTTGGATTGAGATTAACCCGATAAAAACCAATTACCGCTTTCTCAAATAATGCTCTTAACCACTGATCAGTTTTCTCCAACGTATTAAGTGTTTCTTTACTGAATAATTCTGTTGGAATAGACAAACTATGAACCAATTTAGCCACCGAAACTAATAGATTATCATGAGGATTTGATCGATTGAACTGATCGATAACAGGGTTGTAATAGTTAGATTTACCGATTTTTAACTCTTTAAAACGATTGGTTATTTGTTTGCATTGCTTAATCAATTTATCATTATTTAATTGCCTTAATAAAACATGAGCAGCACCATGAATATATTGATTTTTTGGTGTATTATTTGTTAATCCATCATATCGACAATGGATTTTACCTTTTTCAAGTAATAATTTACGTGCGGTTATTAAATAATCAATTTTTCCTCTAACACGTGTTAAAACCTGCTTTTTAGATTGATAACTGTTAGATAATGAATAACGCAATCCTTTGTGTACTGCCTTGCAATAAATCTCAGCAGCCAGCTCAACAATTTTTTCAGGATTTTCTTCAAAATTTATTCGCTGCTGTTTATCAAGCTCTTTATAATAATCTGATGCATACAATAAAAGTAACCATATGTTTCTAATAGGTATTTTATTTAATGTGGTATTTTGTTTTGCTGTCGATTCAGTATTCATTGAGATTATTTATATGCAATCGTAATAAGTTTCATTGCTTTGTTAAGTTTATCTTTTTCATCAAACCAATACTCTTCCAATAATGGTTTAACTTCTGTATCAATAATATTTTGATACCACACTAAACCTTCACTTTTCGGTATAGCTCTATGATGAGTTAAATAACTATGACCAATAGCAAAAGCACTTCCTAACATTCTATCTTGAGCAATGAATTCATTTAATTCATTCATTCTTTCTCTTATTTCTTCTAAAAGCTTACTATTGAGCCCTGTTTTTTTAATCATATAGCTTAACCATTTTTCTGAAAAATTAGGATCTAAAGTAAAAAACGCAAAACGTCGACGTAGTGCAAAATCGACTAATGCTAAAGAACGATCCGCTATATTCATCGTACCAATGACATATAAGTTATCGGGAATATATATTCCATTTTCTTGTTCACGGCGATAGGTCAATTCTAATGCTTCACTCGGTGTTCGCTTATCAGCTTCAAGCAGTGTTAGCATTTCACCAAAAATCTGTGCGGGATTACCTCGATTAATCTCTTCAATAACCATAACATATTTAGATTGAGGATCATTTCTGGCTTGATGAATTATCTCCAAAAAAGGACCATCGATCAGCGCTAACTTACCATCACTAGCGGGACGAAAACCACGAATAAAATCTTCATAAGATAGATTAGGATGAAATTGAATTGCTCGAATATTATTTGAATCTTTATAGCCAATTACAATATTAGCCAATCTTTTAGCTAACCAAGTTTTACCCGTACCTGGGGGACCTTGTAAAATGATATTCTTTCTCATTTTTAAGCTTGCTAACATCTGTTGTAATTGTTGTTCATCGACAAAACAACTTTCTTGAATTAAACATTTCTAATGTATAAGGTTGTTTAACTAATAATTGTTCAACGATATCATCATCACTTTCAATAATTTCTTCATTTTGCTCATCAATATTATCACTGCATAATCGATATTTTCCATTTCCCAAAAATTGCAAGAAATCCTTATCTCTTAATCTTTGCAATGTATTGCTGACCGATTCTCCTATTACACTATTATTAGGAAATTCTTCTTCAAGCTGTTCTCGATATTTATTAAGAAACTCTTTACGTTGAAAAACATCAGTTCCATTTTTTTGACATAGCTCCTTAATCAGTTGTAATAATTTAAATTGCCATTGATTATTTGATATTAAACTTTCATTATGTGATATGCTACTTTGATATTTACGTAATGCGGTTAAATAAAGCTCAGGAAAAGAGTGAATAGGAAAGTAATCTTCGTTAAATCTCACGGCTAAATTATCAAGTAACTTAAGATAATCATTACCGTTAAAATGTTCTTTGGATAATCGCTTATTTTTTATCAAACCCAATTCATCTGTAAGATAAGTTTTTGAAACTTTATCCAATACGACATAAGCATGAGGGCGAATCCAAAATAAACCATTGGTTAATTGCCATGAGCAATAAGGTTGTGACATGACTAAGTCAAATTTTTGTTTAAACTCATCTTGATAGTTTTTATCAGCATTAGAAAATTTCAGTGCAATATCATAAAATTCCCACAAATTATCAATCTCTTGTTGTTGATTTTCGGAGTTGGTAAAAAACCAAGATAGTTGATTATTAAGTAATGGTATGCCCTCAAAAGAGTTAGGGACAGATTCTTCAATATTAAGAAATTCAGCCCACTTTTTAGCGATTTCTATTCTTGTCGTTTCTTTAATATGACGATTAAATGTTCCTAATACAGTAAATGGACAAATATCCTGTAAACCTTTATCGAGTAAATAAGACAGCTTAAACTCGGTGGCCAGCTGATTGACAAATTCCATTAATATTGAACGTTTGCTTTTGTCTAGATAAATTAATAAATTATCTGCAATAGCCTCATAAAAACGTACCCAACTGAACAATTGGGTACGATTGGCAACATCACCATAACGAGATCGCCAATAAGGCGCATTCCGAAAATAGTCAATATCCTGTGGTTCATTATAGAAAGTAAAATTGATTAATTGTTTTGATAACCATTCATCATCTTTAACACTCCAAATAGTAGCCATATTGGTATAAAAAAACCATTTTTTATTCAAATTCTTTTTTTGCCAATTAACTTCTAATAACTTTCCATCACCATAATTTTTTGTCACAATACCGGTCGCTTTAATCTCCATGACCGAAACAGCTTGACCTTTATTATCAAAGGGTAAATTCTTTTTTAAATTATAAGTGGATTTGATCGCAACTCGATCACCAACTGAAATGGTTCGTACGGTATTTAAGTATTTATTATCGTAACCATTTTCCCAAATACCTAATTTAACAAAACGTTCTGTTTGGTCTTCACTACCATTAAATTTAGCGCTTAAAAACCAATATGTTTTTATTGCTTCCAATGTTTTTCCTTTCAAAAGTAGATAATCTATTGTAAAGATAAATTTTTGAAACGAAGTTTAACTTAAAATAAGATAAAAAAGTGAACAAATCTAATTAAATGTGTGATATAGGTCAAATTTTCAAAAAAATTCTTAAATAATTATTAACAAAAAGATCATTGAATATAATTGGCAAAAAATAGCTTTTTATTCATGTTAAAAACCTATTTCTTAACACATTGCCTTAACTTATAAGCACTTCCCCACTCTAACATAGCATCATGAACCTGTTTTAAACTTTGTCCGACTTCGGTCAGTGTATATTCCACTTTAGGTGGTACTTGGGCATAGACTTTGCGATGAATTAATCCGTTTTTTTCCATTGCACGTAGGTGCTGGGTTAAGACTTTTTGCGATATTCCGTCTAAGGATTTTTTTAATTCACCAAAACGTTTTGTACCTGTTAATAAATCACGAACAATTAAGACTTTCCATTTATCGCCCATGAGCATAAGCGTAGTTTCGACGGGACAAGGGGGTAAATTTTCATTGAGAGACATAATAAAAATCCTTTAAATTCAATTATAGTATTAATTTGGTAACTATATTACTGTTTAGTACCTACTTTACAATAGATACTTTGAATATTAATCTAAAAATATTCATTACTTAACGATTTTTGTTTACAGAACCTAAAACCAGAATCCAACAATATTATTAAATTAATAAAGAATAAAGGAGTCAAAAAGATGAAAATAGCTGTTATTGGTGCAAGTGGTAAATCAGGCAGTCTGATAGTTAAAGAAGCAATTGCGCGTGGGCATGACGTGACAGCGATTGTTCGTCATCAAAATGCGCATGTCGATCCCAAGGCAAAAGTTTTAGTGAAAGATTTGTTTGATCTGACTTATGAGGATTTGAAACCTTTTGATGTGATTGTCGATGCATTTGCGACATGGAGCCTTGAATCACTGCCTCAACATCAAACAAGTTTAAAACATTTAACTGACATTTTAAAAGGTAAACCTAACCGTTTATTAGTTGTTGGTGGTGCAGGTAGTTTATATGTCAATCCTGAACATACTGTTCGTTTAGTTGATACACCCGAGTTTCCGGAAGAATTCAAACCATTAGCTAATAATATGGCTAAAGCACTTGATGAATTAAAAAAATGTCAGGATGTGAACTGGACTTACTTAAGCCCAGCTATTGAGTTTATTGCCGATGGCGCAAGAACAGGTCACTACAAAGCAGGCGGTGAACAGGTTTTATTCAACACTCAAGGAAAAAGCCAAATTAGCTATGCTGATTATGCCATTGCCATGGTTGATGAAGCAGAAAATGCCAAACACATTAAACAACGTTTTACAGTAGTGACAGAATAAGATAACAACCTATTTTATAGAGTGAACGGCTAATGCCTGTTCACTATATGATAGCGCTTTTTATTGCTGAACTATCAATTTAAGTTCTATTAATAAGATTTCTGGTACTATTCTGCACCAATTTGACAAGTCATTTTAATTTCTCGATTATCCGTGATTTCTAAGTTTGACAATACCACTAGCTGTGGAAAATGGGGTCTTAAAAATTGTGATAGCATCGGTCTTAATGTGTGGTTAACCAAGAGTACAGGCGGTGCACCAATGGCATCTTGCTGATTTAAAGCCTGCTTAACTTGTTGAATAATATGATCCGCTAGTCCCGGTTCAACATTACTGGTATTTTGGAGTGCTTGTAGCAACAATCGTTCCAAATTCACATTTAAACCAATGACATTAATTGCCCCATTCCCCGGAAACCATTGTTGTGTTATCACTCTTCCTAAAGCTATTCGCACTAAGCTAAGCAATTGATAAGCATCGTTTTGATTCGGTGCATGTTCGCTTATAGTTTCGATAATTGTGCGCATATCACGTATTGACACTTTTTCGGCGATTAAATTTTGGAGTATTTTATGAAACGTCGTTAACGTAATGACGCCCGGTATAAAGTCCTCCACCAATTTAGGAATATCTTGTTTAACATGATCCAATAACTCTTGTGTTTCCACTCGTCCTAATAAATCACTGGCGAACTGTTGTAATAGGTGATTAAAATGGGTCGCAATCATGGTGCTGGTATCAACAACGGTATAACCTAAGATTTGAGCATTTTCTTTATTACTTGCGTCTATCCATACCGCAGGCAAACCAAACGCAGGCTCGGTAGTGGGTATTCCGTCAATGGTTTCTGCCACATTCCCCGGATTAATCGCTAACCATTTGTTATTAACAATTTCACCTTTTCCTATTTCCCCACCTTTAATAAATAATTTATATTGATAAGGTGCGAGCGATAAATTATCTCGGATATGAACTTGAGGCGGTAAAAAACCAAACGTTTGAGCAAACTTTTTCCGTAAACTGCGTATCCGACCCAATAATTCACCATTCTGAGTCTGATCTACCATAGGGATTAACCCATACCCCACTTCCATTGCTAAAATATCTTCAATACTGACGTCCGACCAAGATGCTTCAATATTACTCGGTGTCGTTGCTTGCGTATCAACTTGCTTAGTGCTGGCAGTCGTATCATTTTTCTTCTGCTTATTAAGCCACCAAGACAACAAAACTAATATCGCAGTAAACAGTAAAAATACTAGATTTGGCATACCCGGAATCAAACCCAATAATCCAATGACTACCGCAGTCAAGATTAATACTTGTGGATTTTTAAACAACTGGTTTAGCATCTGTTCACTGATGTTTTCTTGTGATGTCACTCTTGTCACGATCACGCCAGCAGCCGTTGAAATAATTAAAGAAGGGATTTGAGCAACCAGACCATCACCAATAGTTAATAATACATACGTCTGACTCGCATCCGCTAGTGCCATACCATGTTGTACGACCCCAACTAACAGCCCACCGATAATGGTAATTGCCATTATCAATAAGCCAGCAATCGCATCCCCCCGAACAAATTTACTTGCTCCGTCCATTGAACCATAAAAATCGGCTTCTTGGGTGACTTCGGCTCGGCGTGCTTTGGCTTCGTCTTCACCAATTAATCCAGCATTTAGATCCGCATCAATTGCCATTTGCTTACCGGGCATACCATCTAATGCAAAACGAGCACCGACTTCGGCTATTCGCCCAGCCCCTTTAGTGATAACCATAAAATTAATAATCACCAAAATGATAAAAACCACAATACCTATCGCAAAATTGCCACCTACCAGAAAATGACCAAAAGCTTCAATCACCCGACCTGCGGCATGACTGCCAGTATGACCTTTTAACAGAACAACCCGCGTCGAGGCAACATTTAATGACAAGCGTAGTAAAGTCGCAAACAATAACACGGTTGGGAAAGCAGCAAAATCAAGTACACGCTTAGTAAACAATGCCACAATCAAAATAATAATTGATAACGCAATATTGAAGGTAAAAAACAGGTCTAAAATAAACGCAGGTAACGGTAATACCATCATTGAAAGAATCAATAAAATTAGCAGTGGACCTGCTAAAATTTGATAATGCCCTTTTTTAAGCCCATTGGTTGATAAAAACGAAACTATTTTATTTTTAATCATGTAATTAATTACCGCCTTGGTTGATTTTCTGCTAATGACTCAGGTACCGGCAAATTGTTAGGTGTAATCGGTTTATCACCGCCAAATTTATGCCACCGTTTTAATTGATAAACCCAAGCAAGAATTTGCGCAACAGCTGTATATAATTCGGTTGGAATGGTCTCGCCAATTTCACCATAACGATATAAAGCCCTAGCCAGTGGTGGCGCTTCTAATTGTGGAATATGATGTTGATTGCCGATCTCCCTAATTCGTAAAGCGATTTGATCGGTTCCTTTTGCCAATACTTTAGGGGCTATCATGGTTTTTTCATCATAATGTAAAGCAACCGCATAATGAGTCGGGTTGGTTACAATGACATTTGCTTTAGCGACGTCTTTCATCATGCGACGCCTTGCCATGGCTTGCTGCATCTGCCGAATACGACCTTTTATTTGAGGATTCCCCTCTTGCTCTTTAAACTCATCTTTAATTTCCTGTTTTGACATCATCAATTTTTTTAAATTACTCCAAATCTGATAAAAGATATCAAAACCGACCATCGGAATAAGTGACAACACCATGAATAATCCACAAATCAAAATAAGATCTATTGCTTTTGTTAATGCGCTATTTAAATACATTTTTGGAAGAGAAAGCAGATTTGGAAATAAGTCGAATAATAACAATGAAGCAGCTATCGTGATTAATATGACTTTTAGCATACTTTTAAATAATTCCGCTAAAATTCGGCGACTAAACATCCGCCCAAAACCAGAAATCGGATTCAACTTTTTAAAATTGGGTTTAATTGATTGCCAACTAAATAACAAGCCACCCACACAAAGCGGTGCCACAATAGCAAAGATAGCCAAGGCAAAAAACAGAGGAACAATAGCCCAAAAACCTGCAGTCATTAACTCAATCAAATTAGTCAGAATACGAGATTCATCATTTACACGAAAAGAGACCTGCATCGCTGTTTTTATTATGATGATTAACTTCTGGACTAATGCAGAACCCATTAACCAAAAAAGCATAATGCCCACCAACAAAATAATGACGGAAGTCAATTCTCGTGAACGGGGTATCTGTCCCTTCTCTTTAGCTTTTTTTAGTTTGCTATCGGTGGGGCGTTCGCTTTTATCTACATCACTTTCATTAGCCATGATAGGGGTTAATAGTATCTAACTGTCTAAATAGAAATAAAATAGTCACAGTATGTACTTAACACACTAAAGTTATTGGCTTGATTAAACGACAAATTAAGGTGTATTTAACGCGTTTACACTGAACACACCGCAATTATCATTAAACTTTTGCTCGTTTTGATGAGATTGTTTCAGTTTGTTGATAACCATTATTGGTATAAACAACCGGATTATGAATACTTTTTAAATGATCGATAGTTTGCTGAGTACGATGCATACGATTTTGAATAATCAAACCATTATCACGATTGATATTCGCTAATAACCGCGTAGTGGTTGTAATGGATTGCCATTGCTCTGCCAGTTCTGGATTTTCACTATAAGGGGAAGATAGATTGAGTTGTTTACTAATATTTATTCGTTTTTCATCTAATAATTTTAATTCAATAAGTAATTGACTCTTTTTATTGATGATTTCATTAAGTTGATTGATAGAACTGTTTTCAATAAGCACTTGTTGCTCGGTCTGCAAAATGTCTGAAAGTGTTTGTAACATGACGGTTATTTTATTTAAGATGTCATTTAATTCTAACATTTTTATTTCCTTTCAAACTTTACTAACTATTCAATATTTTCAATCATCTGTTTGATAAGTTCATCAGCTATTTTTGTGGTGTTTATCACTAATTTACCTTCAGTAATAGCCTGTTTTATGTTATCAACTTTTTCCATATCAATGTCATTATGCGTAGACTGTAAAAGCGATAAGGTATTTTGACTTAATGTCACATTAGCACTGCTGGTCAGGCTATTTTCTGTCTGCTGAGATGATCGTGGGCTTTTTTGTTGCTCATTGATAACATCACGATTAAGTAATCCTGCTATTGTCGTTACCGATTTAGTCGCTTCTATACTCATAAAATACCTTTGATCAAAAATTTAATGATTTGTTTAGTCTAATTATCGGCAAAAATAAAAAAATCATTAATTTTATTTATCGAAAATTGTCACACCTTCTTGCGTAACAATACCTTCAACAATATTGCCAGAATTAAGCTTTACACTAATATGATCATCTAAGGCGCCGTTATTAAGAGATTTACCTTTTGTTGCAATCACATACCCCTCTCCATTAATCAAGACTTTCACCATTTGACCGGCCTTGATGTGCCAATTTTGTTGCAGCATTGAAGTTCGAATTGGCTCATCAAGCTCAATGTTACGTAATGCAATATGATTAATAATATGCTGCTTATTTAAAATTACCGAATTGGCTAGAAGATCAAGTCGCCCCAATTTTGACCGTATCAGTGCATCAGTAATGATCGTTCCTGCACTTATAGGTTTATCAGCGACAAAATAACGTCCCTCAGCACTGACTTTTATTTGCAAATACTGCGTTTTATTACCACATTTAACGCCAATGGTCATCGTACCCCACTGTTTTTTATTATTCAGTAGCGTAATTTTGGGCTCATCACACATTAACTGCGGTTTAGGCGATATATAAGATATCGAAATATTATCGACAGGAACCGTTATATGTTTTGAAACTAAATCATTCACCGCTCTTTCAAATGAATCAGCCATCGCCATATTGGTCACCAATAACAGTGAAATAAGCTGTATTAATCTAATAACCTTAATCATATTTGCTTGTTTTAAAATTATTTGTAAGCCGATTTTACTGTATGAACAATTTTATTGAATGTTGAAATAAGGACAATTTTTGTTGTTATTTATACGATGAGTTTTTTTTGATTCACATAAAATTTTAAATATCAAACAAAGTGAGACGATTTTATGCTGAATAAATTAGACACCTTTATTAATTTTCATCAACAAGCATTAAATGTACGTGAAAAAAGACAAACTATCTTAGCATCAAATATTGCTAATAGTGATACACCGAATTATCAAGCGCGTGATATTGATTTTAATGCCGAATTGAAAAAAGCACTAACTCATCAGAATAGTCGCCATCACCTACAACTTAACGTAACGTCGAATCAACATATACAGATCAATGCACCTGCTATGACAAATGTAAATATGCTTTATCGTATTCCTTATCAAGCATCAGCGGACGGTAATACGGTCGAAATGGATCAAGAACGCACAGCATTTATGGATAACAGTATCCACTATCAAAGCAATTTAACTTTTTTAGGTGAACAATTTAAAAATGTAATGTCTGTATTACAGCAAGGATAATCAATATGAGTTTTTCAATTTTTGCAATTTCTGGCTCGGCCTTAATGGCACAAACTCAGCGAATGAATGTCAGCGCCAGTAATTTAGCGAATGCTGACAGCATCACCAGCACATCAGGAAAAGCATACCAAGCAAAACAAGTTATTTTTCAGGTGGATAATAACGGTGAGCAAAATAGTATTGCTGGCGTTAAAGTCGCCCAAGTGATTGAAGACCCGTCACCCATGAACTTAGTTTATGAGCCACATCATCCATTAGCCGATGAGAAAGGTTACATCCAAAAACCCAATGTCGATGTTGTTGCCGAAATGGTCAACACCATATCAGCATCACGCAGCTATCAAGCAAATGTCGAAGTCATTAATACCGCCAAAAGCCTAATGTTAAAAACATTGACATTAGGTCAATAGCAAGGAGTGATAGATGGGTGTAACAAATGTGTCTGTATCCGAATCGGTAGGCGTAAATGGTGTTCAAACCAAACAAAAAAGTACAACTGATGGCAATTCGAGTAAAGAATTACAAGATAACTTTTTAACGCTACTGATTGCCCAGATGAAGAATCAAGATCCAACCAATCCAATGGATAATAGCCAATTAACCTCGCAACTTGCTCAAATTAACACATTAGCGGGGATTGAAAGATTAAACACCACGCTAGGCATGGTGTCTGGGCAAATTGACGATAGTTTATCGGTCAATGCCAGCAACATGATTGGTAAAGGGGTAATGGTACCTGGCAATAAAATTTTAGTGGCGACCTCTGAGCTTGAAGGTACTGATAACGAAACCGAAACCATTACCACACCATTTGGTTTTGAGCTAATGCGTGATGCTGATTCAGTCATCATTACGATTTTAGATGAAAATGGTAATGTCGTACGTGAAGTCGATTTAGGTTCGATTCCTGCTGGGGTTAGCTCCTTCACTTGGGACGGTCAGTTAAACGATGGCACCACCGCACCCGATGGTAGTTATACCTTTTCGGTCAATGCCAGTTACGATGGACAAAAAGTATCCTCAACGTCACTTGGCTATTCGGTTGTCTATGGTGTGATAAACAGTAAAGTTAATAATAAAGTATTACTCGATTTAGGAATACTTGGTTCAATTAGTATTGACGAAGTACGTCAAATTCTTTAAGGGAGATGAAATTCAAATGGGATTTTCTCAAGCAATTAGCGGCATGAATGCTGCATCAAAACAATTAGACGTCATTGGTAATAATATTGCCAATTCTGCAACCGTTGGCTTTAAAAGTGCGAGTATCTCATTTGCCGACATGTATGCCGGATCAAAAGTTGGTATGGGTGTGAAAGTTGCAGCCGTCATGCAAAATTTTGGTGACGGAACAACAACCGCCACTAACAATAGTTTAGATGTTGCTATTTCTGGCAATGGTTTTTTTCGCTTAGTGGATAGTAGTGGACAAATTTATTATAGCCGTAATGGTCAATTTCAATTAGATGCCGAGCGCAACATCATTTCGGCAGATGGTTTACAACTCACTGGCTACTTAGCCACCGGCACACCGCCACAAATTGCACAAGGTGCAGCACCGGGGCCTCTTAAAATTTCGCAAGAAATGTTAAATGCTGCCGCTACAACAAAAGCATCATTACAAACTAACTTAAACTCAAATAGTACGGTACCTGAAAAACAGCCTATTAATGCACTTGATGCCGATACGTTCAACTACTCAACAACGCTGACAACTTACGATTCGCTCGGTAATCAACGTAATGTACAACTGTTTTATGTCAAAACAGCCGATAATCAATGGGATGTGCATTATCTTGACAGCAGCGACCAGAATGCAACATTACAAAAAATGGGGCAAATGGAATTTGATTCATCCGGTAAATTAATCAGTGATCCAGAAATGACCGTAAATATTAACGGTATTAATGGCTCTGCTGACAACACGTTTACACTATCACTGGCTAATAGCTCTCAGCAAAATATGGGCAAAGAAGTGGGCAGTATCAAAACACCTGTCGTTGATGGTTATGCACCGGGGGATTTAGTCGGGTACAACATCAATAATGACGGATCGATTTACGGTATCTATTCTAACCAACAAACCATGTTGTTAGGTCAAATTGCGATGGCGGATTTTGCCAATGTTAACGGACTAGAGTCAGCAGGCAATAACAATTGGCGTTCAACACTTCAATCCGGCGCTGAAGTATTAGGTATCGCAAACTCAGGCACGATGGGCGCATTGACCAGCGGTGCAGTGGAATCATCCAATGTGGATATGAGTCAAGAATTAGTCAACATGATTGTTGCCCAGCGCAATTATCAATCTAATTCACAAACCATAAAAACGCAGGATCAGATACTTAACACATTGGTTAACTTGCGTTAATTAAGGAATAAATTATGGATCGCGTTATTTATACAGCCATGTCGGCAGCAAGTCAGACTCTTCATCGGCAAGCAATAACCAGTAATAACCTAGCCAATGTTTCAACATCAGGCTTTCGTGCCCAATTAGCTGCAATGAAAGCGGTACCTATTGTTGGCAGCACTATGCCAACCCGAACAATGGTCACGGCAACCACCCCCACATTTGATGCCAGTATGGGGGCATTTAATTATACTGGTCGAGAATTAGATGTTGCTTTAGCCGAAGATAACTGGTTAGCGGTACAACTTGCCGATGGTAGTGAGGCTTATACCCGTAATGGTGCGATCCAAATTGATGAAGAAGGTACATTGCGTGTGCAAGGATACCCTTTAATGGGTGATGGCGGTGTACTAACTGTTCCGCAACAATCAAAAGTCAGTATCAGTTCAGACGGGACTTTATCAGCTTTAGGCGCAGGCGATAAACCGACCACCATAGCCCAAGTGGGTAAAATTAAAAAAGTCCAACTTAAACCCAACGAAATAACTCGCGGTGATAATGGCTTGTTTCAATTGACTGAACAGACACGCAATGCCCGTGGCGCCGTATTACCCGATAATCCCAATGCCAAATTGATGTCGGGCGTATTGGAAGGCAGTAATGTTAATCCCGTTGTCGCAATGGTTGATTTAATCAGCCATTCTCGCCATTTTGAAATGCAAATGAAAGGGATCACAACCGCTGACGAAAATGCCCAAAAAGCGAATCAAATATTATCACTGACTTAATTAGGAGTATCACCAATGATTAAATCACTCTGGATTGCCAAAACCGGTTTAACCGCACAACAAATGAATATGGATATTATTTCCAACAATCTAGCCAATGTCAGTACCAGTGGTTTTAAACGGCAAAGAGCAGTATTTGAAGATCTGCTATATCAAACTGTTCGCCAACCGGGCGCACAATCTTCAGAACAAACTACCTTACCGTCAGGCTTACAAATTGGCACAGGGGTAAGACCGGTTGCCACCGAACGAATTCACAGCCAAGGTAATTTAGAATTAACCGACAACAGTAGTGATATTGCCATTAATGGACAAGGCTTTTTCCAAGTGCTATTACCAGACGGAACCCAAGCTTATACCCGTAGTGGCGCATTTCAAGTTAACCAAAATGGACAACTCGTCACCGCCAACGGTTATGAAATTCAACCAACCATTAATATTCCCGCAAATGCGATTAAAATGACGGTCGCGCGTGATGGTATTGTCAATGTCACCCTTGCCAATCAATCCTCGCAAGTGCAAGTAGGTCAACTGACATTACACACCTTTATTAATGATGCAGGACTTGAAAGCATGGGGGAAAATCTTTACTTAGAAACCGAAAGTTCTGGTGCGCCGACTGAAAACACCCCCGGCCTAAATGGTGCAGGATTGCTATACCAAGGTTATACCGAAACATCGAATGTCAATGTTGCCGAAGAGCTGGTAAATATGATTCAAGTACAACGTGCTTATGAAATTAACAGTAAAGCGATTTCGGCATCCGATCAGATGCTACAACGATTAAATCAGTTATAAATTAATACCATGATAAACGTGATGAAATCCCTGTATATCGTGATCGCTGCGCTGTGCTTAGTGAATTGCGCACAGTTACCGAAAAAACCATTAGTCAAAGGTGAAACGAGTATCGTTCCGCAAATGCCAGAAATTGTTAACACCAGCGGGTCTATCTATCAAGCAGCACAACCAAGTAATTTTGGTTACCAACCCATGTTTGAAGATCGCCGTCCACGCAATATTGGCGATGTGCTAACCATAGTATTACAAGAAAACGTCAGTGCCAGCAAAAGCTCATCAATCAATGCCGGACGTAACAGTTCACTGAATTTAGGGGTAAAAGCTGTGCCCACTTTTTTAGATGGACTGGTTGGACGTGGAAAAGTCGAAACAGACATGTCTGGCGGTAATGATTTTAAAGGATCTGGAGGAGCAAACGCTAAAAATACCTTTAGCGGTACTATTACTGTCACCGTACAAGATGTAATGATAAACGGCAATTTAAAAGTCATTGGTGAAAAACAAATTGCGATAAATCAAGGAACGGAATTTATACGATTTTCAGGTGTAGTTAACCCTCGAACAATTAGCGGCAATAATACCGTTATCTCAACACAAGTAGCCGATGCCCGTATTGAATATGTCGGAAATGGTTACATCGATGAAGCACAAACTATGGGTTGGCTACAGCGTTTATTTCTCAATCTTTCACCGTTTTAACGAGTCTTAGCATGATAAAAAAATTACCTACTCTTATCTGTTTTATCTTAATGATGATTTTAGCGATACCTTATAGTTACGCTGAGCGCATCCGTGATCTAGTCACCATACAAGGGGTACGTGATAATGCGTTAGTAGGTTATGGCATTGTGGTGGGACTTGATGGAACAGGCGACCAAACCTCGCAAACACCGTTTACGATTCAAAGTATCACCAATATGTTATCTCAATTAGGCATTACTGTTCCAACAGGCAGCAATATGCAACTTAAAAATGTTGCCGCCGTTATGGTCACAGCAAAATTACCCGCTTATTCACGAGTAGGACAACAAATAGATGTCGTGGTATCCTCACTGGGTAATGCCAAAAGTTTACGAGGAGGCACATTAATTATGACGCCGTTAAAAGGCGCAGATAACCAAGTATATGCGATTGCTCAAGGTAATCTTTTTCTGGGCGGAATGGGCGCAAGTAGTGGCGGAAGTAGTGTAAGTGTCAATCAATTAGCTGGCGCGACAATCCCGAATGGTGCAACGATAGAACGTGAATTAGACATGCGATTAGATGAACAAGACATTATTCACCTACATCTGAATCAATTCGATTTTACTCGTGCCTTAAAAATCTCCGAAGCAATTAATAAATTACAAAAAAACACCGCAGTGGCACAAGACGGTACGACGGTGACAGTCAAAATGCCTGTTACCAGCCAAGAACGAGTTAAATTATTATCACGAATACAAAATCTTGAAATTGGTGCAACGCCGATCTCAGCCAAAGTCGTCATTAATACTCGTACTGGGGTTGTGGTCATGAATCAAAAAGTCCAGTTGGATAACTGCGCTGTCGCCCATGGTAACTTATCGGTTGTCGTCAATAATAGACTCAAAGTTAACCAACCCAATACACCTTTAGCGGGTGGGGAAACAGCGGTCACACCTGAAACACAAATTGCAGTTGAAGAGCAAGGTGGTGCATTGCAAAAAGTCACTGCAGGGGTGAATTTAAATAGTGTAATTAAATCGCTCAACTTACTGGGTGCCAATCCGACCGAATTAATGTCAATCCTTGAAGCACTTAAAAAAGCCGGTTGCTTACATGCTTCGTTAGAAACCATTTAGATATAAAAAATAGAATATGAATAATCTGATTAATCAATCTGTTCACCGTTTTGCCTATGATGTAAATGGACTAAATCAATTAAAACGCAATGTGGCAAAAGGAACTAACCAAAGCATTAAACAAGTTGCTGAACAATTTGAAACGCTATTTATTAATATGATGATGCAATCAATGCGTAAAGCAGTGCCGGACAGTGGATTATTCAATCAACCTGCAACACAACTCTTTACCTCGATGTTTGATCAGCAAATTGCTCAGCAAGCAGCAGGTAAAGGGTTGGGGCTTGCTAATATCATTACCAAGCAACTCACGCATGGCAAACCTTTGTCACCCAATGTATCATCGTCGGGCACTATTCCTATTCAACCCCAAAAATCGTCGCAACAACCTAACCTTAAACTTGCACAATCTTTATTTAGCAACGCATCAGCGACTGTTACGCCTGAAGCATTAGGACAAATGCTTTATCATAGCCATAAAATCGATAATGCTTCAAAAATAAATGCATCAGAAATCACATCGTTAAAACCTGCCGATAAAGCAAATCAAGATCATGTAACCGCATTTATCAAAGAATGGCTTATTCCTGCTCAACAAGCTTCTAAAAGTTCAGGTATACCTTACGAAGTTATCATAGCGCAAGCTGCACTAGAAACAGGTTGGGGACAAAAACTGATTAAAACCACAGATAACCAATCAAGCCATAATTACTTTGGCATCAAAGCCACGCCAACATGGCAAGGTAATGCGACCCGCTTAACAACACAAGAATTTATCAATAACCAAATGATAAAAATCCAAGATAATTTTAAAGTCTATACCAGTAAACAACATGCATTAACCGACTATATTAATCTATTAACCCAAAGCCCTCGCTATCAAGCGGTGGTCAAAGCACCCGATGCAAGAACCGCTGCCAAGGCATTACAAGCAGCCAAATACGCAACCGATCCCAACTACAGTGACAAGCTCATACAAATTATTGCGCGTATAGAACAAATTGCTCAAACACACCCCACCACCCATATAACAAGTTTTAAACCAATTATGTTTAATTGATTGACTAAAAGAACCAATCTAACGGGTAACATTTTACAATTAACAACCTTTTTTAAAACACAATATGGGTTGTTTATAAATGCAATAATCACATAGTCATAAATGCCTTATATTGTTAGTGATCACCTTGATTGCTAACAAGCTGCTCACCATGTTTAATCACTTATCTCGATAATTTTAATCAAAAAAAAGTTGCATTGTTGAAAAAAAAGACGTATTTT
This sequence comes from Gilliamella sp. CG16, assembly GCF_046635785.1. Lineage (NCBI taxonomy): Bacteria > Pseudomonadati > Pseudomonadota > Gammaproteobacteria > Orbales > Orbaceae > Gilliamella > Gilliamella sp. CG16. The sequence continues at coordinate 85,099 of NZ_JBIDFL010000008.1, forward strand.
AACTAGACTAATTTTTATACTGATAGTGATATGATTCGGTAAAAAATTATCACTATCGAACACCAAAGGAATGCACAATGAACACAAGGAAATCGACAATAAACAAGCAAAATTTTTTAATCGACGTTTTGTCGCTTAATCACAATTTGTTCACCATTGTTAATTTTAAGCAATTGTCGATTTTAATCATGTCTGTCATTAACCATAACAGGTTACCCCTAAAACTAACCACCTTTCGCGTTTTATCAATCAATCATGTTAAAACAACCCTTTTTAAAAATTGGTTGAAAAAACTCAATAAAAATACCAATAGTCTTAAACAATCCACTCAATGGCATTACGTATTTTATCAATGGTATAGAACATCAGCTCATGGATTAAATAGTGAAAAAATCAAAATTAACAATAACAAAAAGAACTCAATTATAGTAAAAAGATTACCCAAGGAGTTAATTTATGACGGATAAAAATAGCTATGATGATGTCATTGCCACTGTTGAAGGCGTAATTGGAGTACCGGAAAAATCGACTGATGTCATGAAAACCCACGTCGTTGATGTACCTGCACCATTGCCATGTATTGTTATTTTAATTCACGGCGTTAACGATGTAGGCGAAGCATTTCCTAATTTAGATAAAGGAATTTGTGCGGGGTTAAACAAACGGTTAGGACGTAACGATTTAAAACCCAATAAATGGAAATGGACGCAAACCGACCATGAAAATTTTTCGCCCAGAATGCAAATGTTTACAGAATGGACAGAACCCAAGATAATTAAGGTGCCATTAAAACCGCGTGAGGAAAAACACAAAGGTAACTCGCCAATTATCCCTTTTTACTGGGGGTATCGACCGGTTGATATTGATAGTTATTACGCTGAACAAGAGGCGTACGAAGAACGACTAAAAAAAGATAAAAAAGCCGAACTACCCTATGATGCTTATTGGGTTGAACGTGAAACCAAAGAACTAAAAGACATGTTTGGTTTTTCCAAATTAAGCAGTGATCAATTTGGTAACTGGATCGATCACCTTTTTACCCGTAATGGTGGACCGTTTTCTGACGCCACCACCTGCATACCCGATATGTACGGTCCCGGTTTAACGTCTATGACAAATTTCGTGGCTACATTAGGGTCACCAAAAGGGTCAAAAGCTTATGAAAATCCGCACCGAATTTATATGGTATTCGCTGCTTATCGATTAGCTAAATTAATAAAAGATATTAGGGATGATGACAAATTAAAACATGCGCCAATAAATATTGTTGCCCACAGCCAAGGCACCATTATTACTATGTTAGCTAATCTTATGCTTAAAGACGAGGATTACTTACCGGCAGACTGCGTGATTATGGCTCACTCACCGTATGCGTTTGATGGCACATTTTTAGAAGGGCAATCAAAAGAACTGGGCATGGCGGTACAAACCAACAAAGCACGGGAACAAACCTTTATCAATTTTGTAGATGCTATCGAACAAGGACAGAATTTACGAAAAAAGAAATTCGACAATCCTGAAGTATTAATTGAAAAATACGTGGCATCGCCCCCAACAAAACCCGATTTACTTAATCCTGCCACGCCTGATTACGATTTTACCAATCCGCTGTATTGGCGTTACAATTTCGGTAAAGTGTATAACTACTTTAGTCCTAATGATCAGGTCGTTTCGTTAAGAAGCATTCAAGGAATGGGTTGGCAAGGCATACCTAACCACGTCTTTAAACAGTGTGGGGACAACTTAAGGCAACGCGCTTTTGGGCATGGTTTTCCGGTGGGTGAAAATCCTGATAAGTTTATTTTTTTTAGACCCAGTGGAACATTCAAGATTGATTTGCCCACATATATCGATAGAAAAGCTTTGCACAACAGATATTTAGAAATTGTTAAAGGTAATACAACTACAACGAGAGTCTTTTTAACCCAAGATGAAATTTCGCTAATTAATCAACATAATCCGGTTAAAAACGGTCGTTATCATAACGGCTATTACGATATACTCAAAAGTAAACTCATTATTCAATACAAAATAAATGACGAAGACTTAGAACGATTAAAACAAGATCAACAATCCGGGATTTATTCGCCAACAGAAACAGGGTCAGATAGTGTTTTTGATGCTAACCGATACAGTAATGCTAGCTACGCAGTAGAGGAGCAGTTAAAAGTAAATGGCGAACAAGTACCTATCCCCATTACCTACACCGGCTGTGGAAAAAGCCCTCAAACTGAGTTAGCCAAAGCAATTTATTATCATGATCTGTTTATCCAACAAGATAAATATAGACATTACGAAAATGATTATAAGAAATCGGAACATTATAAGCCTTATCCGAAATATACATTTGAATATCGGGGACCTAATCGCCCCAAAAAGTCAGTGATAGGATCGATGGTTTATAAAAACGCCATCGATAATCATCACCAATGGAAAAGAGATCGAGAAGCAGAACACCCTGAATGGAAAAACGTTGCCCACTACCGATTTACCGACGACCCTTATAAATTCGAAGTTTGGTGTTTTCCTGATGAAGACGAAATCAGACAAAGGATTTATGAAGACGTAAAAACCAAAGCATCTACACCCGTGGATAGCAGCCACCACTCTGGCATAACCCTACACGAACAGGTACCATCGCATATTATGGCGTATGACCTTGCCCTTGGCGAAGTTAGTATTGCAAGTAAAGCCAATCAGCGAACTTGGCATCGGCTAATTAATAATGCCGACTGGCGGTCGCGTCAAAATGAAGAGAAAGAAACAATAATCTATCAAATTTCGGGTATTTTACCTGATGGAATTAAGAAGAGTATGAATCTTTTAAAAGGCACTGTACCTAATAGCGTAGTGAATGAATTTAGGTTTGTTTTTTCGTTAGAAGGGACTTACTCGCTAATGAAAGATGCTGTCACCAGCTCACGAACTAAAATCCCTGATATTGCTAGAAAACACTACCCATATATGTTTGATAAAGATATACAATGGCCAATGCCTGAACCTATCACCAAAAGGAGAAATAAATGATTATTTTAGCAATATTGCTAACCTTAATTGGAGGAATAAGCTTTTCTTGGTTATTCATTAAGCGACATCATTTGGGCTGGCAAGTACTCAGCTATCTTATCTATATTTTTAGCATACTCGCTATTTCACCCATTACCGATTTGCAAGAGCAAAAATATGTTTGGCCTTCGCAAATTGTCTATCGGTTTGACGAAAACCGTTATCTGTTATTAACCGGCTACCGTTGTAATGGACAAGTCTATTTTATTGATGATAAAGAGCAAGTCTATTATCGTTTAGCGGCTCACTCACAACGAATTTATACCGAACCCTATCGTCACCCCGCTAAAAACTATATTTCTGTTCCTTTATCAGATCTGTCTGCTATTGATATTTCTATTGACGGTGGGCGTTCCTTTAGAAGCATTCATTTAGCGAATAGGTACTGGTTAGGCAATCATGATTCTCCCCAATACGATGTGGTCAATGACCAAGCCTTTATTTTAGCTAAAGATGGCAATTTACATGCCTCGGAACGCCCTTTTGGCACGAAAGCGCCACATATGTTATCTAAATGGGATCAACATAAAAAAATATTAGGTCGCAGTCAAATCATTCCCGACACCATTCCCCCGATTCCCGATGATTACACCGGATGGGACAAAATGCAGTGCGATTTTGATGCCGATGACGTTAAATTACCCAATAATCTGTCTTTATTGACGGTCTTTCAACAATGGCTAGGTACTGCCAAATCAGGAACTTATCAATGAAACAGACATTCGTTAAATTATGTATTATGTTATTTGCTGTGCCAGTTGTACTGATTGGTATTTTATCAATCATTGCCCCTTTTCCAAGTTCAGAGCCAATGCCACTGCGACCACCTAAACCCGAACCGCGCGACGGGTATCAACTTTTTTATAGCATTGCCCGAAACGATGAAGTGCTGGATAATTCATTCTATTATGTCAGCACCAAACGGCAGGTGATTTACCGCTATGATGCTGACCGCTACCTTGAACTGCAAGGCGAAAATTGCAGTGGGCATATTTGGTTTCATGACGATAAAAATAATATTCACACCTTAATTCAAAAACGGTTTTATACCGCCTATGACTTACCTAAATATCACTATTACAACCCCGGTAAGCAGTATATTGCCATTCCTACTCAAAATTTAACCGATTTTGCCATGTCCGTTGATGGTGGGCGGCATTTTATTATTGCCAGAGTATCCCCCATGGCAGCGGTACCCGGTGATGAAGTGGATTTCTTTATTGGTGTGGATGATTCGCCTATTCAAGGAATTTATAGCAAATCGGGAAACAGAAACACGCCTATTACGATTTCGGGCAATACCGGCTATTTTGTGTTAAAAAACGGCGAAGTAATATTTGGTGCATCCTATGATTATCAGTATATTAATTATGGGCAAGGTTTAAGATATAACCAATTTTATTATCCTTCCGCCGCTTTTTCTGATGAACGGATTAGAGACGGCTCTAATTTTGGTGCCTATGATACACTTATTGACAATCAAGAATATAAAAATCGGGTTGAGTCAATTAAACATATCCAGCCCGAACCTTACCAAGGGTGGGATAAAATTCGTTGCGAAGTCGGGGCGGAAAAATAGTCATGTTAAGTATTGCCCTTATGTCCCCCCTTACAGGGGGCAGGATTTTTGCTAACACCCTGTTTAAACCACGTCTTAAACTTGTGCAAGCAACACGTATTGGCTGTTGTTATTGGGCTATAAACAATTTTACCGGTGAATAATCAATGCAGTGCCATTTTGATGCCGATGACGTTAAATTACCCAATAATCTGTCTTTATTGACGGTCTTTCAACAATGGCTAGGTACTGCCAAATCAGGAACTTTTCAATGAAACAGACACTCGTTAAATTATGTATTTTGTTATTTGCTGTGCCAGTTGTACTGATTGGTATTTTATCAATCATTGCCCCTTTTCCAAGTTCAGAGCCAATGCCACTGCGGCCACCTAAACCCGAACCGCGCGACGGGTATCAACTTTTTTATAGCATTGCCCGAAACGATGAAGTGCTGGATGATTCATTCTATTATGTCAGCACCAAACGGCAAGTGATTTACCGCTATGATGCTGACCGCTATCTTGAACTACAAGGCGAAAATTGCAGTGGGCATATTTGGTTTCATGACGATAAAAATAATATTCACACCTTAATTCAAAAACGGTTTTATACCGCCTATGACTTACCTAAATATCACTATTACAATCCCGGCAAGCAGTATATTGCCATTCCCACTCAAAATTTAACCGACTTTGCCGTTTCGGTTGATGGCGGGCAGCATTTTATTATTGCCGTGGTATCCCCCATGGCAGCGGTACCCGGTGATGAAGTCGATTTTTTTATTGGTGTGGATGATTCGCCTATTCAAGGAATTTATGACAAACCAAGAAAATATAATACTCCCATTCCCATTTCGGGCAATACCGGCTATTTTGTGTTAAAAAACGGCGAGGTAATATTTGGTGCATCCTATGATTATCAGTATATTAATTATGGACAAGGTTTAAGATATAACCAATTTTATTATCCTTCCGCCGCTTTTTCTGATGAACGGATTAGAGATGGATCAAAGTTTGGTGCTTATAAAAGACTTCTAGATAATCAGGAATATAAAAATCGGGTTGAGTCAATTAAACATATCCAACCCGAACCTTACCAAGGGTGGGATAAAATTCGTTGCGAAGTCGGGGCGGAAAAATAGTCATGTTAAGTATTGCCCTTATGTCCCCCCTTACAGGGGGCAGGATTTTTGCTTGGTTATTAGCATCATTTTTGGATAATGACCAACATTTCTTAATCGCTTATCTCGATAATTTTAATCAAAAAAAGTTGCATTGTTGAAAAAAAAAACGTATTTTAGTTAGGCTAATTTTCATACCAATAATAAGTTTTTTATTCGGTAAAAAATTGTCACTATTAACACCAAAGGAATGCACAATGAACACAAGGGAATCGACAATAAACAAGCAAAATTTTTTAATCGATATTTTGTCGCTTAATGATCATCTCTTCACCCTTGTTAACGTTAATCAATTGTCGATATCATGCCTTTCTGTCATTAATCGTGACAGGTTATACCTAAAACTCACCTTCTTTAACGCTTTATTAATCAATCAATTTATAGTAACCCACTTTAAAAATTGGCTGAAAACCACCAATAGCGATACCAATAATTTCAAACAATCAATCTAATGGCATTGAGCATTTAGTAAATAGTATAGAAAAAAAGCGTATGGATGAAACAGTAAAATAGCAAAACTAACAATAACAAAATGAAAACAATTATAGAAAAGATTACTCAAGGATTTAATTTATGATGGATAAAAATAATGCTGATGAAGCCGTTGCCTCGATTGAGGGCATAATTGGTGTACCTGAACAATCAACTGATGTCATGAAAACCTGCGTCGTTGATGTACCTGCGCCACTGCCATGTATTGTTATTTTAATTCATGGTGTTAACGATGTAGGCGAAGCATTCCCCAATTTAGATAAAGGCATTTGTGCGGGATTAAACAAACGGTTAGGACGTAACGATTTGAAACCCAATAAATGGGAATGGACACAAACCGACGATGAAAATTTTTCGCCCAGAATGCAAATGTTTACAGAATGGACAGAATCCAAGATAACTAAGCCGCCGTTAAAACCGAGTGAAGTAAAACATAAGGGTAACTCACCTGTTATACCTTTTTATTGGGGGTATCGACCGGTTGATATCGATACTTATTACGCTGAACAAAAAGCGTATGAAGAACGATTAAAAAAAGAAAAAAAAGCCGAACTACCCTATGATGCTTATTGGATTGAACGTGAAACCAAAGAACTGAAAGACATGTATGGGTTTTCTAAATTAAATCATGACAATTTTGGCAACTGGATCGATAACCTGTTTACGCGCAATGGGGGACCGTTTTCTGACGCCACCACTTGTATACCCGATATGTATGGTCCTGGTTTTACATCGTTTTCTAATTATATTGCCCAATTAGGGTCAGAAACGGGTTCAAAAGCGTATTATAATCCGCACCGGATTTATATGGTTTTTGCTGCCCACCGCTTAGCCAAGCTAATCAAAAGTATTCGAGATAATGACAGGTTTAAACATGCGCCAATTAATATTGTTGCCCACAGCCAAGGTACCATTATTACCATGTTAGCCAATCTGATGTTAAAGGAACAAAAGCTTTTACCGGCAGACTGCGTGATTATGGCTCACTCACCATATGCCTTTAATTACACATATTTTGAAGGACAATCAAAAGAACTGGGCATGGGGGTACAAACCAACAAAGCACGGGAACAGACCTTTATCAATTTTGTGAATGCTATCAAAAAAGGACAGAATTTACGGAAAAAGAAATTTGACGATCCTAATGTGTTAATCGAAAAAGGGGTAGCATCGACCCCAACAAAACCCGATTTACTCAATCCTGATACGCCTTATTACGATTTTACTGATCCGCTGTATGGGCGTGACAATTTTGGCAAAGTGTATAACTATTTTAGCCCTAACGATCAAGTCGTGTCGCTGCGCAGTGTCCAAGGCATGGGGTGGCGCGGCATTCCCAATAAAATATTTGAGCAGTGCGGTGACAACTTAAAACAGCGGGTATTTAGCCACCGCATTAAAGTGGGCGAAGATCCCAGTAAGTTAGTTTGTTTTGAATCCAACGGCACATTTGTCTATGATTTTCCAAAATATTTAGATAGAGAACCCCTCAATCAGCGCTATACGGATACTTATAACCAATATAAAAACGAATTTGATGTCGACGTGGTGACGATCTATGTTGGTCTTACCGATGACGAACTGGCATTAGTCAATCAACACGACAAGATCGAAAATGGTCGCTTTATCCGAGGTAACTGGGATAAAACAACGGATAAAATCATGTTATTTTATCAACTTGATGAAGAAATCTTATTACAGTTAAAGCAAGATAAGCAAAATAACGTTTATTCGCCATTTGAAACAGGATCATTAGGAAATGCTACATTTAATACAACAGAAAAAATCATTATTAATGGCGAACAAGTACCCGAACCCATAATTTATACCGGTTGTGGAAAAAGCCCTCAAACTGAGTTAGCCAAGGCAATTTATTGTCATGATCTGTTTATAAAAAAAGATAAATATGGTCATTACAAAAGTGATTATATGAAATCAGAACTTTATAAGCCTTACCCGAAATATGAATTTTATTATCGGGGGCCGGATCGCCCCAAAAAGTCATGGATAGGATCGGCAATATATAACAATGCTATCGATGGCCATTACCAATGGCGAAAAGATCGAGAAGCAGAACACCCCGAATGGAAAAACGTTGCCCACTTCCGATTTACCGACGATCCTTATAAGTTCGAAGTGTGGTGTTTTCCTGATGAAGACGAAATCAGACAAGGGGTTTATAAAGATGTGCAAACCAGAGCATCTGAACCCGTGGATAGCAGCCACCACTCTGGCATTACCCTACACAAACAGGTTCCGTCGCATATTATGGCGTATGATTTAGCCTTAGGTGAAGTCAACACCGCCAGTATGGCAAGCAAGCGTGAATGGCAACGCTTAATTGACGATGCCGACTGGCGATCGCCACTCAATATGGATAAAGACACGTTAAATTACCAAAGATACGGTATTTTACCTGATCAAATTAAGAAGAGTATGAATCTTTTACAAGGAAAAGTACCTCAAGACGTTGTCAATGAGTATGAGAATGTAAAAACCATTGGTAGAATGATATTAGTCAATGGCAGCAGTGGGGCAGCCAGCCTTATCCCTAATCCGATGGTTAAAGGGGTAGTTAAAACTGCAATTAGAGTGTTAGATAACAAAATTTGTGAGTTTTTTATAGATCCTGAATTACAGTGGCCACAACCTGTGCCTGACACAAAAAAGGAGCGTTAATATGATCGTCATAGCCTTTATTTGTACCCTTATAGGGGGCATTATTTTTGTTATTACCCTATTTAAACCACGTCATAAACTGGTACAAGCAGCAAGTTATCTGCTGTTTTTATTAGGCGTGTGGGCGGTTTCGCCAGTCAATAATTTACGCCAGCCCAAAGTTGTCAGTCCGTCACAAGTTGTCTATCGATTTGACGAAAACCGTTATCTGCTATTAACCGGTTACCGCTGTCAAGGTCAAGTCTATTTTATTGACGATAAAGAACAGGTTTATTACCAATTAGCGGCTCACTCACAACGAGTTTACACCGAACCTTATCGGCATCCCGCTAAAAACTATATTTCTGTTCCTTTAGCTGATCTGTCTGCTATTGATACTTCTATTGATGGTGGGCGTTCATTTAAAAGCATCGAGTTAGGTATTGGAAACTATTTGGGTGATCATGATTCTCCTCAATATGATGTGGTCAATGACCGGGCCTTTATTTTAGCTAAAGATGGTACATTGTTTGCATCAGAACAGCCATTTGGTTACAGAGGATGGGATATGCTAACTAAACGAAATCAAAAAAATAAAATAATAGGTCGCAGTCAAATCATTCCCGACACTATTCCCCCTATTCCTGATGACTACACTGGCTGGGACAAAATGCAATGTGATTACGATGCCGAAGACACTGTTCTGCCCGACAACCACCCCTTGTTAGAAGTCTTTCAACAATGGTTAGGCACCGCCAATTAAGGAATAAACGGATGAAAAAAAAATTAATAACATTATTTATTACGCTGGTTGTGATACCGGTCGGCTCGGTGGTCATTTTGTCGGATATTGCCCCGTTTCCCCCGACCGAACCCATGCCACTTATGCCGCCTAAGCCCGAACCACGCGACGGGTATCAACTTTTTTATAGCTTTGCCCGAAACGGTGATGTACTGAAAAAATCATTCTATTATGTCAGCACCAAACGGCAGGTGATTTACCGCTATGATGCTGACCGCTACCTTGAACTGCAAGGCGAAAATTGCAGTGGGCATATTTGGTTTCATGACGATAAAAATAATATTCATACCTTAATTCAAAAACGGTTTTATACCGCCTATGACTTACCTAAATATCACTATTACAACCCCGGTAAGCAGTATATTGCCATTCCTACTCAAAATTTAACCGATTTTGCCATGTCCGTTGATGGTGGGCGGCATTTTATTACGGCCGAAGTATCGCCCATGGCAGCGGTACCCGGTGATGAAGTCGATTTTTTTATTGGTGTGGATGATTCACCAATTCAAGGAATTTATAGCGAACCAGGAAAAAGAAACGCACCTATTACGATTTCAGGCAATACCGGCTATTTTGTGTTAAAAAATGGCGAGGTAATATTTGGGGCATCCTATAACTATGATGATATTGATTATGGACAAGGATTAAAAATGTACCCCGTCTATTACCCTTCCGCAGCTTTTTCTGATGAACGAATTAGAGATGGCTCTAATTTTGGTGCCTATGATAGGCTTATTGATAATCAGGAATATAAAAATCGGGTTGAGTCAATTAAACATATCCAACCCGAACCTTATCAAGGGTGGGATAAAATTCGTTGCGAAGTCGGGGCGGAAAAATAATCATGTTAATCGTTGCCCTTATCTGTACCCTTATAGGGGGCATTATTTTTGTTATTACCCTATTTAAACCACGTCATAAACTGGTACAAGCAGCAAGTTATCTGCTGTTTTTATTAGGCGTGTGGGCGGTTTCACCGGTGAATAATTTACGCCAGCCCAAAGTTGTCAGTCCGTCACAAGTTGTCTATCGATTTGACGAAAACCGCTATCTGCTATTAACCGGTTACCGCTGTCAAGGTCAAGTCTATTTTATTGACGATAAAGAACAGGTTTATTACCAATTAGCGGCTCACTCACAACGAGTTTACACCGAACCTTATCGGCATCCCGCTAAAAACTATATTTCTGTTCCTTTAGCAGATCTGTCTGCTATTGATACTTCTATTGATGGTGGGCGTTCCTTTAGAAGCATCCATTTAGCGGATGGGTATTGGCTAGGCGATCATGATTCTCCCCAATACGATGTAGTTAATGACCAAGCCTTTATTTTAGCTAAAGATGGCAATTT
>NZ_JBIDFL010000009.1:0-84975 GCF_046635785.1 Gilliamella sp. CG16
TTTTCTTTTTTTGGAAACAAATACGCAATTTATTAGAAATAATTACCTGTTATTTTTTTAATCTCAACAAACAAATTCTAATTATAAATCATTAGTCAAATGGTATTTCATAAGCAATAACCGATAAAAGTCAGAATAATGAATTTATTTCTGGCTCTTTTAATCTAGGTATAATTTCTTTATGTTCGGTTTAATCATCAATTGTTAATTTTTAAACGATTGAAAATATAGCGCCCGTGCATTTAGTTGCTAAAGAACAACCTCTTCATCCATAAAATTATTGAACATACTTTTAAACACTAACTGATTATTTATCGCTTAGATTTGCTAAGTGAATTAATGGAATAGCCCATTAGTTAGGTAAAAATAAGGCGAGGGCAAAAAAGGAAGATGATACATGGCAATTAGTCATGACCAATTAACGAAACAAGACAAGTCAGGCTGTAGGCAAAAATAGGCTGGTGCGCAAGAAAGTTGTAAAAAGATAAAATGCCTAAAATAGCATTTGGAAAGTAACTAACTATATGATAAATATTCAATTTTATTTTAGATAGCTAACAAAGCAGATCGCCTAAAAAAACGACAAAAAAGTTGGTGGAATTTTACACTTTGCTATTTTAATTAATAAACAATAGGTTATAATTAGGGTGTTCCCTGTATACACAGGGATAAACCGGATTGTCACCACGGAAAAATACGAGAATCAAAGTGTTCCCTGTATACACAGGGATAAACCGAGGTAACAGAATCGTTGATATATGGATAAATGGTGTTCCCTGTATACACAGGGATAAACCGTTTTAAGTTACAAGAAAGTTTTAAGCACACAAAGTGTTCCCTGTATACACAGGGATAAACCGGCGATCAATAAATATATTTTTTGCTGAGGAAAGTGTTCCCTGTATACACAGGGATAAACCGAATAGAATTAAACGCCGAAATTCTTAGATGTGCGTGTTCCCTATGCACATAGGGATAAATCGTTCCCCTCAAATAGGGCTATCTTTAAAATTATCGTGTTCCTTAAATGAATAGGGATAGCCATCATTTTCAAAGATCTAAAAATTAACGCTTTGTTCAAACTCCTAATTATTTCTTCTGTTATAAAACTTCTAACTATTGTTATAACGTCAGTCTGCGAATTAATGGTTATAACATTCGGCATAAAGCCGAATTAAATAAGAAGCTAAAGGTAAGATCAATATAAAGTCGTTCGTTAAAATCATCTACCAAAAAGTAACATGTTATCTTGTTCTCAAGAATTGCTCGGTGCGCAGTAAAAAATGCAAAAGAGTTTCCGCTAAAAAAACTCCATGATTGCAAGTAAGTATATGATAATTATGAAATTAAATTCCTAATGTGTATTAAACTAAATCGCCTAAAAAAACAACAAAAAATCGGTGGAATTTTACACCTCCCTATTTTAATTAATAAACAATAGGTTATAATTAGAGTGTTCCCTATACACATAGGGATAAACCGCGATTTAAAATCTGAAATAAAGCTCGGCGCCGGTGTTCCCTATACACATAGGGATAAACCGGCTCAAATGTTGATTTTAAAACATGGTCTAAAGTGTTCCCTATACACATAGGGATAAACCGTAAATTTATACAGGAGTTTGTAGATGAATATTGTGTTCCCTATACACATAGGGATAAACCGGCTATTATTACAGGTCAAAATATGGCATTTGTGTGTTCCCTATACACATAGGGATAAACCGTTCAGCGCGCAGTTTACGATTGCGTTGCACCTGTGTTCCCTATACACATAGGGATAAACCGGTTTTTGCGGTTAGATCGTGAACGGGATTCATGTGTTCCCTATACACATAGGGATAAACCGTGTCAGGAACTCAAAGCGCGGGTTTTTGCGCCGGTGTTCCCTATACACATAGGGATAAACCGATTTGGACGTCGGGACGTTCGGGGACAAATTAGTGTTCCCTATACACATAGGGATAAACCGCCCTGCAAAACATCGGGCTCTCACAATATCAAGTGTTCCCTATACACATAGGGATAAACCGGGATTGGATTTACCATTGTGTGATGAAATAACGTGTTCCCTATACACATAGGGATAAACCAGAGTTGGATGAGTTAGTCAAAAAACATTATACGTGTTCCCTATACACATAGGGATAAACCGAGACGCGTTTACGTCAGGCGATCATGCATCAAGTGTTCCCTATACACATAGGGATAAACCGGGCTTGCGACGCCATGACCTCCTCTAATCGAAGTGTTCCCTATACACATAGGGATAAACCGTTTTTCAACTTCATTGATAATCCCGGCTGGCTATGTTCCCTATACACATAGGGATAAACCGGGCGATTCTGATTTGCTGAAACGCATGTATGCGTGTTCCCTATACACATAGGGATAATCCGCGCAAATGCCTAACATTTTATTAATTAAAACGGTGTTCCCTATACACATAGGGATAAACTGTTCGCATGCGAACAAAAATGGATAATAGGTAAGGTTTCCTTTATTCTTAATAGCGCCAAGCAGGCATTTTGTAAAATCCCTACTTGGTGGGTGTTGATAGATGCCATACCGTTTTTAAAAAGTCTAAAAACTCATTTTTTAACAACGGTGTTTCTGCAACTTGATATTTAGAATCCTTATTTTTTAAGTTTAAGCAATCTTAAAGCATTGGCTGTGACAATCGCTGTTGTCCCCGAATCTGCTAATACAGCAAGCCAAAGTCCTGTAATACCAAATAGGCTGGTAATTAAAAATATCAACTTAATGCCTAAAGCAATTGTAATATTCTGTTTGATATTACGGTTAGCAAAGCGTGTTAAACGTATCAATTTTGGTAAACTTAATAAACTATTTTTGGTTAAAGCCGCATCGGCTGTTTCGAGTGCGACATCTGTTCCGCTACCCATTGCAATACCTACAGTAGCGGCTTTCATGGCAGGGGAGTCATTAATACCATCGCCAACCATGGCAATAGCGGTTGTGGTGCTTATTTTTTCAATTTCATTTAATTTATCGGCCGGTAAAAGTTCCGCTTGGTAATCAATATTGAGTTGTTGGGCAATAGCTTTGGCAGCTCGTTCATTATCGCCTGTTAACATCAAGGTTTTTAAGCCTAATTGATGAAGTTGATTGAGTGCACTGACCGCATCTTGGCGAAGTACATCTTGCAAAGCAATGATACCCAATAATTTTTGATGAGATACTACAACGACAACCGTTTTTCCTTTAGTTTCAAGCTGTTGTATAAGCTGTGCATCTTCTTGGGGTAATTGGGTTGATAGGGTGTCGAGTCTATTCGGGGCTACAACGTAAAAAGTCTCTTGATTGATATCTCCTTGAATACCGACCCCAGCAATCGCTTTACGATTATTGGCTTCAGTAAAAACAATCTTATTTTGTTTAGCATAGTCAAGGATAGCTTTGGCTAACGGATGATGTGATCCACTTTCCACCGCAGCAACAACAGTTAACAAGTGTTCGGTTGTGATATCACGATTGATAACATCGGTAACTTGAGGTTTGCCTTCGGTCAGGGTTCCGGTTTTATCAAAAGCAATCATTTTGATTGAACCTATATGTTCTAGGGCTGCACCGCCTTTAATTAAAACACCATATTTAGCCGCACTCGATAACGCAGAAGTAATAACAGCCGGTGTTGAAATCACTAACGCACATGGACAACCTATTAGTAGTAACGTTAATCCACGATAAATCCATGTGTACCAATCAGTCTGAATCAATAGAGGCGGAATAACCATTACTAATAGCGATAATAGGGCAATAGCAGGGGTATAATAGCGACTAAATTTATCAATAAATCGCTCTATCGGTGCTTTGCGTTCTTCAGCATCTTCAATAAGTTGTAAAATACGGTCAACAGCGTTTTGTCCTGTTTCTGAGACAACTTTTAATTGAATGGTGTTATCTACCACTAGTGAGCCAGCTAAAATTTTATCACCATATAAATAGTTGACTGGAATCGATTCCCCTGTTAGTGCGCTTTCATCAATGCTGGCTTGCTCACTGATTAAGATCACATCTGCCGGTAATCGACCGCCTGATGATATTTCGATAATATCGTCTGGTTTAAGACTATGACTTGCCACCGTTTTTCGATTTCCGTCAACAACAATCACGGTTTCTTCTGGCATTAATTCAACCAGTGAGGAAATCCCTTTTTTAGCTTTATTGCTAGCAATCCCTTCAAGCATTTCGCCAATCATAAACAAAAAAATCACCATGGTGGCTTCTTCTGCGGCACCGATAAATAGCGCACCAATTGCTGAAATACTCATTAGCGTTTCAATGGCAAAAGGAGTGCCACTACGGGTTAATGTGATGGCTTCTTTGGCTATTGGAATGATGCCAATTATAGCCGTAACAATGAAGGCATATTTACCTATATCATGATTGATTAACAGGATGATATAACTTATTACAATTAAGATACCCAGCGTCACTAAAGGTAGTAGCGCTTTTTTATCCAAACTGTGTGAATGCTCATGATGATGATGTGGCGAGGATTCAAAAATAGGGGTATAACCTAATTCAACCACTTTATCTTCAATGAGTTTGATAATTTCTTTATTTTTGTTGGGCACAAATACCATGAGTTTTCCAGTTGAAAACGTCATTTTTATTTGATTGATATCGGGTAACGTTTTGATTCCATTTTCAATTTTTTGGGCACAATGCGCACAATCCATGCCTTGAATTTTCCATGTTAATTTGACAGTTGGGCTTTGCTGGTCAGGTTCATCGGGTGGAGGATCAAGATCATTGGTTTGCGTTTGAATATGATCATGATTTTCACGTCCCAGATTGGATTGATGGTTTTTATTAATATTACGGGCATGAAGTGAATTATGTGCATGATTATGTGTGATGTTTTGGCAGCTATCATGGCAGTGATGATCAGCGTGCTGATGAGTGGATTTGTTATTATATAACATAACGTTACCTCGGCTAGTTGATGATTTTTATTGTACGCTTGTATCATTAAAAATAAATCATTTTTTTAATGATATTTGTCAAGGTTTGGTTTGTATTAATTAAAAAGGATTGAAAACAAGTCATGCGGGATTAAACCCGAATGCTTAACATGTTTTTTGTTATGCTTATTTTCAGTATATAATTATTTCATTCTATATACAGGAAATCACTATGCCGAGTACTTCATCTTTTCGACATTTAAAAGGGGTAATTTTTACTGCTTTTCTTGTTACTACTTTCATTATCGGGATCGCAGGCGCTTTACAATCTCCGACATTAAGTCGTTTTTTAACTGATGAAGTCAATGTTGATCCCATTCTTGTCGGTCTTTTTTATTCGGTCAATGCGATTGCCAGTATTTTGGGGAGTTTCTTGTTGGCGAAATATTCGGATAAAAAAGGGGACAGACGACTCATTGTCATATTCTGTTGTTTAATGGGTGTTTTCAATAGTCTGGTTTTTGCCTTTTCTCGGCACTATGTCTTTTTGATTACGTTGGGCGTGTTATTTGCGGCATTATCCTCAGCGGCAATGCCACAAATTTTTGCGTTAGCACGTGAGTATGCGGTTAAAACGGGTCGTAATGTTGTGGCATTTAACTCACTTATTCGAGCTCAACTTTCCTTGGCTTGGGTTATTGGTCCACCTTTGTCATTTATTCTAGCGATTGAGTATGGTTTTACTACCATGTATCTAAGTGCAATGGGGATGTTTTTT
Organism: Gilliamella sp. CG16; assembly: GCF_046635785.1. Classification (NCBI taxonomy): domain Bacteria; kingdom Pseudomonadati; phylum Pseudomonadota; class Gammaproteobacteria; order Orbales; family Orbaceae; genus Gilliamella; species Gilliamella sp. CG16. Next base: position 5,709 of record NZ_JBIDFL010000009.1, read on the forward strand.
GTTGCGATGATCTTTATTGCTATTTTTTTGCCTTCAGTCGAAAAAAATCCGGCTACACAGCAAACTCAAGCTATGAATCAGCAGGAGATAAATCAACCGTTATTCCAAAATAAAAATGTGGTTTTTTTATTTTTATCAACCGTATTTATGTGGACAGCGAATATGATGTATATCATCGATATGCCATTATATATAAAATCGAGTTTACATCTGTCGGATTCCTTGCCGGGTCAGTTAATGGGGCTTGCTGCAGGAATCGAAATTCCGGTTATGCTAATTGCCGGTTTTTTAGTACCTTATTTAGGAAAACGTAATCTATTTTTTATTGCAATTGGCTGTGGTGTTCTGTTTTATATTGGCATCATCCTGTTCAAAAATGAAGTAGCACTATTTTCATTGCAAATTTTTAATGCACTTTTCATCGGTATTGTGGCGAATATTGGAATTATCTATTTCCAAGATCTTCTCCCTACCCGAATGGGCGTTGCTTCAACGCTTTTTAATAATGGTATAACGTGTAGCGTTATCATTGCCGGTCTGATTCAAGGTTTCGTCTCTAAAGCATTTGGACATGAAATGATATATTGGATCGCTTTAATTATGGTGACGGTTTCTTTCCTGTTTTGTGCTTTTGTTAACGAATCAAAATCAAACCATTAATAGCTTTTGTACGTCTTTCGATATAAGAAAGACGTACGCATTAAGTATTAGTCAAAATTTAACGCATTTTGCAATGTGTTAAGACTAGGATAATGTGTTCTTTCATAACTCATAGGCGTGATTGCAACGTAGCCACTGTTTGCTATATCCAGTTCTTTGTCTTCATGGCAAGCGGTTTGATTTCGTTTAGCTCTGAACCAAAAATAGTCATGTCCTTCTGGGTCTTTAGTTGGGGTGAGTATCAGTTCGCTTACATCCGGTTCCCCTTGTTTGGTGAGTTTATATCCTTTTATTTGATCAGCATTACAATCTGGAAAATTGACATTAAAACAGATGTTTTTAGGCATTGATAACCCATGCAATTTTCGGATGACGTTTTCAGCATGGTGAATGGCACAATGCCAATTTGTCGGTTGATTATCTTCACTGCTCACTTGGCTTAATGCCATTGCCGGTACGCCAAGGGTCATCGCCATCATTGCCGCCCCAACGGTACCCGATAAAATCGTTTCAAAGCCAACATTAGACCCATTATTAATACCGGATAAGACTAAATCAGGTAATTGGTCTGTCATTAGATGTTTCAATGCAAATAACATGCAATCTGCTGGCGTACCATAAACGGCGTATTCGGTATGAGAACGTTTAGAGACTCTGAATGGGGCTTTTAAACTGACGGAACAAGACACGCCACTTTGATCTATAATTGGCGCTACTACCCAAACTTCATGAGCCAGTTTTTCCGCCACATTTTTTAATATTTTGATACCTTGGGCATCGATGCCGTCATCATTCACTAATAAAATACGATTCACTAATTTGACATCCATTTTGTTTCCTTATGTTGTTCGTTACTCAGTAAAAGTGTCACATTGTTCAATTGAACCACTATCAAACCCTTTTTTAAACCAAGCGTAACGTTGTTTCGACGTGCCATGTGTAAAACTATCGGGTACTACATATCCATCACGTTGTCGTTGTAGGCGATCATCACCAATGGCTTCGGTTGTGTTCAGTGCTTGCTCGATATCACCAACTTCAAGTAAGTTCTGTTTTTGAACTGCATTTCCCCATAACCCTGCATAGCAATCGGCTTGCAATTCTAATCTTACTGATAATTGATTATCGCTAACATCGGAATATTGTTTAAATTGTTTTAGTTGATTAAATGTGCCGAGTAGATTTTGCACATGGTGACCGATTTCATGGGCAATGACATAACCTTGCGCAAAATCACCGCCACCGCCTAGTCGCTGTTTCATCTCTTGATAGAAAGAAGTGTCCAGATAAACCGTTTTATCAATACTGCAATAAAACGGCCCCATAAAGGTTTGACCGGTACCGCAAGAGGTTTGCGTTGAACCTGTATAAAGAACTAATTTGGGTGGGATATAGGTTTTGCCGAGGCGTTTAAATTCCTGGCTCCAATAATCTTCGGTGCTGGCTAAAATGACCGACGTAAATTTCGCTGCTTGCGGATCATCAATCGCATACTCAGCGCTGTTTTGTGGAGTGCTATTAAGATCAATAACATCTGAATTGAGTAAACCGGTTAAATCAACGCCATAATAGCCGGCGATTAAAACAACAATGAATAGAACAACTCTGCCTTTACCACCAATAGGAATTCGCGTTCCTAGTTCACTTCCTGATTGTGAGCGGCGATCTTCAATATTATCACTCTCTCTTTGGTCTCTCCAGCGCATAGGAATTACCTCATCAGTTTTAGTAACGTCATTTTAAAGGATTATTTCATGGGATACTAGGTAAAGTTAAATTTGTTACAGGTGAACGATTTAGAGAAGGGTAGAACAGCTATTTTAAAAAAATTTAACCAGAATTGTGTCGAATATATTGACGTGAAACTTTCAACTATCAGATTGGTTGTAATTTTACAACCTGATCTTATGTTGCTATAATTAAAGCCTATTTTTTGTCAAACTAAACGTAATTATCAAACTTAATTGATTGATAGTAATAACGATAAATCGTTTAATTCTTTTTCTGTTCCTTGTATATCTTCAAAATTTAAGTAATCAATAAACCATTTGTTGTCACTAAAGCACTATAGCAAGTCTTTATCAAAATTGTATTCAACTTATTCCATAATTTGCATGAAAATAGGCGGTTTTTTATGAAGAAGGCAAAAAAGTCAATTACAAAACCTTTGAATATTAATGATATTACCATTATTGATGATAGTAAGCTTAAAAAAGCCATTACGGCTGCTGCACTCGGTAATGCGATGGAGTGGTTTGATTTTGGTGTTTATGGTTTTTTAGCCTATATATTAGGGCAGGTGTTCTTTTCAAATGCATCGCCCAGTGTTCAAGTTGTCGCTGCGTTAGCCACTTTTTCAGTCCCTTTTTTAGTGCGTCCATTGGGCGGAGTGGTGTTTGGTTTATTAGGTGACAAATTAGGACGGCAAAAGGTGCTGTCTATGACAATAGTGATTATGTCGTTAAGTACCTTTTGTATTGGCTTAATTCCTTCTTATGCAACTATTGGGATTACCGCACCAATCCTATTGTTACTGGCGAAATTAGCACAAGGATTTTCAATTGGTGGTGAATATTCTGGAGCGGCAACCTTTGTGGCTGAATATTCGCCTGATCGTAAACGAGGATTTATGGGGAGTTGGCTGGATTTTGGGTCAATTGCAGGCTTTTTAATTGGTGCAGGGTTGGTTGTCATTTTATCTACTTTATTAGGTGATGCCAAATTTCGAGATTGGGGGTGGCGTATCCCGTTCTTTTTTGTGTTACCTTTAGGGGTAATTGGTCTGTATTTGCGTCATGCGCTTGATGAAACGCCCACTTTTCAGCAACAATCTGAGTCTAATGAACAACGGTCTGAAAAACCAACTAAAATTACGTTAAAACAGATTTTAACCCAATATTGGAAGAGTTTTATGGTCTGCGTGGGCTTAGTGATCGTGACCAATGTTACCTATTATATGTTGCTGACGTATATGCCAAGTTATTTATCGCACGATTTAAATTATCATTCCGATCATGGTGTATTACTGATTATTGCGATAATGATTGGTATGCTATTTGTTCAACCTATGATTGGCTTAATAAGCGATAAAATTGGGCGAAAACCCTTTATTATTGGCGGTAGTGTGGGGTTACTTATTCTTGCTTATCCGGCCTTTATGATGATTAATAGTGATAATATTGGTTTAATCTTTTTGGGATTACTAATACTTGCTGTACTACTTAATTGCTTTACAGGTGTGATGGCATCTATTTTACCCGCTATTTTTCCTACCAATATCCGGTTTAGTGCGCTAGCTATCGCTTTTAATATCTCGGTATTAATTGCCGGGGCAACCCCAACAGTGGCAGCTTGGCTTGTCGAAGAAACCAATAACTTATATATGCCTGCATACTATTTGATGGTTGTAGCAATTGTTGGATTAGTCACTGGTTTAAAAATGCGAGAAACCGCAAATCAACCATTAAGAGGCGCCACACCCGCCGCTTCAAATCGTCGAGAAGCAAAAGAAATTTTATCGGATCATTTTGATTCAATTGAACAAAAAGTTGAAGATATTGATGAACAAATCGAGAATCTGCAAGAACAGCGTCAAGATTTAGTCGATCAGCATCCTAAACTAGATTAACGACGATAAACATCGGGACGTCGAACAGACTTTTTGAATAAGTGATTTTGCTGATATTGAACACGCTCAAATCAAGAGGGGATAATATAATCTTCTCTTGATTCTCTCATCCCTCCAAAAAATTGAACATTGTTGTGTGACGGTTTTACAAGTGATAATTGTCAAAGTCCCATTGCCAAGTATTGTAAGTGTTTATTTGCTTTGGGTTTGGTGGATACTTGCCGATTGTGGTTGTTCAATTCTCTTACTGAAAGTTTATTAAATAGGAATTGTCATGATTGGATTGTAATCCTAAAACAGTTAACAGAATTTGATTTAAACATATAAGGTTAGGTGAGGCTCTCTTTAAATTCACATATATTTTTTAAATAAATAATAAGCCATACCTCCTAATAGTATGGTGATTGCATAGAGCTTCCATAGACTTTGCCAGATGATTGAAAAATTGACGTTTTTTAAATAAATCTGTTTAGTCAATTCGATAAAGTGACGCACTGGATTGATTTCAGTTAAATACTGTAAGCAGAGTGGCATGTTTTCGATTGGCGCAATAAAACCAGATAGTAAAATAGCCGGCACCATAAAGGTAATAATACCGATAAAGGTCTGTTGTTGAGTTGAGCAAAGTGCTGATATAAATAATCCAAATCCCACTAAAGAGAGTCCGTAACTCATCATACAGAGATAGTACCAAATAAACGATCCTTGAAACGGTATTTGATATATAAAAATACTGGCAATAAGTACGATTGTTCCTTGTAATGTTGCCACAATGATTGCCGGTATCGCTTTACCAACAAAAATTTGCCATGTCATTAAAGGTGAAATACGTAGTTGGTCAAGCGTGCCTTGTTCACGTTCTCTCGCTACTGATAACGAGGTTACGATCATAACGCCAATGGTGGTAATAAGTGCAACCAGCGAAGGTAAGATAAAATGTTTATAGTCTAAATTACTGTTATAACGGTGACGAACGATTAATCCGCCCTTATCTTGATTCATATTTTGTTGCTGATATTGCATAATAATTTGTTGAATATAGTTAGCGGCAATTTGGGCACTATTCGATTTACGACCGTCTAAAATTATTTGGATTTGTGGCGATTGTCCATTCAGTAACTTGCGAGAGAAGTCAGCAGGAAATTGTACAACCACCAAGGCTTTTTGATGATTAATCGTGTCAGTAATGGCTTGCTGTGAATCTAATATCAATACGTTTGAAAAACTGCTGGCATGGGCTATACGATGGATTAACTCCGTTGTTGGTTCATCAATCGTGGGGCGATAAACGGCAATGGTCGCATTATTGACATTCAAGGTTGCAGCAAAGGGGAAAATAAAAATTTGTAGCAATACTGGCACGATTAAGATAATGCGTGTCTGTTTGTCTTGCCAAAGTAGGGCTAACTCCTTTTTAATTAGAGTTAATGTGCGGTAAAAGGCGATAGTGTTGAAAAATTTTAACATAGTATTATTCCTTTACCTTAATCTAATTGCATTCGAGTTTTTTTGAAAATCACCACAAATAACAGCAATAAACACATAAGTAAAAAGCCTGCATTAATTAGCATGACTGAAAAAATATCGCCCGCTAAAAAGAGAGTTTGTAGAATATTGACGTAGTAACGTGCAGGAATGATATAGGTAACTAGTTGAATGATAGCGGGCATACTATTGATTTCAAATACAAAACCTGACAGCATAACCGCAGGTAAATAGGCCGCGTTTAACGCTATCATTGCGGCATTAAATTGATTCCGCGTAAGGGTGGATATTAATAAACCAAGTTGCAAAATCACCAATAAAAATAGACTGCTGAGTAGTAATAATAGCGTAAAAGATCCACGAAAAGGGACATGCATAATGCCTACAGTGACAATAAAACAGATAATTAAGGCTATTAAACCGATTAAGTAATAAGGAATCAATTTAGATAATAAGAACTCCAACTTGGTCATCGGGGTAGAGAGCAATGCTTCCATTGTGCCACGTTCCCATTCTCGAGCAACGACTAACGACGTCAATATCGAGCCAATTATCGTCATAATAATGGTTATTGCACCGGGCAAAATAAAATTTTTGCTGATTGCTGCGGAGTTAAACCAAACGTGTGAAGTCATGTCAATCATTGGTTGACTATTCATTAATTGCTGTTGACTGCGCTGCTGTAACCAGATTTGCCACACACCGGTTAAATAGCCTTGTACAAAATTAGCGGTATTCGGTTCACTTCCGTCGGTAATTAACTGAATGGCTGCTTGCCTATTTTGCACTTGTTGAGCAAAATTAACTGGAATGATAAGCATACCTCGAATTTCGCCAGCATTTAATTTTGCCGATAATGCTGAACGATTATCCAGATATATGGGTTCAATATAGGGGGAACCATTTAACACTTGGACAAAATCATGGGCAGGTTGACTGTTTTGTTCAACTAATACCCCAACACGGATTTTATTGGAATCTAAACTAATACCATAGCCAAATAAGAAGAGTAATATTAATGGAATAATAATTGACATAATCCAACTGCTCGGGTCACGAATAATCTGTTTCATCTCTTTTTTACACAGTGTTAATGTTCGAGAGAGTGAAAATATCATGTTGTTGCCCCTGAGTTAGCGTCGTTCACCAATTTAATAAAGGCTTGCTCCATGGTGGCGTTGCTTGCGACCGATTGTTTAAGTTGGTTAGGCGAACCCAAAGCAATTAACTTGCCACCATTAATTAATGCAATGCGATCACAATATTCGGCTTCGTCCATAAAGTGAGTGGTGACCATGACCGTAACCCCTTTTTCGACTAAACTGTTGATATGGATCCAGAACTCACGACGAGTGATAGGATCGACGCCAGATGTCGGTTCATCAAGAAACACAATATCGGGTTTATGCATTAACGCACAGGCTAAAGCTAATCGCTGTTTGAATCCTAAGGGGAGTGATTCTGGTGTTTTGTCTAAAATCGGCTCAAAATTAAATGCGGTTATCATTTCATTCATGCGCAGTGTTTGTTCACTGCCCATTAAGCCGTAGATGCCTGAAAAGAAGCTTAAATTTTGGCGTACAGTTAATCTGTCATATAAAGAAAAACGTTGTGCCATATAGCCAATGCGTTCACGTACTTTAGTTGCACTTTTTTTTAGATCAAATCCCAATACTAACGCTTGCCCATCACTAATCGGTAATAAACCACACATCATTTTAAATGTTGTCGATTTACCTGCGCCATTGGGCCCTAATAAACCAAATATTTCACCACGCTTTATGGCAAAATTAACATGATCCGTTGCAATAAAATGACCAAAAGTTCGGGTAAGATCTTTTGCTTCTATGACAATATCGTTTGGCAGACCGGCAACCTGCGGCATAATTTTAGTTAATATTGATTCTTTTTGAGTTATTCCGCCTAATCGGTCAATAAACGCATCTTCAAACCGTCCTAAGGTAGGTTGATAAGTGATGTTAGTTGTCCCAAGTTTTGCTATGACTTGTTCAATGGCGTGATTCGGCTTGAGTATTAAGCGAATACGATCACCTTCGATCACGCCGTCACTGACTTCAGGGAGTTTTAAGGCCGTTTGTAATAACCGACGATGTGAAATTGGCGAAGTGAGCAGGTAAACTCGATCTTTGACACGTTCAGTTAAACATGAGGGTTGACCTTGAAAGAGTAATTCACCTTGATTCATCAGTAAAATTGTTTCACATTGCTCGGCTTCATCAAGATAAGAGGTGCTCCAGATAATTAACATCCCTTCTTTGGCTAGTTGATGAACCATGTGCCAAAGTTCTTGGCGTGAAATAGGATCCACGCCAACACCAGGCTCATCAAGTAGTAATATTTGTGGATCGCCAAGCAAAGTACATGCTAACCCCAGTTTTTGCTTCATTCCCCCCGATAACTTGCCCGCCAAACGTTGGGTAAATTTAGTTAAATCGGTGAATTTTAGGAGTTTGGCAAAAATTTGTTGACGTTCTTCTTGTTTGATATGTCGCAGATCAGCAAATAAATTAAGGTTTTCACTAACCGTCAAATCCTCGTAAAGACCAAACTTTTGAGGCATATAGCCTAAAATTGCGCGCAATTGATCCCGATCTTCAGTCGGATTATATTGCGCAACATTAATTTGACCTGCACTTGGCGAAAGCAAGCCTGCCAGCATACGCAATAGTGTTGTTTTCCCTGCACCGTCAGGGCCAACCAATCCTGTCACACCCTGTGCAAAAATTGTTGTCGATAAAGGTTTTAGTGCGACAGTGACTTGCTGATTTTTTTGCTTAAACACTTTGGTCACATGAGTGAGTTTGATTTGCTGGCGATTTTGTTTAGTCATAGCGATTATTCTGCAAATTTAATCGTTACCGGCATGCCTTGGCGCAACATATCATTCGCTTGACCGTCACCAGTTTGACGTATTTGAATACGTAAGCGGTAAACTAAATCTGTACGTAATACAGGGGTTTCGACTGTTTTAGGTGTAAATTCGGCCGTAGGCGATACAAAACCAATCTGTCCAATATAAGGTTTATCTGGCTGTGAATCGGTATAAACATAGACAGTTCTACCCGGAATGGCTTGATGTAAATTGACCTCGTCAATATAAGCACGTACCCAGACAGGTCTATCTATAGATATAGCATAAATCGGGGTTCCTGCGGTTAACATTGTGCCAGATTCTACTGCTCGAGTTAAAATGGTGCCGTCGGTTGGTGCATAAAGTTCGGTATCCGATAAGTTAAGTTCCGCTTGGTCTAACTCAGCTTTAGCCGCTTGCACAGTGGCTTGTGCAGCTTCAATTTCTTCTTTTCGGTAACCATTAGTAAGTTGATCAAGTTTTTGCTTTGCTGTTTGTAAATTAGCGTTAGCTTGATTACGTAAGGTTAAACTGTTTTCAAGTTGATCTTTAGAAATGGATGATGATTTCATCAATTTGACCATGCGCTGATAGTTATTCTCTGCATAATCATAACTCGCTTGGTACTGTAAAACTTGTGCTGCTGCTTGGGCAACTTCTTCTTTACGATATCCGGTTATCATTAAATCAAGTTGCGCCTGCTTTACCATCAGATTTGCTTTCGCTTTATTTAAAGCGATTTGATAAGGTTTTGCATCCAGTTTAGCTAATAGATCACCTTGTTTAATCGAATCACCTTCTTCGTGATTTAATTGTATTAAGCGTCCTGATACACGAAAGCTACTGTTTACCGTTCGGATATCCACATTACCATATAAAATCAGCGATGAAGGACTTTTATATATGAACCAAATCACCCAAAGTACTGCAATAATGATTAATATTAACAGGGCGATAAGCCCTTTTTGTTTCATGGATATTCTCATTTAGTTTACTCGGCAAGATGCTTTAAAAGTTTAGTTAAAATTGTGCGTAACTGTTGACGTTCTTCTTGAGTAATAACTTGCCAAGCTTGAACCACTTTTTTTTCCATGGGTGGTAGTTCATGTTGAAAAAAATTGATGCCTTTTTTGGTTAAAATTAAACAATGTGAGCGGCGGTCATGCGGATCAGCTTGGCGGGCGACTAAGTCATTTCCCACCAGTGTATCAACAAAACGGGTAATTTGTACGCGAGTAAAATTGGTTAATTCGCTGATTTGCGATGGTTTTACCCCTTCAGGGTGAAAGGCGTTAATCACTAATAAAACCGCAAATAATTTATCATCTAATTCATAATGTCGGTAGGTTTGATTCAAATTTTCTAATAGTGCTTCGGTACTAAATTGCAATAAGCGACTTAAAAAAATCTCGTCATAGTTTGAAGAGAGTCCACGAGCTTTAAATTTTTCAATCAGTTTTTCAACGGTTGCTATCGGGATTGCCATCACATCACCTTATTTAGATAATTTCATTTGAAACTATATCAAATGAAATTACTTTTCACAACCATTAATTTAGTTAACTAGTTTTGTTGTTATCCGTCATCGGTAATAATTTACTATGATATTGGCGACGGTATTCGGTCGGGGTACGTTCAGTTTTTTTTCTGAAGATTCGACAAAAATAGTGACTATCTTTGAAACCTGATGCTAAGGCAATATCTTTGATATTTAAATCATAGTCTCTAAGGCGAGTTTTTGCATATTCCAGACGTACATGGGTAAGATATTCATTCAAACCTATTTTACCTTCTCGCTGGAATAGGTGAGATAGATAATTGGGTGAAATATAGAACATTTTAGCGAGAAAATCTCGGGTGATATCGTCACGAAAATGGCTATCAATATATTGCCGAATTGCCTCAAATAAGCTAGCTGTTTTGGTTGAGGTTCTGACATCAACATTCAGTAAGTCGAAGGTATGACTTAATAAGCTTTGAATAAGATGATAAGCGGTAGGAGCACGCTCGCAAGGCTGATGCTGCCAAGTTAGTTCAGTTAGCGCTTGAATGATAAACGCCCCAATACGTGCTCCTCGCCTAGGTACATTAATTTGATCATAAGATGTCAGTGCTTGACCGTCCCACTGGTTGATAGTTATGCTAATTTGTTGTTTATCATACAGGATGCTTAATGTGGTGAAGGGGGTTGTATAAGCGGGCTTGCTCCAACTTTGTGCTGTAATATATAAAAGATCGCTAGGAAATAACGTTTTTTCAATAATGTTTCCTTGATAGTCTGCCCATTGTATGGATTGTTTTCCCTCTATCATGATTTCTATTCTGGGTAAACTGACTTGATCAGCAAGTAGTGGTGCTGATTGAGCATAATTAGCAAAATATATCTGATTCGTTTGTTGATGATTAAGGCATTTTGCTAACACTTCATTGATCGTTATCGCCATATCGCTATCTTCATAAAATAATATCGTAGATAAATCGAGTTATGTATTGTAACCATGATTATATACTGCCAAATAGTATTTTAAAGTATCAAGTAAATCGTTAATTTTATCATTAGGATATTCTTAAAATGTTTTTAGTGTGATCTCACTCACATTTTCTTATTAAGCGTACAAATATCCAGTAAATCGCAGGATTGTCATCTAGGCTATCGGTTTAATATTATCTAGTATGGTATCAATACAGTGATTAATGATTTGAACATTCAGCAGGAGTTAACCATGGAGTTATATTTAGATACCGCCGATATTGAAGCCATTAAACGTCTAGCCCCCATTTTACCGATTAAAGGCGTCACAACCAATCCAAGCATTGTGGCAAAATCCGGTCAATCACTCTTTACCTTATTATCGACACTGCATGATTTATTAGGCGCCGATAAATTACTGTTTGCACAGGTACTTTCAAGCGATGCATCATCCATGATAAAAGAGGCAGAACAACTCAGAAGAGTCGTACCCAATATTGTTACTAAGATTCCTGTTAATGCAGAAGGACTGAAAGCGATTAGAGCTTTAACACAACAAGGAATCCCTACTTTAGGCACTGCTGTTTATGGCGCAGGGCAGGGATTATTAGGTGCGCTAGCCGGGGCTAAATATATTGCGCCTTATGTCAATCGAATTGATGCCCAAGGCGGCAACAGTAAAGATACCGTGCAAGAATTACAAAAACTGTTAGCGTTACATTGTCCTCAAACCATGGTATTGGCGGCAAGTTTTCGCACACCTAGGCAAGCATTAGATTGTCTGTTAGCCGGATGTGAATCTATTACCTTACCGGTGGATGTAGCTGAACTATTTATCTCCGATCCAGCTGTAGATGCAGCGATAGTAAAATTTGAACAAGATTGGCGTAATGCGTTTGGTTCACTGACTTATTAATTTAAACTGTCATCATCTGTTATCACATTCTGCCTAATTGGGTGGAGTGTGTTTGTCTGTGTTTCTGAGCAATAATTGAAAAGATAGCCTAAAAATTTAAGTTTTGTTGTATGATAGTTAAAAATGAAATATTAGGTTAGCCATAATGACAGGAAAAAAACAAACATCTATTGTTAATGCACTTTTAACGGTATTGAGAATTGAAAGGTTATCGCATAGTTTTATTCGAATTAACTTTAGTTGTGATAAACAGCTGACGGTTAATCCTTTATGGATTTGTCCTCATTTAAAATTATTGTTTGCTGATCCTTCAACGGGAACGATAATTTTTCCACAATTAGACGACAATAATAAAATACTGATAAATGACAAGATTCGTCAATTGGCTCGGAGTTATAGTATTCGTCACTATGATGAAACGACACAGCAATTAACGATTGATTTTGCCATTCATCAAGAGGGATTAGCTTCGGTTTGGGCTCAGCAGGCTAAAGTCAATGATCAGATAGGTTTAGTCGGCACAGCGGCAAAACTTATGTTTAATCAGCAAAGTTTGGTGTTGATTGGTGATATAACAGCTGTACCTGCCATTTGTTATACGCTTGAACACCTACCTAACAATGTTAATGTTCAAGCGTTTATCGAAGTCAATCACCCAACAGATATTATGGCTTTACCGAATAGTCTAAATACTCATGTTAACTGGCTGATACAAGATGTTAATCAGCCAAATCAACTTGTTGAAACAATAAAAAAAGCGAATATTGTCCATAGTGATAATTTACTTATTTGGGGTGGAATGGAGCGGGATTTAGCCCAGCAAATTCGACATACGCTTAAAGATAATTATCCTCATTTACCCCCCGATGCATTTCATATTATTAGTTATTGGCGACAAGGTTTTGCTGAAGGGGAGTTTAAACATCGTGAATAGTAACGTGTAATTAAGATGAACATTCTAGCTCATTTACATCTTGCCACTTTAGCTAATAGCTCCTTAATTGGCAATAGTGTGGCTGATTTTGTTAAAGGGGATCCTTATCTTGTTTATCCGCAAACGATAGCCGACGGTATCATGTTACATCGTAAAATTGATAGCATGGTCGATGGTTTAACAGAAGTGAAACAAGCCAAAACACACTTTATCAAACCGCATCAACGTGTCGCACCGATTGCACTTGATATTGTATGGGATCATTTTTTATCTAAACATTGGACTGATTATGGCATGGGGCAATCAGTGTCTGAATTTGACCAATACACCAGACAACAAATTCAGCCCTTTATTCATCTCTATCCTGAACATTATCAGCATTTTATGCAGTCAATGTGGCAAGGCAAATGGTTAGAAAATTACGCAAATCTTGAATTTGTTGGAAAAGTGCTTAATGGTATGGCCACCCGACGACCAAAGCTATGGTTATTAAAAGAGACTATTTATGATATTAAGCAGCACTACAAAGAATTCGAAGCGCTGTTTTTTATTTTGTATCCTAAAATGTGTCGCTTAATAATAGCTGATCCTATTTAGTTATCATCCCCGCTAGGACTACCTGTTATTAATGTAAAATTAGACTTAACAAATGTGAATTAATAACTTGGATGTGTCCTAAGCGGATTGCTAATTACCGTAGATACTAATTGGGTAATATAATTTTCCCGTTTTCAGTCGTGATTAAATCCTTTTGGTTTGGTGTTTGCGAAATAGGGACAAGCGTATTTTCGGTCAATTGTGGAGCAAAACCTATTTTACCACCTCTGGCTTTTGCACGAACAACTTGGCTTTCAGGTAAAGAGGCATGATTCGTTAAATGAAACCATAACCATTCCATGGCATCTTCCCCATAATAATCAATTGGTAAGAGCGAATTATCAAATGGATAAGTGCCATCCAAGTAGCTGGTGTTTTCAATCTCATAATAGCGCAGTTGCGAGGCGTTACCTTCTACTTGGCTATTTAATGCGACATAAGCACGTGCAGTATAATCAGGTAGCTGTTTAACGTTATGACGAGCATGAACGATAAGGGTTTTTGTGCCATGTAAATTTGCTGATGCACTCACTTGATTAATGCCAAATTTAACACGAGGATGCGTTAATTTTTTATATAAACATATGGCGCCCTTAGCATTATAGTCAATGGCTTTTTTGTTATCTGAACCCGAAAAGAAATCGCTTCTTGGTGAATAGGCATCTTCATTATTAACCAGTGCTAAAGCCGTTGAATCATCCGTTAACCATATCGGTAAATGACCCGTTGCAAAAGACCATAGCTGTTGAAATGTCACTTCGTGTAAACTAGCAACTTTACCTTGATAATTTATCGGATTTTGTTGCGTACTTGCGACCGAGTAACCACACATTCTATCGGTGACATCAAAATGACCATAGGCACTGATATATTGATAAGGCAATCCAATTGTTTCTTTATAATAAAAATAAGGGAGTTGGATATCCATTGATGGCGTCCAACCATAGCTATGTAATTTTTCAAGTGCTTCTTCAGGGGTACCTTTTGTTAATAAGTTTTCTTTTTTTAGCGCATCACAACGGTTTTGCGAATAAAGGTATTTGTCGGCAAACGGAATAGTGATCGTTTTGTGCTTAGCTACAATAGCAGATATAGCACAAGGAATATACAGGGACGCATAACTACTGTAATCAGCAATTGATTTATAATCGATTTTTTGAGGAGCACTTTTATTATATTGAATGGAAACGGTGCTATTTTCAACATTGGGTTGAATTTGTGGATTAACCGCAACGATACCTTTAATGACATTGTCAGTATCAAGTTCACCTGCTTTTAATGCTGCACCGCCACCATCACTTGCACCATAAACTAAAACTATTGTGTTATCCTTATTAAAATGAAACTTAGAATCAGAAGGGAATTGTGTATTAAGGGCATAAAAAGCAAATTCAATGGATTTTAATACAAATTCGCCCCATCTTTCTTCAGAATTTAATCGTGAATGGAGTTGTTTTATTGCATAGCGATTTGGATATTTTTTAATAAATCTATCTCTATTGAAAATAGTGGGTTCGAACAATAAATTAGTAGATTGAGTTTGCCCATTTATAGCATAACCACGCTTATGCTCAATATCATAAATACCATTGCCTAAACCTTTATCATTATAAACAACCGCACAATTGTGCCGAAGTCCCCATAAACCCCGAATTTGCACATCTTTGGCATTATATAACCCGTCTGAATCCGTCGCAGGCACTGCAATAATACATGGTTTATTTTTATCAAAATCAAGCGGGATTTGCAGTAACATGCCCACCTTTTCTTGTTCTAATTTTAGTGTTGCTAAAATTTCAAATCCCGGAATTTTGCCATCAAAAAGGGGACTTAATTCCTGGCGTCTAAATCCAAATAAGGAGCCTTCACCATTATTGATATTGATAAAACGATTGAGTTTTGCTTGCCGTAGCTCTTGAATGGTTGGCTGAGTCGGATCACTGAAATGTGGGGTATAAATTGACGTGGATAAGGTGGTAAATCCTAGACCTGCCGTGACGAGGTCATCACTGTCACCATCGTAATAAACGGCTTCTTCGGTAAGTAGCCAGTCGGGAGCTAAGATTGAGTAATTTTGAGAAGAATCGGTCTGAATATCTTGTTGAGCGTGCAAGGAAATTGGAATAAGTGTGGAGCTAAAAAGTAATAATGATAATAATGTTTTAACGTGAAAGTTGTGCAATTGCATTTCAAATATTCCTTTTTGATAGTCAGACTGTTAAATAGTTGCGTATCATTCATTGCAATCAAAAACATTAACAATCCTGTCAATGTTAGTTTTTGAATGACAAATCCATTATAAATTATTTTCTAATTTTTGGTATGATTTAGATTGGATAGGTTCCAAAATGCCGCGATAATTTTTTCGGATAATCGCCTTTTTTGGACACACATTCCTATGTCAAAAGGTTTCATTAAGTTGGTTGACCATTCAGTAATACGCTCTCTTATTCTTTCGGGACTGTTTTCCATCACAACTTTCGGTAATAGGGCAACACCGCAGCCTAATGCCACCATTGAGACAATGGCTTCATGTCCGGCAACGGTGGCATAAATTTTAGGGCTGGTAATTTTTTGTTGCTTAAACCAAAGATCAATACGTTGTCGGCTTGGGCCATGCTCAGGTAAAATGAAAGGGATATTATGCCAATCGGGCTTTTTTTGATGAAGTTTATCACTAAAGGTACTATTAAGTTTGGGTATTAACAAAACCATTTCAATTTCACCAAATTTTAAAAATTCAACACCAGCAGGCAATTGTTTCGGTTTGCCTGCGATAGCGAGATCCGCCTCGTTAGACTGGACTTTTTCAACGGCATCTGCCGCATCGCCAGTTGATAATTTAATTTCAATCAGTGGGTAATGTATACGAAACTGGTCTAAAATGTCAGGTAAATGGCTGTAAGCGGCTGTCACTGAACAAAAAAGTCTTAATTCACCAATGAGCTGTTGATTGGATAATTCTAACTCTTGTTTTAATTGCTGATGTTGACTAATAACTTGGAGTGCAAAACGTTTGACCTTTTCGCCAACTTGGGTGATTTGAACTTGCCGATTATCACGTATAAAAAGCGGATGACCAAAATAGTCTTCCATGCGTTGGATTTGCCGTGATAAAGTCGATGGGCTAACATGCATAGCATTAGCTGTCATACCAAAATGACACGTCTCACATAAATGTAAAAATAATTTCAAATCACGAATATTCATAGAAAGTTCCGTTTTGATAAAACTTTTGCGTAGTTCAGCGCTATTTTATACTGTAAATGTACAAATTGGCTAGGCTAGTGAAGATATTATGCAGAGATAATTAAATAAGGAAAATCACAGGTAATACATTCATGGCAATGCATAGCGATACCTGTTAAAATGCTCGATTATTTTTGTACAGGTTAATGAACGTTAATTTTATGACAGAACAAGCTTATTTAGACGAAGTTAATGCTCGTCGCACTTTTGCTATCATTTCGCACCCTGATGCCGGTAAAACCACGATTACCGAAAAGGTTTTGTTATTCGGTCACGCAATTCAAACTGCCGGAACGGTAAAAGGGCGTGGAGCCAATGCGCAACATGCAAAATCTGACTGGATGGAGATGGAAAAACAACGTGGTATTTCTATCACAACTTCTGTGATGCAATTTCCATATAATGATTGTTTAGTCAATTTACTTGATACCCCCGGGCATGAAGACTTTTCGGAAGATACCTATCGCACATTGACAGCAGTGGATAGCTGTTTAATGGTCATTGATGCGGCTAAAGGGGTGGAAGATCGTACTCGTAAATTAATGGAAGTGACACGGTTACGTAATACCCCAATTTTAACTTTTATGAATAAGTTAGACCGTGATATTCGTGATCCAATGGAGCTGCTTGACGAAGTTGAAAACGAGCTTAATATCCTATGTGCACCGATCACTTGGCCGATTGGTTGTGGTAAGTTATTTAAGGGCGTGTATCATCTGAAAAAAGATGAAACCTATCTTTATCAATCAGGTAAAGGTCACACTATTCAGGATGTACGTATTATTAAAGGGTTAAATAACCCCGAATTAGATACAGCGGTGGGCGAGGATTTAGCTCTGCAATTGCGGGAAGAGCTGGAACTGGTTCAAGGTGCATCAAATGAGTTTGATTTGGATGCTTTTTTATCTGGTGATTTAACCCCTGTCTTTTTTGGTACAGCGTTAGGTAATTTTGGTGTCGATCATATGCTTGATGGCTTAACTGCTTGGGCGCCAACGCCACAACCTCGTCAAACGGATAAGCGAGAAGTGAAATCCTCAGAAGAAAAATTTAGTGGCTTTGTCTTTAAAATTCAAGCTAATATGGATCCAAAACATCGTGACCGAGTTGCTTTTATGCGTATCGTGTCAGGGAAGTATGAAAAGGGCATGAAGTTACGCCATGTGAGGATTGCCAAAGATGTGAATATTTCTGATGCCTTGACATTTATGGCAGGTGATCGTGAACATGTCGAAGAAGCTTATGCAGGCGATATTATTGGATTGCACAATCATGGTACGATTCAAATCGGTGATACGTTTACGCAGGGGGAAGATTTCAAATTTGTTGGTATCCCTAATTTTGCGCCTGAATTGTTCCGACGGATACGATTAAAAGATCCGCTTAAACAAAAACAGCTATTAAAAGGATTGGTGCAGTTGTCAGAAGAGGGGGCTGTACAGGTATTTAGACCCTTATCCAACAATGATTTGATTGTCGGAGCGGTCGGTGTTCTGCAATTTGATGTTGTGGTTGCGCGCTTAAAATCGGAATACAATGTAGAAGCCATTTATGAACCGGTGAACGTCACAACCGCCCGTTGGGTAGAATGTAGTGATGTGAAAAAATTGGAAGAATTTAAACGTAAATGTGAACAAAATTTAGCGCTGGATGGTGGCGATAATCTTTCTTACATTGCACCAAGTATGGTGAATTTGAATTTAACACAGGAACGTTATCCAGATGTTGAATTTAGAAAAACACGTGAGCATTAATGTAAACTTCATTTATCCGTTTTTGGTATAACCGATAATGCCAATTAAGAAGAGCTAGGTGACTAGCTCTTATTTAATCTTCTTCAACATCAAGCCCATTAATAGCAAAACCATCGAAAGAACTCCAGTTTGAAAATACTTCAGTCAAGGCATTAATCATGCCAAATAGCTCATCTTCTTTACCTTCAAAGCTAATTTCTGTGAAGTCCACTATATGATCAGTTGAATTAACATCAGAATTCTCATCATTTGACCCTTCTTCGATTTCACTATTCGTTTGGTCATAGGAGTAATATTTTTCGAATTCTTCACTGAGTATACCATTTTCAAGGGCAATGACGATTTTATGAAGATTTTCATCTCCCCATGATAACCATTTAGCACTGATATCATAAATCAGTTCATAATCAGTACGATAAACCATGATAATATATTTTAAGGAATAAGGTTCAATATACTGGATAATTTGCTTGCTTTGATTAATATCTTTTAACCAAAATGGGACTACAATCTCAATTTTTCCTCCCCAACTTTCACTCAATTTTTTTATCGCTTGCGCCCATTGTTGCCAAATCAGATCTTTATTTTGGTCATAATCACTTAATAAATAGGGTTCTATATCATATTGAATTCCAGCAAGACAAGGTTTATTTATACGTCGCTGACAGAATTGCTTAATTATCTGATTACGTTCAATCGCATTTTGTAAACCACTTTCAAGTATCATTTCTGCTGCTCCTTCAACAGCAATGATCTCAATACCATTTTGAAATGCGATGTCTAAAAGATTTATTAGCTGTTCTTCATATTCAATTTGCTGGTTTTCAATAAATAATTGTAAATAAATCTGATTGATCCCTTTTGATTTTATCTTTGTGATAAATTGGTTAGGTGAGTTATTCCATGTGGTTGCTTTCCAATTCCACATAGCAAGATTGCGGTTTTTTTCCGGATAAGTTAAGTTATCAATCAGTGTATTTGAATGTGTTGATTGTTCAATGTCCAGTTTTGGAACATTTGAACTATCTGGTTGAGCGGATGGATCAAGTGATAAGGGTTGATTTTGATCAATCATAATTGGAACCGAATCACTCATTGCTACCTGCTCAATAATTTGCGTTGTATTTACCACGGCGCTTAAAACCGAATCGCTATTAGGATTCGACAAATCATGTTGTAATGCCGTATCGTATTGGCTCGTTTCGGTATTTTTAAGGTTGTTCAACATCGACACATTACCCGCAAAAGCCGCAGGCATGACAGTAATTAGAATAAATAGTACATTGCTTGATAGTCGTTTAATGTTATTTATCAAATTTAACTCTCTCCATTTTTCCCCAAGATAATTTACCTTTTTTCAAACGGAAGAAACCTTTAAATTTCCAATATAAACAGATTTGTCGATAGCCAAAATTATCAATTAGCGAAATAAAAAGTAGTGATACAAAATATCTGATTTTATCTAATCCTCTTAGCAAGAGGCCGTCAATGGCAATGGCAGTCGAGGTGATTAAAATATTGTAACTAATAACAAGTAAAAAATAGGATAAAATTAAATTACCATCGACCACATCAAAATAACAAAAAAGGGGTAATAATACATAACCTAATAATTCAGCAATCGGTCCTAAAATATCGGTTAAAATCGAAAAGGGTAAAAGAATAAAACTTAATCTTTTATATTTTAACTTAAAAGTAAACTCCCGAAAATGCAAATAAGTTTGCAATGCACCGATATGCCAACGTATTCGTTGATTCTTTAATACTTTCCATTTTTCGGGTACTTGAGTCCAGCATACCGCAGTTGGGACATATTCTATTTTATAATTGGCTTTGGTATCATAGATTAGTTTATGTAATTTTACCGTAAAGTCAAAATCTTCACCAACCGAGTCAGCCGAAAATCCACCAATTTTTATGGCTAAATCTCGACGGAACAAGCCAAATGCGCCTGATATAATCGGTAATATTTTAATATGATTCCAGGCCACTTTAGCCATTAAAAATGAACGCATATATTCCAATGCTTGTAATTGAACAATGTATTTTCTTGATAGTTTTATTTTTGTTACCACCCCTTTATTAATCAAACAACTGTTGGCAACTCGAACGGTTCCACCCACGGCAATAGTTTTAGGACTGTAAATAAAAGGAATAACCGCTTTAGTTAATGCATCGGGTTCTAAAATGGAATCAGCATCAATGAGACAAACGATAGGGGCTTGACTTAAATTGATTGCCGCATTATGTGCATCGGCTTTGCCTCCATTGACTTTATCTATCACGCGAAGACGGCTATCTTTTTGAGAGATATAAACCCCTCTTATTTTGGCATGAGATAGGTGATTTTGTTCCACATTATTTAAATGATGGGCGGTTTCTTGTAATCGAAAATGGTCATAAATTAATTGAAAAGTATTGTCGGTTGAGCCATCGTTAATCACAATAATATCAACATTAGGGTATTCCGTTGCGAGCATCGATTCAATACTATCGATAATGGTAACGCTTTCATTATAGGCAGGCATAATAATAGAGATAGCCGGTAAAATACCTTCATTCTTTTTAATATTCTGAATTTTTTTATCGTTATCTCGCGCTTTAATTAGGACATAAACAGAAATGATAAGTTGCAAAAAATAGATGAGCACTTGTAAAAGTCCGACAATCATTATGAGAATAACCAGCACTTCCATGCAAAGCTTGATTGCATAGTATAAATCATTGTTCATAAAGTTTACCCGTGTTTAATTTTGAAAATATTGTTGTTTTTATCGAGGATATGGACAAATCGCTTAGTCGTAAAATCAAAATATTCTGTTATCAATTCTTCAATACTACATATCTTTTCTTGATAGCAGAATTCATTAATAAAATTAAGTAGATAACAGCTGTGAATAATACCGGAAGAACTATTTTGTAAATCGATTAACGATTCATAAAACGCCCGCATATAATCGCGTCTATCTTCTTTAGCTAACATAGCGTAAGGCGTGATATAATTTATAGAAATTTGGGTTAAGATGTTAGATAGATTATCAACAATTTTGCTAAATTGTTGATTTGCTAGTTCGGTTTCAAACTCTAAAAGCTTATAGGATGGAACTAATCGTAAAAAACAAAATAGACCATTTTGCGATATTGAATTAGACAATAAGATTATGAGTTCAGCAAGAGTCACGTTAGGATTACTGATCGCTAAACTCAGCGCTGCTGCAACAGCAACTTCTTGGTTATGGTTTTCACAAGCATGTTTCAACGCCGCAAAGGTTTGTGTGGAAGGGTAGTAAGACAACATGTTTGCGGCATCAATGCGTTCTTTCGTCGTTCCTTTTTTTAATAAAGTGCGCAATTTTTTTTGAAATACTTCATTTTCAAACAGCGGTAATACCGGTTCAAGCTCATTGAACTGTTTTTCAGCAAAAAAAGCGGCAATTAAGTCAACGGAATTTAATGCATATTTCGATATTTTGCTTGCATAAAAGGCGTTTACTTTACTTTTTTGTGCAATCAAATCGATTAATTTTAGTTTTAAATCATTAAATCTTTTCCGATGATATCTTCGGTCAAGATAAATTATTGACGTGATAAAAACAATTATCAGACCAGCAAAAATCATACTGACATTGTAAATATTCATATACCGTATTAAAATGTCCATTTTATACCACATCCTAATGTTTTCTTGTTGTACAAATTACGGTTGCGGTTGGTGTCTTTTCGACCTTCAGCAGTGTAGTTAAATTGAAGACTTAATCTGTCAGAAACATCATACGTTAGCCCAACGAAATGTGCTTTCGCTTTGATTAATGAATGATTATAGCGGTTAGAACGATCTGATGTTTCTTGAGCATTTGAGTAACCGATAAATAGATGCAATTTTTCGATTGGTGTTGCGGTTAGCTTAATTAGAAAACCGTTGGTATGATTATTATCCTGATCATAAGTATTGTACCACTTACCGGCAATTGATAATCGGTCATTCAAGAAGTATTGCTCAATCCCTGGCGTAATACTTTTGATATTTCCGTCGTTGTAGTGGTCGAACTTTAAATCCAATGTGATATGAAGGGAATTAAAATATTTATTTGTTGATGATAATAATACATAGTCAGCACCACTTGCTAAAGTATAACGTGCAAAGAATTTTTTCGACGTCGCGGTAAAGCCTGATAAGTAGCCGTAAGCACGATCATTTAGCGTATGCCAAAATGTTGTACCAATTCTTTGATCATTCATATTAAAACGATGAGATTGAGCAACATGACCTGTAATCGTACTTGTTTTAGATAGTTTGTAAGATAGCGCAAACTCCATTTCGTTCCAGTCAGCATAAGATTTTGTTAAATGACTATGAGTACCTGCAACATTGAGTGTCCAGTAATGAATCGATTTTTTGATGTCAGTGATTGTTTTTTTTAATGTTAACAATTGGGTATCATTGGGTGATTGCGTTAAATAGTGATTGAGTAGTAATTCAGCTTCACTTGGATTATCAATATTTTGTGCTAACACAACGCTGACCAATCCGTATTGGGCATCGACATAATTGGGGGCTAAGACTAAAGCCTTTTGAAACGCTTGTTTTGCTTGATCTAAGTTTTTCAGTGCATAATAGTTAAATCCAAGTTGGACAAGTATGTCTGAATTAGTTGGTGATAGTACAAGCGCAGATTCTAATTTTTGCGCAGCGAGATTAAAATTTTGCATTTTTTTTGCTTCAATGCTTTCATTTAATAATTGTTCTGCTTTGATTGCGTTATTTCCATAAATTGGGTTTGCTAATATAGTAGAACTGTAGGCAAAAAAACTTAGCATTAAGACTAACTTATAAGACATAAAACCACCTTAATTCAATATATTTCAAAATCTATGTTTTTATTTTTATTTGTGTATGAATCAAAGCACTATTGAAATGATGTAAATTAATCAATGAGTTGTTCTGAATCAGCAAAAAATAGAAATCTTAGGTAATATCACAGGATGATGTAATTTTAATTACATGGTTTAGGTTATCCAAACGCGTGGATTATATAAAATACATATAACAAAGAATAGAAATATTTGGTGTAGTTTTGTTTAGTTTGATAGCTATTGTTTATTTATGTTTTTTTGCCCTTAATTGTTGAATTAAGACTATAATAGTTTTTTAAATGGGAAAATTATATGAATAAGATGAAAATTAAATTGATTATTTTTACTGCGTTAGGATTCATTATTTCCAACTCTTCTAGCGCAATTGATAATAAGCTTGTTCACCCTGTATTACTGGAAAAGGTACAACAAAGTGAACGAGATAAACGTCAATATGAAGTGATTGAGTTACCAAACAAAATGCAGGTATTACTGGTGTCTGATCCCAATGCAGTCAAATCGCTTGGCTCACTAGCACTACCGGTTGGTTCATTGCAAGATCCAAAAGCACAGCAAGGCTTAGCGCATTATACTGAGCACATGGTACTTATGGGCTCAAAAAAGTATCCTAAACCAGCAAGTTTTTCTAAATTTTTAAGCCGTCACACCGGCAGTTATAATGCAAGTACTGCCGCACATCGTACCGCATTTTATTTTGAAGTTGAAAATAGTGCTTTTGATAAAGCATTGGATTATTTAGCTGATGCCATTGCCGAGCCTATCTTAGATCCTAAATTTGCCGATAAAGAACGCAATGCCGTTAATGCCGAATTGACTATGGCACGATCCAATGATGGTTTTAGAATTGAACAAGTTAATGCTGAAACCATTAATCCCGAACATCCTGCATCACAATTTTCAGGGGGTAACTTAGAAACATTAAGTGATAAGCCAGACAGTAAACTACAAGATGCCTTAGTCAATTTTCATCACGATTATTATTCTGCCAATATTATGGTCGGGGTCATTTACAGTAATCAATCGATAAATAAATTGGCAAAATTAGCCGAAGATACCTATGGAAAGATTCCCAATCGCCATACTATTGCGCCAAAAATTGATAAGCAGGCAATGACGTCGGATTCGTTAGGTAAACAAATTTATATGATTCCTGCACAACCTAAAAAGTTGTTGTTATTGCAATTTCCCATTGAAAACAATTTAGCTAAATTTGCCGATAAAAGTGATGAATATATCACTTATTTAATTAGTAACAGTAGCCAAAATACATTATCTGACCAACTTCAAAAACAAGGATTAATCGAAAGTATATCCTCCTCGATTTCACCAAATCGATATGGCAATAGTGGTATTTTTAGTATTAATGTCAGTTTAACCGATGCAGGGCTTAGCCAGAAAGATAAAGTTATTGGCGCTATTTTTAATTATTTGCAGTTAATTCAAAAAGAAGGTGTAACCGAAGCTTATTATGAGGAGTTTAAGAAAGTCTTAGATTTAGGATTTAAATATCAAGATATTGAACGGGATATGTCCTATGTTGAATGGTTATCGGATCAGATGTTGCTATATCCAATTCAAAATGTTCTTAATTCAGATTATATTGCAACGCATTTTGACAAGTCTGCAATTATCGCCCGACTAAAAAGTTTAACTGCCGATAATGCCCGGATATGGACGATTTCACCGAATCAAGCAACCAATAAAACCGCTTATTTTGTTGAAGCGCCTTACAAAATTGATAACATTACTAAAGAAGAAAAATTAAATTGGACAGCGTTAGGTAAAGATTTCTCGTTTACCTTACCAGCGCTCAATCCTTATATCCCCGATGACTTTTCGATTGTAAAGCAAAGTGAAACTCCATTACCAGCCGTTGAGTTTAACAAACGGGGAAATCATATTCATTTAGCTAGTCAATATTTTAAACAAGATCCGAAAGCTGCCATAGTGGTTTCATTGCGCAATAACGAGGCATTTAAAGATGTAAAATCACAGGTCATTTTTTATTTACTTGACTATATTGTCAGTCGAAATTTAGCGCAGTTAGAATTTCAGGCTGGTGTCGCAGGTATGTCTTTATCATGTTCGGGTGATAATGGACTAATGATCACTGCAACAGGCTTTAACCAACATCTGCCAGATATGATAACCGCTGTCTTAAATAGCTATCAAAATGTTAATATTGATGAGCAAAGTTTAGCATTAGCGAAATCCTGGTATCTTCAAAAACTTGATGCCGCCGATCATGCTAATAGCTATTTATTATCGATGCAACCAATTAAAGCTTTATCTTATATTCCTTACTTCGAACGCAGTGATAAACGCCGAATAACAGCGGATATCAGTGTGAATGATGTATTGGCTTATCGTGATAAGTTATTGTCAAAATCCGTTCCTTATATGATCAGTTTAGGGAATATATCGAACGATAATTCACTCAAACTTTATCAGGAAATACAAAAAACGTTGGATGCGAATATCGAGTTTGAACCAAAACCAACGATAAAAATAACATCGACACAGACAGCAAAAATTACGCAACATGCAACTTCGAGCGACAATGCTTTAATGATTGGATATATTCCAGCGAATTATAGTGAAATCGAGGGACAAGTTTTAAGTTATACGCTGACCAAAATGATTGAACCTTCTTTTTATGAGCAATTGCGCAGTAACGAGCAGCTTGGTTATGCCGTGTTTACCATTCCGTTTACCATAGGTGAATCGTCAGGATTAGGATTTTTAATTCAAAGTAATCAGTATGATCCTGATTATTTACTTAAACGCTATCAAGATTTTTATCCTAGCATGTTAAGTAAATTGAAAGAATTATCCGATCAAGATGTTGAGCAATATAAAAAAGGCGTGCTCAATGAATTGACAATGCCGCCACAAACGCTAGAGGAAGAATTAAATCTTTATCTGTCAGATTATCGTTTATCACGCTTTAAATTTGATTCACGTGAGAAAAAAATCAATCAATTGAAAAAAATTACCCAACAAGATTTGATTAACTTTTATACCCATTCTGTTATGGAGCATAAAGGTTTAGTACTAGCGTCGCAGGTACTGGGTAAACCATTAGAAGGTTCCAAAGTACCACAAGCTATTAATGGTAATGAGTTGACGGATTTTGACAATGCTTCAAGTTTACAACATTCTTTGTTAAGTGAAATGACTAAATAATTTTGATGTTAATAAGGTTTGTTAAAACAGAATGTAAAATCACATAACTGAAATAAAAATAGGGTAATTTTCACCGAAATTACCTTATTTTTTTATCTGAATTTTTAGTTAAATTGAATATTAATGGTAATAATCAATAGTATTATCTTCATTATGGTGGTCATTTGAACCCGGTATCGCTCGGGATCGTTCGATTGGCACGTAACTACCACTTGGCGTTTCAACTTGGCATTCACTTAAATAGATTGAGTATTTGGTGTTGGCATGCATACTTTCACCACGAAAATAGCAGTGAACCGCACTAAATAAGTGATTTCGACACAATATTGCAATAGCAAGCCAAACCACAAGAATAGCAATAGCCACCCATTTTAAACGCCGCCAAAGAAACGACCAAAATCCTTGTTTACGAAAACGGCAATAAACAAAAATGAGGATAATAACGGCAACAAATCCTAACGCTTCAAATAACCAAAATAGCCACATACCATTTTCTCCTGAATTAGCTATAATTTGTGACTATTTTATACTAAGTTACAACCATGATCCATTGCGAATGATACCCACAGCTATGCCTTCAATAGCAAAATTTTGTTGTTCAAGATCAACCAAAATCGGAGAAAATTCACTATTTTCGGCAATCAAATGTACATATCGACCTTGACGAGATAAGCGTTTAACTGTCACTTCATCTTCAATGCGTGCCACAATAACTTGTCCATTTTTAACATCCTGAGTTTTATGCACCGCCAGTAGGTCACCATCCAATATACCGATATCTTTCATTGACATTCCCTGTACACGTAATAAAAAATCGGCATTGGGTTTAAATAAATTGGGATCCACTTGATAATAACTTTCAATATGTTCTTGAGCAAGAATCGGTGAACCAGCTGCTACTTGACCAATAAGCGGTAGACCTTCCGCTTCATTTTTTTCATGATTTTCAAGTAACAGGCGGATACCTCTTGATGAGCCGGCAATCATTTCAATAGCACCTTTTTTGGCTAAAGCTTTTAAATGCTCTTCTGCTGCATTAGCTGAACGAAAACCTAATATTTTAGCTATTTCTGCTCGTGTTGGTGGCATTCCGGTAGTCTGAATATTATCTTTGATTAAATCATAAATTTGCTGTTGGCGTTCAGTTAATGGTCTCATTCGATTTTCCTGTTTATTTATACAGATATATGTGATTATATACAGCTAAGTTAATAATGCCAACCCTTTCTTTCATTGATTTTTATTTTATTTCTGCTCAACAAGGTTTAATTGTGTTTATTAAGGTGAATGTTATCTGACTTTTGTTACAAAATAACGGAGGTTGAATTTTAACCTGTATATCAACAATAATTGATAATAGTTTAAATATATTCATAATGTTATAAAAAATGATTGTGCGTTTAATTTTGTATATTGGATTGGGCTGTTTTACGATGCGTTTTCCTTGTTTTGTTTCAGAGATTAAGGTTATATAATGAAGGCCAGTAGTATGATATACTAAGCAAAATTGTTTTTTTAATTGGAATTGTCTCATGCCTTATGTTGTTGCACTCAGTGGTGGAATTGCCAGCGGTAAAAGTACCATTGCACATCTATTTGCTG
This sequence comes from Gilliamella sp. CG16, assembly GCF_046635785.1. Taxonomy (NCBI): domain Bacteria; kingdom Pseudomonadati; phylum Pseudomonadota; class Gammaproteobacteria; order Orbales; family Orbaceae; genus Gilliamella; species Gilliamella sp. CG16. The sequence goes on from NZ_JBIDFL010000009.1 coordinate 33,937, forward strand.
ATTTAGGGGTTCCAATTATTGATGCTGATATTATTGCTCGCCAAATTGTAAAAAGTGGCACCTTAGCATTTTCTCAAATTGTTAAACATTTTAGTCAAGAAATTGTCTTACCTGACGGTGAATTGGATCGTCGTCAATTAAGAGAAATTATTTTTAATAATGACCATGAACGTCTTTGGTTGAACAGTTTATTACATCCGATTATACAGCAAGAAACCCAAGCTCAAATTGAAAAGCAAACTGCTGATTATGTCATTTGGGTGGTACCATTACTTGTTGAAAATAATTTACATCATTTTGCTGATCGCGTATTAATGATAGATATACCTGAATCATTGCAATTAGAACGTCTTATGAATCGTGATCATATTGTTGAGTCATTAGCCCGAAAAATGATATTTTCACAGGTTTGTTCTGGCAAACGTTTGTCGTATGCTGATGATATTATTATTAATAATGATGATTTAGATTCATTAAAACAGCAGGTTTGTAAATTACATCAACAATATTTAAAAAATTCAAAAATTAAGAATGGATAAGTATGAATAATATTATTTTTGAACATCCTTTAAATGAAAAAATGCGTACTTGGTTACGATTAGAATTTTTATTAAAACAAATTAATACGCATTGTCATTTGAATGAAAATAATGCGCTGCTCTTTTTCCATGCCTTATCTGAACTTCTTGAGATAATAGAGCGTAGTGATGTCAGAGGGGAACTCATTAAAGAAATTGAATCACAAAAACAAAAACTGATTTCATGGATGAATATTGATGGTGTTGATAAGGATCTAATCAGTGATTTAATCCTCCGATTCGATTCGTTTTTAGTCAAATTTAATGCAACCGCTCGTTTAGGGCAGTCATTAAAAGACGACCGTTTTATTACGTCAATAAGGCAACGTTTAACCATTCCGGGTGGGTGTTGTAGTTTTGATCTGCCTTTCTTTTATTTATGGTTGAAACTGTCTCAAGAAACACGAAACCTTCAGGTAAGAAATTGGCTGCAACAGTTGTCTTTATTAGATGAGGCATTATCTTCTTGTATGCAACTTATAAGACAGCTGGGCGAGTTTAAAAAATATCATTGTAGTAACAATTTTTTTCAAGAAACTAACGGAGAAATTAACTTAATTCGTGTTCGTGTTTCATTAGATAAAAATGTTTATCCTCAAGTATCGGGGCATATGTTACGGTATAGTATCCGTTTTTTACCCCTTGAAACTTGCGAAAACACAACACATGATTCGATTGAATTTGAACTAGCTTGTTGTTAGTTATGGTAAAGTCTATTTTGAAGAAACTGAAATGAGTAATCAAACACACACTTTTGTAAATTGTCCGACTTGTCAAAAACAAGTCGAATGGTCAGACGTTAGTCCTTATCGACCTTTTTGTAGTAAACGTTGCCAACTTATTGATCTCGGTGACTGGGCAACGGAAGAACACCGTATCGCTGATAAAGAGATAAGCGAACAAGATCATTGGAGCGAAGATGATAAATTCAACTCTTCAGGTAATCAGTAATGAAAATTTTGGGTATTGAAACATCTTGCGATGAAACAGGGGTGGCGATTTATGATGATCAACATGGATTGCTTGCCAATCAACTTTATTCACAAGTCAAGTTACATGCTGATTATGGTGGAGTGGTACCGGAACTTGCATCACGTGATCACATTCGTAAAACCGTACCACTGATTCAAGCGGCCTTAAAAGAAGCTAATTTAACTTCGCGCGATATTGATGGTGTGGCTTATACGGCTGGGCCCGGATTAATTGGAGCATTAATGGTGGGAGCCTCGATAGGGCGATCACTCGCTTATGCGTGGAATGTGCCTGCGATTGCCGTCAATCATATGGAAGGTCATTTACTTGCTCCTATGCTTGAAGATAATCCGCCAGCGTTTCCTTTTGTGGCTTTATTAGTTTCAGGGGGACACACTCAACTTTTCAGTGTGACTGGAGTAGGGGAATATCAGCTACTTGGCGAATCCATTGATGATGCAGCAGGTGAAGCATTTGATAAAACTGCTAAATTGCTAGGGATTGATTATCCTGGAGGAGCGAAATTATCAAAATTAGCTGAGCAAGGCTTATCTTCTCGATTCCATTTTCCTCGACCGATGACAGATAGACCAGGTTTTGATTTTAGTTTTTCTGGTCTTAAAACAGCCACAGCCAATACCATTCATCAGCATAGTCAAGATAATGCGATTGATGAACAAACCAAAGCCGATATTGCCCGTGCTTTCGAAGATGCGTTAGTCGATACTTTGGTCATTAAATCCCGACGAGCACTTGATCATACGGGATTTAACCGTTTAGTCATTGCTGGTGGTGTGAGTGCCAATAAGCCTTTGCGTGACAAATTAACACAATTAATGCAACAGCGAAAAGGACAAGTTTTTTACCCTAGAGTTGCGTTTTGTACCGATAATGGTGCGATGATAGCTTATGCTGGTATGATTCATTTGCAATCTAAAGAAGGTAATGAACTGGCTATTGAGGTAAATCCTCGATGGGCTTTAAATATATCCAACAGTTAGTGTTGGATATATTTAGTTGGTTTAGAAAAGAGCATGTTTAATTATCTGAATTAGTGAGTTTATTGGTGTTTTCAGATTGCATTGCAACGAGTTTTTCTAGATTTCTATTGATGCTAAAAGTCACACAGATTAATTCGAAGCCAATACGTGTAACAATAGCCCCGCTAATTAAACAGAACAATCCATAAAAAAAATTACCTTGGAATATATTGAATAAACAACTCAGAACGACGCAAGCTAACGATAACCAGTACAGAATGGTTAATATACTTGGCATGATTAAACGATTAAAGAAAAGTAAATCTATAGGTTTAAAATCTTTCATATCTTTCCCCAATGTAGTTTCACATAAATTTAGGTTATTAAAGCATATAAAAAGCTAAACTATAGGATGATTATCTAAAATAATCGTTGTATATTAGAGTACATTTTTTAGAGGAAATCAATGCAATTAAAGATTAAATATTTATGAAAACTTATATTACTGGCAAAGATGCCGCCCTTGAAGATTCAATCCACTATTTCCATCAACAATTAGCTAAATATCAATTAGACGTTAAAGAGGCGTCTTGGCTTAATCCCGTTGCTAATGTTTGGTCAGTTCATATACAAAATACCCAATGTCCTTTATGCTTTGCTAATGGTAAAGGCGCAAGTAAAAAAGCCGCACTTGCATCGGCTTTAGGTGAATATTTTGAACGGTTATCAACTAATTATTTCTTTTCCGATTTTTATTTGGGAAAACAAGCAGCAACGGCTAATTTTGTTCACTATCCAACAGAAAAATGGTTTGCAGTGCCTGAGGATAATACTTTGCCAGAAGGCCTGTTATCGGAAAAATTATTACAATTTTATGATCCAGAACAAGAATTAAACGCAACCGATCTCATCGATTTACAGTCGAGTAATCGTGAACGTGGTATTTGTGCTTTACCATTTGTTTCTCAAACAGATCAAACAATTGTTTATGTTCCAGTAAACTTAATTGCTAATTTATATGCTTCAAATGGTATGTCTGCCGGTAATACACGTAATGAAGCCAGAGTGCAAGGTTTATCTGAAATTTTTGAACGCTACGTTAAAAATAAAATTATTGCTGAAGCAATCAGTTTACCGACGATTCCAAAAGAAGTGATTGATCGCTACCCAAGTGTGTTAGCATCAATTGAATCACTTGAAAATGAAGGATTTCCACTTTATTGTTTTGATGCGTCTCTCGGCGGTAAATATCCTGTGATTTGTGTGGTGTTGTTTAATCCTCACAATGGCACTTGTTATGCTTCTTTTGGTGCTCACCCTAATTTTGGTGTTGCACTAGAAAGAACGGTGACCGAACTATTACAAGGCAGAAGTTTAAAAGATCTTGATGTTTTCTCACCACCAAGTTTTGATAATGATGAAATTGCGGATTTAAGTAACTTAGAAACCCATTTTATTGATTCAAGTGGTTTAATATCATGGGATTTATTTAAACAACAAGCCGATTTTGAATTTGTAGATTGGGATTTTTCGGGAACAACCGAACAAGAATTTAATAATCTTATGGCAATTTTCCATGAACAAAATACCGAAGTATTAATTATGGACTATGAGCACTTAGGGGTATATGCTTGCCGTATATTGGCGGTCGGTATGTCCGAAATTTATCCGCCTGAAGATCTTTTAATTGCCAATAACAACATGGCGATACATCTTCGTGATCTTATTTTATCACTACCAGTAAAAAACTATTCTGCTGAACAATATCTTGCCATTATTGAACAATTGGATGAAGAAGGATTAGATGATTTTGCACGAATTCGTGAACTGCTTGGTATCGCTACAGGCAAAGATAACGCTTGGTTAACATTACGAGTTGGTGAGCTAAAAGCAATGCTTGCATTAGCCGCTCAGGATTTGGAACAGGCTAAACTATGGATTGATTGGACGATAGAAATGAATGAATCTATTTTGTCAGCTGAAAGAAATCATGATTATCGTTGTTTACAAACGTTGGTGAATTTTATTCTTCAACGTGATGCAAGCCAATTCCGTGATTATCAAAAGGCCTTTAATAAAATGTATGGTCAAGCTTGTGTTGATAAAATGTGGCAATATGCCCTTGGCGAAAAAACATTTTACGGTCTAAAAGACGCTTTAGTGACCGCTAAATCAGTTGATGATGATGTTGAACAATTTGCCATGCATCAAAAATTATTAGCTGTGTATCATAAATTGCATCAAGCTATGCAATAAAGTGCTATAAAGTTAATTAATTCATCCACCCAATTAAATTGGTGGATGAATTAAACGTTAAGCTTGTCTGGCAAAGTCGGCAGCTTGCTTAACCAGTTCTTCACTCGGTCTTACTCCCGTATATAAGTAAAACTGTTCAAGGGCTTGTAAAACTGCAACATCTGCGCCTGAAATCCTTATTTTGTTTAATCGATTGGCATAACTCATCAAAGGTGTTTCAACCGGCATGGCAACCACATCAAAAACAATATCGGCATGGTTAATCATGCTGTCTGGAAAAGCTAAATGTTTTTCCTCATTTCCGCCCTGCATCCCGATAGGCGTGACATTAATTATCAATTTTGCTTGTTCGGGTGAAATTTCAATTTCATCTTTTACCCAACGATAATTGTATCGTTGTGCTAACGCTTCTCCCTTTTCTTGATTACGTGCAGCAATAATTCCATGGGTAAAACCTGCATCGAAAAAGGCGCCAATCACGGCATTAGCCATACCACCACTGCCTTTTAATACAAATGGGGTCGTGTTATCAATGTGATGTAAAGCAATCAGTTTTGCAACAGCGATATAGTCTGTGTTATAGCCTTTCAAATGATAGTCAGTATTCACAATAGTGTTAACTGAATGGATAGATTTAACGGATTCATCGAGTTCATCAAGAAATTCAATGCAGGTTTCTTTATAAGGCATAGAAATGGCGCAGCCACGAATTGCTAACGCTTTAATGCCATATATTGCATCTTTTAAATTATTAGTCGTAAAAGCTTTATAAAGATAATTGAGATCGAGTTTCTCATATAAAAAGTTATGAAATCGAGTTCCAAAATTGCTTGGTCTGGCAGCCAATGACATACAAACAATCGTATCTTTATTGATAATTCTTGCCATTTTTATTGTTCCTTGTGATCATATTCATCTATTTTTTTTAATTTTAACACTTTCTCGATTTAGACGTATTGAATTATGGTAGCAAATAATACAGGCCCTAACATACAACAAGAAAAAGCCACCGTTAGCACAATGATTTATCTTTATTGTCACAAACAGCATCATGTTCCTAACAATCAGCTATGTGATGAGTGTAATGATTTATTAAAATATGCAATGCAACGCTTAACCTTATGCCGATTTGGTGAGGATAAAACAACCTGTGAACGTTGTCCAAAACATTGTTATCGTAAAGATTATAAACAAAAAATAAAGCAAGTGATGCGTTTCTCAGGCCCAAGAATGATGATTTATCATCCTATTATGGCCCTCAAACATCTTTATAAAAATTTGACTAAGCAATAATTTTCGCAATCAATTTTGCGACATCATTTAAGGTCACAAAGGATAAATGTGAAGGCGCTATTATAAAAATTAAAAAACGTTAAAATCCATATTTACCATTAAACAGGTTTAAATTTATATCCGTCTGTTTTAAAAAGTAAAAATTGGTTATAATGGCACACTATATTATATATTTCAGATAACTCGTAAAATATCGTGATTATGATAATGGGTGTTCACAATTAAAAGTAGAGATAATCATAAATAACTATTATCTGTTTTATTTAATGACATAAAACATAAGGATGATGAATATTTAAACATTTTTGATCCATACGCAAATGAATGCGCTCACAATCAAAGTTATCGGTGATCATTTCATTAGCTGTTAAAAAGTTTAAATATCTAAAGCCCTTTTTTAAGGTAATTTAATAATGAAGAAGATATCAATAATTTTTATATTATTAGCACATTTGTCGTTTGTTATTCAAGCCCAAGAGTATCAATATAATGATTTTGGTATCACCAAATCCTTTGAATTTGGACCAAGTAATTCTAAAAATTCATCAAATCAGCAACGTGATATTATAGAAGCGATCTATTTTGAGAAAGGTGTACAATTATCATGGAACAGTAGTATTGACGATTTTGATATTGATTTCTTTTTTGTTAATAATAAAAACGATAAAAAAACGGTGGAAATTCTGGTAAATAATATCCAAAATACAGAGTGGGTTTATTTACCAACCAAATTGAAATTAAATGAATTAACTAAGGGAGATATTGCTTTTTTGTATCTTATACAACTTAAGAATATCGAGCCGAATAGTTGTTTGCATCACTATTTTGATGTTTACGGTTATTCAAATTCAAAGTATCCTGAAGGAATTTTGGATTATTTAGATTACAATCGTTTAGAAGTTCAAAATAAAATGCGTATTTGTTTATCAGATAAAGGCTATTTGTAGTCAAGTTTAACTAAGTATTGATAAGTCATTGTCTCGGTATGCTCAAAAAGAGAGTGAAATCTTGTACCGTCAATAAGTCGCACCATTTAATGAATTTTTTGCCTTTCCTTGATAACCTAAATTTTTTAAAGTGCAGTGCCTTTAGTGGGTATCGTTAGTTTTAGGGTATCAACGCCTTCTAGTTGCAGAAGTTTAATTTTTTTATCAATGCCACCTGCATAACCGGTTAAACTGCCGTTACTACCAATGACTCGATGACAAGGAATAATAATGGATAGTGGATTACGCCCAACTGCACCGCCGACAGCTTGGCTTGACATAGTTGCAAGTTGATTGGTTTTCGCAATTTGTTTAGCTATATCGCCATATGTGATGAGTTCACCATAAGGAATTTTACAAAGAATATCCCAAACTTGATGACGAAAAGGCGTACCAATCGGGGCTAAATCAAGTTGATTGATAGCCGGATTTTTTCCTGAAAAGTAGTGATCAAACCATTTTTTTGTGTGGTTAAAGATGGGCAAGTTAGGTTTGCTTTCAAGGGGAGCATTGACGGTATCACCAAAATATTTTTGTCCTTCAATCCATACAGCAACAAGTTGATTGTTTCGGCTTGCCAGCGTAATTAACCCTAATGGTGAAACGTAATCGGTTGAATAAAACATATAAACCTTAAAATTTGGAGCTCAACATTAAAATTAAATTATGCTTGTTTATTCACTAAATTTCTAGTTTTTTGTTGATATTGCCGATTATATTTTGTTATTTGGCTTACCTAAGCAAGCCAAATAAAATTAAGACGTTATTTTGTGCTTTGTTTCCCTTTTTCGACATAACTCATATCGCCAAAACTTTCGACAATAAATTTACCTTCATCGGTATAACGAATTTTGGTAACACTGGCATTGCCTAATGGAGAGGTGATTGGAGCATCAAGCAGATCTTCTACCATAGACATAATCGCAATACCATGTGAAACAACTAATACATTACCACCACCTTGTGCTTTTGCTGATTCAGCAATGGTTTTTAATGCGACTTCCATTCGTTTTTTAACTTGCTGATAATTTTCTGCTTGTCCTGATTTTTCAACCGCTGCCACGGCATCTAACATTTTTTGTAGTGTTATTTTCCCTTTGGCAAGATCAGCCATTAAATCCTTGTCAGAAGGATATCCTAAATGTTGCGCAGCAGGAGTCCACATATTGGGATCTAGATCGCCTTCAAAATCGCCAAAGCAGGCTTCACGCAGTGCTTCCATTTCATTAATTGCCAACGTATCACCTTTACTTTCTAAGATAATACGTGCAGTTTGTCGTGCACGGCCTAAGTCACTTGAATAGGCAGTAATAAATTCGACATCTTTTAAGCCTTGTCCTAATTGTTCAGCAACTTCTATACCAGACTGAATCAATGGTGTATCAGACCATCCTTGAGCACGATGAACGTTGTTAAACATGGTTTTACCATGACGGGTTAAATAGATTGTCACTTCACTGGCAAAAGCTTGTGAAATTGATATGACCATAACAAAAAGTAGGCTAATAAATTGAATAGATTTTTTCATGTTTCATCCTTTATTTAACAAAATTTTAAAATAAATTAAATCGATAATCGATAACGGTTTCCGCTGATAAGGTTGGGGAACGTTGTGCTCTTCCATGTTTCAGGTTTGGTGTCGCATCTGAGGCACTCATCGTTTTGTAAGACCATCCATAACCAAATTTAGATAAAATCGAGAGATTTTTAAACATGCCAGAACTCGGTTTCCAAATATTAAAAATGTTGATCTCACCATTTTTTAATCGGTCATGCTTATAATTAAATTTAGCATAGTTCATATACAATCCAGTGGTATTATCCTTAATAAAATCATAATTTAATACGGCGGTGAAAACAAGTTCCCCATCGCGCATGTAATCTGCTGCTGCGGCGGCAAGTCCATTAAAACGACCACGGTTATTTTTACCGATATGGCGTCCATAATACCCAAGAGCGTTATGTTTATTTGCATCGGTATAGGCGAGCCCCACTTTGATGCTCCAGTCTTCTTCTTTCCATTCAATGTCGGTTGCATAGTGCCATGCATGGGAATCAAACTCTTTTCTATTTTGTTTCATGGCATCATAATTTTTCATCGCATAGCTACCATAAAATTGTGAACCCAAAGTTAAATTTTTAACGGGTTTATAAGATAATTCAATTGTATGCCGTCTTAAGTAATCTTTGGCGACACCATAAGAATAGTCGATTTTGGTATCACTATCTTTATAAGCCATTTCAACTGTTGAGATGTGATCAATGACTTTTTTACGATCGTTTGTTAAAAAGTGAACTTTTTGGGCGGATTCACGGGGTAGGGCACTGTCTAAACGACCAAATGAAAAGGCAAAGTCATCATATTTTAATATGCCACTAAATCCGAGATAGCTGTTTCGTGTTAAATGTTGTGAAGAGCTAATGATGCCTAAATCTTTCACACTATGCCAGCCCACTTTACCGTTAAAATTTATCCTATCTTCACCCAGTTTTATTTTTATATAACGCTGAGTAAATTTATTAAAGCCATGCGCATTGTGTTTACTATAACCTTTACCGTGGTTATAAAGTAGATTACGGGTTGCAAAATAGTCACTTGCACCCAGTTTTATTGCATTGTCATAAGTGACATCAAATCCAAGTGTATCAAACAGATAACCCGATTTATAATTGAACGTGAAAACTTGTCCCCAAGCACTGTGCACTTCTTTTGGTTGAGCGGCATTTTCTTTTAAATATTTCCAATGATTACGGGTAGAAAAATCAAGTTTACTATCGGTAATAAAAGCATTCTCTATAAAGCTAGGTTGTAAATGATTATTGGATATTGGGTTTGCGAGAACGGAATAAGACATGATATTAAATAATGCGAAGGTTAAATATCTTATTTTCATTTTTATATCCTTTTTTTAATTATCAAAAACCTAAATAGCCGGTTAAGCAAAGTTACCTCTAATGCTATTTAGGTTTTGCCTGCTGTAAGCAGTAACTTTCCAATTTTAGGTGTGACACAAAAGTTAAGATTTTAAAATTTCGCCTTTTGATGCAATCACCGCTTGATACCAGTAGAAACTTTTCTTTTTATAGCGTTTTAGCGTTCCCGAACCGTCTTGGTTTAAATCGACGTAGATAAATCCATAACGTTTAGTAACTTCGGCTTTTGAAGCACTAATCAAATCGATTGGTCCCCAACTGGTATAGCCCATCACTTCGACACCATCATCGATAGCTTCACGAATTTCCACAAGATGATCGTTCATATAGTTAATACGATAATCATCATTTATCGTGCCATCTGCTTCTAATTTATCTTTTGCGCCTAAACCATTTTCAACAATAAATAATGGTTTTTGGTAACGTTCATAAAGCATATTTAATAGATAACGGATTCCTGTTGGATCGATTTGCCAACCCCATTCCGATGCTTTTAGATAAGGATTTGGTACCATATCTAAAATATTGCCTTTTGTTTTTTGTGATTCATCTGAAGTTGCGCAACAACTCATATAGTAACTAAACGATACAAAATCGACCGTTTCTTTAAGATCTTGTCGATCTTGTTCGGTAATCGTTAAATTAATATTGTTTTCTCTGAAAAAACGTTTCATATAAGTCGGGTAATAACCTCGAACTTGAACATCACCAAAAAATAGCCAACCATGGTTTTCTTGAAGTGTAGCCCAAACATCTTCAGGCTTAGGTGTTAAAGGATAAGCAACAGCGCCTAATAACATGTTACCTATTTTGGCATCGGGAATAATTTGATGACATAGTTTGACCGCTTGACTGCTGGCGACTAACTGATGATGAATGGCTTGATAGATCTGTTCTTTATTACTGTGTCTATCCAATCCGACACCGGTAAAGGGTTCGTGTAATGACATATTGATTTCATTGAAAGTTAACCAATATTTCACTTTATTCTTGTAACGCTCAAATACGGTTTTGGCATAACGAGTAAAAAATTCGATGACTTTACGATTTCCCCATCCACCATATTGTGTGACAAGGTAGTAGGGCATTTCGTAATGCGATAAGGTGACAAGTGGGGTGATGTTGTGTTTTAACATTTCGTCAAACAGTTTGTCATAAAACGCCAGTCCTTTTTCATTTGGTTGTTCTTCATCACCATTTGGAAAGATTCGAGTCCAAGCAATTGACGTTCTTAAACACGAAAATCCCATTTCAGCAAATAAAGCGATATCTTCAGGATAGCGATGATAAAAATCAATGGCACGATCTTTAATGCCGGTAATTGTGTTTTTATTACGATCGATGATGTCACCAAATAAACCGTTGGGTGTACAATCTGATGTAGATAAACCTTTGCCATCTTCACGATAGGCTCCTTCAACTTGGTTGGCAGCAATTGCTCCGCCCCAAAGAAAATCATTCGGAAATTGTGTTAACATGTGTTACTCCTTATTTGCTGATAACGTCAATAAAATGTCACCCTTTTCAATAGTTTCTGATTGATGAATAGTCTGGATCTTCTGATAGTCATCACTGTTAGTAATGATGATCGGCGTGGTAACTTCAAAGCCTGCTTGTTTGATTGCCTCGATATCAAAACTGACGAGTAAATCGCCTTTTTTGACTTGGCTACCGGCTTGAACATGTGCTTGAAAGTGTTGACCGTCTAATTTAACCGTATCGATCCCGATATGAATTAATATTTCCACGCCAGAATCAGTTTGAAATCCGATAGCGTGTTTGGTTCTGAACAGTGATACGACTTCACCGTCATCAGGAGCGTAAGCTTTCCCTTCTGTTGGAATAATAGCAATGCCTTTACCCATTAGTTCACTGGCAAAAGTAGGATCATTAACTTGATTTAGTGGAATGATAGTTCCTGTTAACGGGCTGTAAACTGTGACAGGTTGCGTATTAACAGTATCTGAAAGGTTAAGATTGTTTGTCGATGAAGTTTCATCTTGATCTGTTTGCTTTGTTTTTGGCATTCCAAATAGATAGGTTGCAATTAGTGCCAAGATGAATGAAAGGATACAACCAACGACGACAGCATAAAATTTTTCATCTATGCCTGTAGGAGGAATTAATTGTAAAAAGGAGAAAATATTAATAAAACTAAACGAATAAATGACACTGTGATAATAACCAACAATTCCACCACCTACAGTTGCAGCAAGACAACCAATAACAAATGGTCTTTTTAACGGTAAATTGACACCGTAAATTGCGGGTTCAGTTACCCCAAAAATACCCGATAGTACCGAAGAACTTGCTAAAGCTTTAAATTCAGGATCTTTGGCTCGTAATCTTACCGCTAATACGGCACCAACTTGCGCGAACACAGCTGGAAACAGAATCGGTAACATAAAATCATTTTGATATACCGATAAGTTATTTAAGGCAAATGGAACAAGTCCCCAATGAATACCAAATATTACCATGACTTGCCAAAGTGCGGCTAAAACCATGGATGCTATAACTGGACTGAGTTCATACATAAAGATGATACAACTAGCAATCCCATTACTGATATACGTTACCGCAGGGCCAATAACCGCAAAAGTTAATGGAACGGTGATAAGAATTCCGAGCAGAGGGGCGATAAATTTTTTAAATGAATCATGCATGATTCTATTGAAAGTACGTTCAAGTAAAGAATAGAACCAAGCTGCCAAAATAATCGGGAAAACCGATGATGCATAAGGAATTAATTGTATTGGTATTGAAAACATTTCTGTTTCTAATGAAAACTGACCGCTAGGTATCATATTGGCAATATTAGGATGAACTAAGGCGCCACCTATTGCCATTCCAACATAGGGGTTGCCACCAAATTTCTTTACCGCAGAAAAACCTAAAATAATAGGTAAATAGTAGAGTGGGGCATCCGCTATGGCATACAAGAATTCATAGGTTGGTGTTTCTGGGTGAATAACATCCAAAACCTGCAATAAAGAGATTAATCCTTTTAAAATCCCACCGGCAACTATAACGACTAGAACAGGAATAAATATTCCCGAAACGAGATCAATTAATTTCGACAAAAAGCCTGATTTTTTATTTTGTTGTGTTTGGGCTGAAGGTTTATCATTGAGATTAGTGAGTTGCATGATATTGTTAAATACATCTGCCACATTGTTACCAATGACAACTTGAAATTGCCCACCACTTTGCACAACAGTTATTACCCCTTTTTGTTTTTTGAGGATATCTGCATTAGCTTTATTATCATCTTTTAATGCAAATCTTAGACGAGTTGCACAGTGTACCAGACTGATAATATTGTCTTGACCACCAACATATTCAATAATTGATTCGGCAAGTTGTTTGTTTTTCATACCTTATCCTTTTTTAAATGCAAAAAAAAACCTAACCACCTCAAGTCGAGGTGATTAGGTTTTGCTTACACAACATAAAATGCTGTGCAATAACAATCCAAAATTTATTCGCTTAGGCTAGCATAAATAAAAGATAGTGAATATGATTTCTCATTTTGAGATGTTCGAATTGTGAACTGTATCACATTATTTTTTGAGTTCAGTGCGTAATCTTTCAATATGAATGGTTAAATACAGGCTTTCATCATCGGTAAGTGGATGTTGATATTGTTGAATTAAATGGAGATCGATTTGTTTGGTACAAAGATAAGCTTGTTCATACTTTTTACGAATTAATTCATATAAAGAGGTATCTTGTTGAACTGGTTGGCTTTGACTCAGTATACGTTGTGAAAAAAATTTTAAGTGTGTCACAAAGCGTTGATAAGACAGACAGTCTTCATCATACTCAAAATTAAAATGGTATTTGACGATATTAAGAATTTCACGCATGATTTTGGTCATTTTAACGATATTGGGCATCGTATCATTAAGTTGAGCATTAATAATATGAAAGGTAATAAAACCCGCTTCGTCTTCTGGTAACTCAATGGATAAACGTTTTTTGATGACCGATAAAGCAAATAAACCTACTTGAAACTCTTTAGGATAGAGCTTTTTTGTTTCCCATAAAAAACTATTCGGAATATCAAATCCTTGTTTATGGCGCTCTATAGCAAAATGGATATGATCTGTGAGTGAAATATATATACTATCTTGCAGTTTTCCATTCAGGACTTGTTTGGCGTGATTGATGATGATTTCTGAAGTAGTGAATATTTCAATGGGTATTTCAGATAGTAATTCAGCAAATCTTGGTAGCGTTTCTTGGTTGTTGAGGGAAAATTGTTTTTCAATCAGTTTAGGATCAATCAAGTCTCCTTCACGTTTTTTAAATCCAATGCCACGACCAGTGACAATGAGTTCATTGCCTTTGGAATCAAGTGTAACGACTACATTGTTATTAAGAATTTTATAAACTTTCATCTGTCACCGTCTGATTGAAAACTTTAGGTATTATGAATAGACAGTAGAAAATGAAAAGAAGAAATATAAGAAAATGTGATAGGCATCATATTTTTAGTAAATTTCGATTACCTAACTTAAATAAAAGTTAACAAAAAACCCGATATTACTATCTAATATCGGGTTTTACTATTTATTGATTATTCTGCAAGCAGTTTATTCATGGTTTGAATAAATTTACTTGGATCACTTAATGATCCTTTCTCTGCCAATAATGCTTGATCTAATAATAATTCAATCCAGTCGCTAAATGCCGTTTCGTCTTGTGTATCAGCAATACGTTTTACTAACTTATGATCAGGGTTGATCTCAAACGTATATTTGATTTCAGGCGCTTTTTGACCGGCAGCCGCAAAAAGTTTTGCCATTTGCGTGGTCATTTCATCCGCTGCAGTGGTCACTATTGCAGGTGTATTGGTTAAACGATGCGTTAATTTAACTTCTTTTACTTTATCACCTAACACTGCTTTGACACGTTCAATAAATGGTTCAAGCTCTTTTTCTGCTTGTTTTTGTTCTTCGCTATCTTGATCGGCAAGTTTTTCAATCGATTCGTCAGATTTACTGATTGATTGGAACTGTTTTCCTTCAAATTCAGTTAAATTACTCATCATCCACTCATCAACACGATCAGATAATAGTAAGACTTCAATGCCTTTTTTGCTGAATAATTCCAAATGTGGGCTATTTTTAGCCGCACCATAACTATCAGCGGTAATGTAGTAGATCTTATCCTGACCTTCTTGCATACGACTAATATAATCGTCTAAGGAGATGGTTTGCGCATTGCTATCCGAATGTGTAGAAGCAAAACGGAGCAATTTCGCGATAGCTTCACGGTTAGCATAGTCCTCACCCGTTCCTTCTTTTAACACTAAGCCAAATTCGCTCCAGAACTGTTGATATTGTTCTTTATCATCTTTAGCCAGTTTTTCTAACATTTGTAATACACGTTTTGTACATGCATTGCGTAAACTTTGGGTGATTTTGTTATCTTGCAATATTTCACGTGATACATTCAATGGAAGATCATTAGAGTCAATTAAACCTTTTACAAAGCGTAAATAGTTTGGCATAAATTGCTCTGCATCATCCATAATAAAGACACGTTGTACATAAAGTTTTAGACCGTGTTTGTTATCACGATTCCACATATCCCACGGTGCTTTTGAAGGAATATAAAGTAAACTGGTGTATTCTTGTTTACCTTCTACTCGGTTATGGCTCCAACTAAGTGGATCGGCAAAATCATGAGAAATGTGTTTATAAAACTCTTTGTACTCTTCGTCGGTAATTTCAGATTTACTCCGAGTCCAAAGGGCTTGAGCCTTGTTTACTTTTTCCCATTTTACGTCTTTGCTTTCTTCGTCGATGGTTTGTACTTCAACAGGGAGTGAAATATGATCAGAATATTTACTGATAATTGAGCGTAAACGCCAATCATCTAAAAACTCTTTTTCATCTTCTTTCAGATGTAAAATAATTTCAGTACCACGAGTCTCTTTATTATCATCAGAAATCGTATATTCACCTTCGCCAGCCGATTCCCACATAACCGCTTCATCAGCGTTAGCAGTTGCAGCACGAGTTTTGACGGTGACTTTATCTGCTACTATAAATGCAGAGTAAAAACCAACACCAAATTGACCAATTAGTTGGCTGTCTTTAGCTTGATCGCTACCGATTGATTCCAAAAATGCTTTGGTGCCAGATTTGGCAATCGTACCTAAATTTTCGATAACTTCATCACGTGTCATACCGATACCATTATCGGCAATGGTTAAAGTTCCTGCTTCTTTATTCACAGAAATACGTACGCCAAGCTCAGCATCACCAGCATAAAGGCTAGGATTTTCAAGTGCTTTAAAACGTAATTTATCAGCTGCATCGGATGCGTTCGAAATTAACTCTCGTAAAAATATTTCTTTATTGGAATATAAAGAATGTATCATTAAATGAAGAATTTGTTTAACTTCGGATTGAAATCCACGAGTTTCTGTACCTTGCTTACTCATTGACTAGTTCCTCTAATATATTTAACTGATTCAATTAACAATTTATACCGATAACCTTGATTAATAAAGCTATCCATGCTTTCAACGTCTGCAAGAGCAGATTTGAATGCAAAAGGGTATAACTGTTAAATGAATAACACTGTCATAATAGTTTGATTTATTGTTGTATTGTTATATGGGAATGAAAATGAGGTTTTCAATAGAGATTAAGTAATTTTGGTAATTGTTTGCTGTTTTTTTGTTAGCTTGGTGGGAAGAAAGCCTTGAAAATATCAAGGCTTTGCAGATGATAATTAACTATTTCCCTTCTGGAAAAAATCCAAAAACAAGAATAGCAACAATTGCCACTGGAATAATAAAACGGGTTAAGATTGTCCAAATGTTAAACCAGAAAGCGTTGAGATTAAGTTCTTCACGAATTCGTTTTTGATTCATCATCCATGCAGCAAAAATAATGGTACCTAAACCGGTTACTGGCAACATGATTTTACTGGTTAAGTAATCAAGTAAATCAAAAATATTTTTACCAAATAATGTGACATCTGCCCATTTATTAAATGAAAGAATACAAGCAATACCTAAAGCCCAAATAATAATACTGGTGACAATGGTTGCCGTTTTGCGTCCCATATGGGTTTTTTCTTCGAGTAACTCTACAGTCGGTTCTAATAATGAGATTGACGAGGTTAATGCAGCAAACGTTAAGAATATAAAGAATAATATGCCTAAAATTGAACCGCCAGCCATATTGCCGAATGCAATTGGTAGTGTCACAAAGATGAGACCAGGGCCTGAACCCGGTTGTAAATCATTAGCAAAAACAAGCGGGAATATTGCTAATCCTGATAAAACCGCCACAATCACATCCAAAATGACCACAGTTCGGGCTGTTGAGAGTAGATTGACATCTTTCCCTAAATACGAGCCATATGCCATCATAATTCCCATACCTAAAGATAGACTGAAAAATGCGTGACCTAAAGCAGCTAATATTGCCGTGCCATTTAAGGCAGACCAGTTAGGTGTAAATAAGAAATCACAAGCCTTCCAGAAAGAAGAACCGCTGGCATATGCGGCATACCCAACCAGCACTAAGAGTAATATACCTAAACCAGGCATCATAATCTTACAGCCACGTTCCAAGCCAGCTCCAACGCCGAGAGCGACAATAAAGGCCGTTGCAAACATAAATACTGTATGCCAGATTAATAAACTATTTACATCGCCCAGAAAATTAGTAAAGAGATTTTCGGTTATTCCACCATTCGCACCTTCAAATGTGCCTTGCGCTGCTAGAACGATGTAATCTGTTGCCCAGCCACCAATCACACTATAAAAGGAGAGAATTAAGAATGAACCAAGTACCCCAATTATTCCTACCCAGCCCCATAATTTTGAACGACCTTCAGAAACGGCCACATCTTGCATGGTATGAATAGGATTTTTTTGCCCTCGGCGCCCGATCAACCATTCTAAAACAAGGATAGGTAGCCCAATGATAAACATAAAGAGTAAATAGGTGAGCACAAATGCTGAACCACCCATTTCACCCGCCATATAGGGAAATTTCCAAATATTACCTAAACCCACAGCAGAGCCAGCTGCTGCTAGCATGAATCCCATGCGTGAGCTCCATTGGGAATGACTTTTCTTCATAGTACCTGTACTCATGAATTTTCCTTTGATTCTTAATAAATAGTTTAATTTGCGTTTAGTAAAATTATGTCTTAATTAAAACTTTAAATCATGCCATGAAATCAAACTATTCACAAGAAATCATTACAGTCATTGACAATATTGTTTAAAAATTTAACTAGAATTGGCGTCAATCATTAAAATGAATCAAATGATTCGATTATTATTAGATCCAACCGATGAGTTTCAATATACCGATAAGGGTAAAAAGTAACCAGGAAGGTAATATCATAATCCAAATACTGATACCAAAAAAGAAGGCTAAAATGAAGTTATAAACGCCTACTATAAAATATATTATATTTGTTTGGAGATCTTGATAACTGAATCCAAAAGCACCATCGGTTATCATTAAAATAAACATTGGAATCAGTGCAAAAATAAACATGATAAAACTGCCTATAATTGGTATATCCATTATTTTTATTAAACTAGGTCGATTTGTTCTTAGCGCGATTATCATAATTTGTCTTCCTTATATTATATTTATACCGTTTTTATGAATTAAATTAATTGTCTATTTTTTATTGGTAAAAAGTATATCATTTGAGCGATTAAACTAAGTGGATTTTTTTGTTAATAAAAAGCGGGCAGTGTAAGCTATTTTATTGATAATTGATTGGAGTTAGCATATAGTAAAACCCATTTTTTACACTTTAAAAACGCCAGCATGTCACAAAATATCGATATTAACGAAATAAATAAATTCTCACAATTAGCCGCACAATGGTGGGATCCAAATGGTCAATGTAAACCTTTACATATCATTAATCCATTACGTGTTGATTATATATTGCAGCAATGCGAATCTCTTACTGGCAAAAAGGTGTTAGATGTCGGGTGTGGTGGTGGCATCTTATCAGAAAGCCTTGCTAAACTTGGTGCGCAAGTGACCGCTATCGATCTGGCGGATGAGTCTTTAAACGTTGCTAAAATGCATGCAGAGCAAAATGGTCTTTCTATCGATTACGAAAAACAAACCGTTGAAGCGCATGCAGAAGAACGATCAGAATATTATGATGTGATTACTTGTATGGAGTTATTAGAGCATGTCCCCGATCCATTCTCCATCATTAATGCTTGTGCTAAGTTGCTAAAACCCAGTGGCAAACTATTCTTATCGACAATCAATCGAAATACCAAAGCAAAGTTATTACTTATTTATGGTGCTGAATACATTGCTCGGCTTGTGCCAAAAGGAACACATGATTTTAATCGCTTTATTCGACCTTCAGAATTAATGGACTTAGTCGAGCAATCTAAATTAGCGGTTAAAGGCATTATTGGTATGGAATATCATCTTTTAAAAAATCAATTCAAATTAGGTCACAATGTGGATGTAAATTATATTTTAATGGCGCAAAAAGAAGTTTAAATTTAAAAGTGTGATCTTATTCTCATTTCTAATAAATAGTGTAAATTTTCCTCTAACATTCCCACATATATCGTTACTATGTGGGTAAATACTTATTGTTAATTTATTCGTACTTACCCATAAAATGCGATGTGTTCAAATCTTAATTGATTTGCAATTTACTAATTATGTTTAAAGTATTTAAGTCTAGCTGTGTCAATTTAACCAGATTGGATGTTGTTGATTAAGAGGAGTTGATTATGCCATTAATCATTATTGCTTTTGGTGTCTTGATGTTATTGATTCTCATGTTACCTTTACGAGTTAATGGTTTTATCGCATTAATTTTGGTGGCACTTAGTGTCGGTGTTCTGGAAGGGATGCCCGTTATGGAGGTCATCAAATCAATTAAAAATGGTGTAGGTGGCACGCTTGGCAGCTTAGCATTAATTATGGGATTTGGCGCAATGTTAGGCAAATTACTCGCCGATTGTGGAGGTGCACAGCGGATAGCAACAACGCTCATTGCCACTTTCGGCGATAAAAAGATTCAATGGGCAGTGACGCTTACGGGATTTATTGTTGGATTTGCTCTGTTTTATGAGGTTGGTTTCGTTTTATTGTTACCCTTAATTTTAACTATAGCAGCAACCTTAGGTATCTCTCCGCTATATATTGGTATTCCCATGGCGGCGGCTTTGTCGGTTACACATGGTTTTTTACCGCCGCACCCTGGACCAACAGCGATTGCACAAATATTTAAAGCCGATATGGGAAAAACCTTACTTTATGGCACAATTATAGGTATTCCAACCGTCATACTAGCTGGGCCTATTTTAACTAAATTACCTTTTATTCGTGCGATTAATCATCCTGTTGAAGAAGGCTTATATAATACTAAAACATTTACTGAACAGCAGATGCCTAGTTTTCGTGTCAGTCTTATTACCGCATTGATTCCAGTTATATTAATGTCAATCCGAGCCATAAGTGAAATGACGTTAAATAATGGGCATTGGTTGCTACCCTATGTTGAATTTTTTGGGGATCCAGTCATTGCAACGCTGATATCAGTATTAATAGCCATATTCACTTTTGGTTTATTACGTGGCCGTAGCATGTCAGACATCAATACTAGCTTAGTTGATTCAATTAAAATTATTGCAATGATGCTATTGATTATTGGGGGTGGTGGGGCATTTAAACAAGTTCTTGTCGATAGTGGCGTGAAAGTTTATATCGAACAGATAATGCATGGATCGACTGTTTCCCCCATTGTTATGGCGTGGTTAATTGCAGCCTTATTAAGATTAGCCTTAGGGTCGGCAACGGTTGCTGCACTAACGGCAGGTGGGATTGTTTTCCCATTAATTGCTTCAACGGGTGTTAGCCCAGAATTAATGGTTATTGCAACGGGTGCGGGTAGTGTCGTTTTTTCGCATGTAAATGATCCTGGCTTTTGGTTATTTAAAGAATATTTTAATCTGAGCATTACCGAAACATTGAAATCATGGTCTTTACTCGAAACAGTGATATCTGTCAGTGGATTAATCGGCTGTTTGATCATTAATCTTTTTTTATAAGGTTAGTTTGTATGAGATATAATTATTTTTGATGAAATAATAAGAAGGATAACTGTTCAAACTATTTCAAGAATCAAAATAGCGCTGGTCTTTTATCGCAAAAGTCAGTAGAATACATCGGCAATATTTTATCAACAATTCAACTCAATGGTGAATATTGTCATGTCTCGTATAGTTAAAGAAGCACTTACATTTGATGATGTGTTATTAGTTCCTGCCCACTCCACGGTATTACCTAACACTGCTGTTATTTCTACTCAGCTAACCCAAACAATTAAACTCAATATTCCGATGCTGTCAGCTGCAATGGATACGGTGACTGAATCCGATTTAGCCATTGCCCTTGCGCAAGAAGGCGGAATTGGTTTTATCCATAAAAATATGTCAATCGAAGCTCAGGCTAACCATGTAAAAAGGGTGAAAAAGCATGAAAGCGGTATCGTCCAAGATCCCGTGACCGTTTTACCTACTGCCACGATTCGAGATGTTATCGAACTTGCTAAAGAATATGGTTTTGCCGGTTTCCCTGTGGTTACTCAATCTCAAGAGTTAGTGGGGATTATTACCGCTCGAGATGTTCGTTTTGCGACTGATTTATCGTTACCGGTAACGGCAGTCATGACACCAAAAGAACGACTTGTTACGGTAAAAGAGGGCGAACAACGTGAAATTGTGCTGAAAAAAATGCATGAACACCGTGTTGAAAAAGTGTTAGTTGTTGATTCCAAATTTCACCTTAAAGGAATGATAACGGTTAAGGACTACAATAAAGCAGAACAAAAACCACATGCTTGCAAAGATGAAAAAGGGCGTTTGCGCGTAGGGGCGGCAGTGGGCGCTGGTGCAGGCAATGAAGAACGGATTGCGGCATTGGTTGAAGCAGGTGTTGATGTTTTATTGATTGATTCATCTCATGGACATTCAGAAGGTGTATTAGAGCGGATTCGTCAGACAAGGCAAGCGTATCCGGAATTACAAATTATTGGGGGGAATATTGCTACTGCGGAAGGTGCAAAAGCATTAATCGATGCAGGGGTAAATGCAGTTAAAGTCGGTATTGGTCCAGGTTCTATCTGTACTACGCGTATTGTGACAGGTGTTGGTGTGCCACAAATTAGTGCCATTATGGATGCAGTTGAAATGGCTCAACGACATAATATTCCTGTTATTGCTGATGGTGGTATTCGTTTTTCGGGTGACATTGCTAAAGCCATTGCCGCAGGTGCATCATGTGTTATGGTTGGCTCAATGTTTGCTGGAACAGAAGAAGCCCCTGGTGAAATCGAATTATATCAAGGTCGAGCTTATAAATCTTATCGAGGTATGGGATCACTTGGCGCAATGGCGAAAGGTTCATCTGATCGTTATTTCCAATCTGATAATGCCGCTGATAAATTAGTTCCTGAAGGTATTGAAGGCCGTATTGCCTATAAAGGCCCATTAAAAGAAATCATTCACCAACAAATGGGAGGATTACGTTCTTGTATGGGATTAACTGGCTGTGCCACTATCGATGAGCTAAGAACGCAATCTAAATTTTATCGAATAACCGGCGCTGGCATGAAAGAAAGCCATGTTCACGATGTGCTAATAACCAAAGAGCCACCAAATTATCGAGCTGGATCTTAATTTTTTATCAGTATAAAAGCGTCGTGAATCATTGACGCTGTTCAATGGTAGTAAAAATCCCAACAATCTCAGCGTTGTTGGGATTTTTAATCTTTAAAGGGAATAGTTTGCTTTAAAAACTTGGTTTATAACGTTTTGCGTTAATTACTCAAGTCCCAGCACTTTACGTCCATTCCGAGTGGCGACGTTAACCACATTATCTAAATCGGTATATCGACATCCGGTTACAAGCAGTTTTAGCTCTTCCCACATATTACCCGTTGAAAAGGGGAGCATATAATCACTGACATTATCAGTACCAATCGCAACAGGAATTCCTGCTGCGGCTAATTCATCAACAGGGGTTAAGGAGTTACGGGTTGGGCCTTGTTCCTCACGCCTTGGACTGTCAATCCACGCAAACGGACAGGCAATCACCATCATTTGGGCTTCTTTCATTTTTTTGTATAATTTTTGACGATATTCTAAGCTATGGGCAGTAATTGAAATACTATGAATTGCCACTACACGACCATGCATTGCATGTTCTAAGGTTTTATCCGTTAATTGCTCTGTTTCTATCTCATCGGATGAATTAAACTGATCAACATGAACATGCACCATTTTACCTAATGCTTTGCCCGTTTGCATTAATACATCCAGATGTTTAAGTCCCATACCTTCACCATGATCACGTTCATCACGGCGAGGTAAGCCACCAATAATATCGACAAGATCAGCACCTTTGTCAAACCAATAGCGAGCCTCTTTATCAATCACGCCTTTTAAGGTCTGATTCACCAGTTTAATGGTGATATCGTTTTTATAGGTTTCTCTTGCCCGTAATGCGCCTTTGATTGCACGTTCTTCAGCAATAGGGTCAATATCCACAAATGATCCCATGGCACTGACACCTTGTTCAATCATTCGTTCAACAGCCATACTAAAATGACGATAATAGTCTTCTTCGCTCATGGCAGCTTTGACTTTGTCTAACGTATCCCATTTTTCAATCAATGTCTGTTTTTGGTAGACATCAAAACTGTCAACGGTAATTGTAAAAGCACGATCAGCGTGCATATGTGCATTAACCCATCCGCCATTTTGCTTGATTTTGTTCATTAAAAATGCTTTTAAACTTTGATCTCGACTGGTTAATAACATCTTTTTGTTGTCTGTCATAATATGCCTCTACAAATAAATTACCTAAAGTTGGTTTAAAAATTCAAAAATAACAGCTAAAAAAAATCCTCCATAAAGGAGGATTAAAAATAGAACCAACAATGTTTAAAATCTGGATTGTTGATTCACATGGCTTCATAGTTTAAAGACTCTAGCAGGTTATTTAGTAGCAGAAATTCTAAACCTATCTTGATTAAGATCAAGCGTTATAACAGTGAAAATATGCAAATAAATGATATGGTTAAAGTATTATTTTTTAGATTTTCTTGTCATCATTTGATGGTCATTAACAATTTTGGTTTTATTTTGGGTAACATGATTAGGATAACGGATTAATTTTTATCAATAAGCGATTGTCAAAAAAATGAGATTTTCCATAATGCTTTTTTATTGATGTTAAAACAACCTATGTTAGTATAAAGTTGATAAAGTTTGCCTAAGATAAGAGGTTATTATGAGCCAGTTAAATATTGTTGCTACGCTAAAAATCAAGTCAGAAAATCATGCCGCTTTTCAAACGCTTTTTAAAAAACTTGTTGAAGCAAGCCGTAAAGAAGCGGGATGTATTCGTTATGAACTTAATCAAAGCATCGATGATCCCGATGTTTATGTCGTCATTGAAACATGGGCTTCGAAACAAGCAATTGATTTGCACAATCATACACCACATTTTATTGAATTCGCCGCATTTGCTAAAGAGCATTGCGAAAAACTCGAAATTTGTATTGTGAAACCTGTGTTATAAGATTAAACCGAACAAGCGATTAACCAAATTGTGTGAGAAAGAAAATTGGTCAAGAAATATTATATTAATAACGCGGATGCGATAAAGTTTGGAGCAGTTTAATCAGGTCAATCGGTTGCCAAAACTTTTGTTGACAACCGATTTAATAAAGTGATGAATGGCGTTATAACATCAGGCATCTATTCTGTTGAAATTACATTTTTTCAACGGTTTTTATGCCTAACATATCTAATCCTACTTTCAGTGTTTTAGCTGTCAAAGAAGCCAGTTTTAAGCGACTTAATTTTAGGTTTTCATTTTCAGCTGTTAAAATAGGGCAGTTTTCGTAAAAACTTGAAAAAAGCGTTGCAATGTCATAAAGATAAGCACAAAGCACGTGAGGCGTTCCTTCATTTGCTAACACTGAAATAGTTTCATCAAATTGAATTAGTCGAGTGGCTAATGCGCGTTCTTTTTCTGTTTCTAAAATAATACTTCCCGATAAGTCATCTTCTGAAATATTGGATTTTTTAAATACCGATAACACACGAGTATAAGCATATTGTAAGTAGGGTGCCGTGTTACCTTCAAAAGAGAGCATATTGTCCCAATCAAAAACATAATCAGTGGTACGATTTTTAGAAAGATCAGCGTATTTAACCGCACCAATTGCAACGGCATCGACGACTTGGGCTAACTCTTGTTCAGTGAGTTCTGGATTTTTACTTTGAATTAAGACTTTTGCCCGTTCGGTCGCTTCATCCAAAAGATCATTTAATTTAACCGTATCACCTGATCGTGTTTTAAACGGTTTACCGTCTTTTCCTAACATCATACCAAACATATGGTGTTCGAGTTTTAAAGAATCAGGCACATATTTGGCTTTATGTACAATTGTCCAAACTTGTTCTAAATGCTGATGCTGACGTGAGTCGGTATAATAAAGTATGCGATCGGCATGTAGTGTTTCATAACGATATTTGGCACAGGCGATATCGGTTGTTGCATAAAGGTAACCGCCGTCGCGTTTTTGAATAATCACGCCCATTGGTTCGCCTTCTTTATTTTTGTATTCATCTAAAAATACAACGATTGCCCCTTCGCTTTCTACCGCTAATTTTTTATGTTTTAAATCTGCCACAATGCCGGGTAACATTTTGTTATAAATGCTTTCGCCCATGGTGTCTTCAACGGAAAGTGTGACATTTAAACGTTTGTAAGTCGCAATATTTTGCGTCATGGTAATATCGACCAATTTTCGCCACATTTCACGACAATATTCATCACCACCTTGCAGTTTTACAACATAATTACGTGCTTTTTCAGCAAAAACTTCGTCTTCATCGTAATGTTTTTTGGCTGCTCGATAAAACGATTCCAGATCGGATAGTTGCATATCATTTGCATGTTCATTTTGCATTTTTTCCAGATAAGCAATGAGCATCCCAAATTGTGTTCCCCAGTCACCGACATGGTTAGCACGGATAACATTATGACCAAGAAAAGTTAAAACTCGTACAGTGGCATCCCCGATGATTGTTGAACGTAAATGACCAACATGCATCTCTTTGGCAACATTCGGTGCTGAGTAGTCTACAACAATCGTTTGTGCTTTTGCAGGTAAGGTAATATTCAGTTTATCACTACTCAATGCAACTTCATTTTGTTGAGCAATCCAACTATTTTTTAAAAAGATGTTAATAAAACCGGGGCCAGCAATTTCGACTTTTTCGGCAATGTCATCAATATCTAGATGTTGTAAAACCTTTTCCGCCAACGCTCTTGGTGGCATACCTAGCTTTTTGGCGGTTGCCATGATGCCATTAGCTTGATAATCACCAAATTGTACTTTAGCTGATTGTTTAATTAAGGCATCACAGTTATTATCCGCACCGGCCATTATCATTGCTTGCGAAACACGTTGAGTTAGTAATTGTTGAATATTCACACTAAACCTAATCAATTATCATAAATGCCCAATATAATACCGATAAAGTAAACACTTGTCACGGCTCAGATGATGTCGTTTACTTTAGTTTAACAGGGTTTTGATTTCCTGTTAGGGGATTTTTCAATCAAAAGCATGATTGAAAAAAATGACGGATGTTAATCGGTCAATTAGGTGATAAACATTGTCAAAATTTGATTGACATTCTAGTCGTTGATTGTGTGCTTGATCTTTGTTCCCAATATATTTTCAATATAATGTTGTAGTCGTTGCTTTTCATGATCATTATTTTCATACCAGTTACGTGATGATAGGCGAAATATATGCGGAATGGTTCTAGATAATACCGATTGTCGCCAAATGTTTCTATATCGTGCATTGGATAATAACGGGTGAATTGGCGCATCGCACTCAATGCCGATACAATAAAGTTTAGTGCTCGGATCTTCAATCGTAAAATCTAATGTAAATACGCCACTGCCTGAGTGGCGGCTATAGGATAAATTGAGCGAACGAATAAAAGTTTCTACATCGTCAAGCAGTCCGTCATCGTGTTGCGTTGGTATTGGCAAATCAGATTGCTTATGTGCATGTTCGATCAGGTTAAGTAATAATTCAGCAAAAGTAAAATTACCTTCAGATAATGCTTTAGAATAAGCTAAATAGTATTGTAGGTAATCACGAGGGGATGTTGGAGCACGTTTATTGGCTAGCGCATCAGAAACATCTTCAATAGGCATTGATGAGATCAAAATGACTTTTTGGCGAGCTCGGGTGATTGCTACATTTAAGCGCCTTTCGCCACCTTGTTGCCCTAGTATGCCAAAATTTCGCCTGAAAATACCTTGTTTATTACGACCAAATGTCGTTGAAAAGATGATAACATCACGTTCATCGCCCTGCACATTTTCAACATTTTTGATAAAAATTGATACATCTTCACCCTGATCGAATCGTTGATTTTCTTGTTCAAAAATGTCTGAAAATTTTTTATCTAAATTGGCTTTTTCATAAAAACATTTTTCAATCAGATCTGCCTGCTTTTTGTTAAAGGTTACAACGCCTATGGATGGACGATGAGTCGCATCTTTTTTCCAAATGTTATCGACCATTTCAACAACTTTTATTGCTTCACTATAATTGCGTTGATCTTCATATAGGCCATTTACCCAAATATATTCAAGTGGTTTGATTTGCTTAATGATATTAGCTGAATGTCTGACAGGTACGTTTAGTTGGCTATGGTAAAAAGCGGTATTGGAATAGTTAATCAGCTCACGATAAGCGGAACGGTAATGAATTTGTAAATAAGTTGTTGGCAACACAGTGCGAGAAAGTTGTAATAAATCCGGACAATCCATAATTTCTTTTAAATTCCAACGATTGAGTAGAGGATTTTCGTTAACTTCTTCTGATAGTGCTTGAATAGTATCATCATCAGCCTCTTCGTCTATGTCAGCGTCTGTTTGTACACCAAAAAATGTAGTGGGTGGCATCTGTTTATCATCACCACTGACTATGGCAATTTTGCCCCGATAAAGAGTAGGTATAGCGTATTCAATGGGCATTTGTGAGGCTTCGTCATAGATGACCAAATCAAATAATCCCGCTTTCAATGGCAATAAACGACTAGCGGTGTCGGGATTCATTAACCAAATTGGTCTTAAGAACATTAATCCAAGCGGTATACCTTGCTCGATGAATTCACGTAATCGTTTGGCGCGTTGACCTGTTAGCCTTGTTATTCCTTCCCACCTTTTGGGATCAGCTATCTGATTACATTTTATATTATTAAGTAGTAACTGTTTATTCAGTTGATGCAGCTGTTCATCTTTAGATTTTAGCTGTTCAATGGTTTGATTGATAACTTGCTGATCAATCAGTAATATCGGGTTTTCTTGTTCGATGTACAATTTCCAAATCGTTTTAGCTTCATAATCCAATAGTTGTCTGAATTGATATTGTTGATTTTCTGGGCTTAATAAGGCTAGTTCGGATTCAAAAGGTCTTAGTTTTGCCAATACTTCAAGTGCAGTTTCAGATAATTGAATCGCTTCTTTACGAAATGATTGATACGCTTTTAATGAAGGTAAAACATGGTAAATAGCGTCAATAGTTGAAGGTGTTGGTTGATTTTTAACAATCGCCCGTAAACAGTTTTGATACAGGTTTTCATTTAAAAATTGATTGAGCAAGGATAAATGTTGTTCTGAATCTTGACGATATTGATAACGAACAAAGGCCGCTTCGTATTCATTAATTAAATCTTGAAAAGCGTCGCTACTTTTCAATAATGATTGCTCCACATACTGACTATAAGGTGCTTGGTGAATTTTATCAGCCCATGCTTTGACTTCTTCAAGTTCCGATAATGTTTCCTCGATCAAGTATTGAGTGGTATCAAGATTAAGCGTTAAATTGTGTTGAGGTAATTGCAAATCAACAAAGATACTCAGTAACGTTTTGCGAATTGGCCGATATTCAGACTCTAATAATAGCGACTCATAAAGCATTGGAATGCGGTTAATGTTTGCTTCCTCACCGTGCATAGCTAAAAAGTTAAAAAGTCCTTTTTTTGCTAAATAGCGTTGCAAACTCAGGCTTTTGTACCAAGCATTAGGGGTAATGAGTTTTCTTGCTTTACTCAGTAAATCTTCTAGTATCTTTGGCTCTAAATAACAAAATTTTTGAGACAGGTGGCTCCAAGCCTCTGAGTTTAAATAAGATAGCTGATTTTGCAAAAATTTTAACCCATTGATGAGTCTATCACCTTCTAAATTACCTGTTTGGATATTTTGAATTTTGAACAAGGGTAACCATTTTAATAGCCGCTCCCGAAGATTTTCCGTGATATTTAAAAAAGCTTCACTCTCTTTTTTAAGCCACTGTTGATGAGGGAGGGGATCATCAACATCAAATTGGATAGGTTGGTTATCAAGATTTGCTGTTCTAACGTGCTCAACTTGAATAAATTGAGTCAGTGATTGATTAAATAAATTTATCGTAATTGGATCATTTGAAAATTCTGTTAATTCTGATAATGGACTATGTTCAAATTTTGCCGGTAACCACAGTGAAAGTAAGGGTGAACACTGATCTTTAATCATTGATAGTTGTTTGACATCAAGATTCTGAAATATTTTGCCTAATTCCGGTACGGTTAATTTGGGTGGATTGTTGGCAATCTTGATTAAATCAGCGATTAACTCCCGATAACTTAAACCAAAGTGGGTCTGTTGAGTATATAATGCCTCATCATATTGATCGAGCTGTGCTTCCAGTTTTGTTACTGTTTTTGCCAGTTTGATACGCGCTTTAATGTAGTCATCTGAAGGCAGGTTTTTGTCCAGCAAATCAAGCTGTTGACGAATACTATTGATCAATTTGGATCGATCAGCATTAATATCGTTAATCATTATACTGCGCGTATCAAGGCCTTCGGCAGTTAAACGCTTATGAACAACTTCAAGGGCCGCTTTTTTTTGACAAACAATCAGTACCGTTTTATGGCGTCCAATTGCGTCGCCAACCATATTAACAATGGTTTGACTTTTTCCGGTTCCTGGAGGGCCTTCAATTAACAAACCGGGGGCTAACCGTGCTTGTAAAACAGCGTTTTCTTGGCTTGGGTCACTGGCAACCGAAAAAAAACAATTTTGTACGTCTGGTTTTTCAATTTGCTCATCGATTTGAGAATTGGATTTCAGTTTTAGTGCGGTTTCAAGTGCTGTGTTGTCGTAGTCGAGTTTTTTTAATTGACTAAGTTCTTCACCAATTGATTGTCCTATAAAGTTGGCATCAAATAACACAGCGGAACAAGCAAAGTAGATTTTACCTTTTTCTGGTTCAAAGGATGTTGGTAAATCATCGATTTGACTCGACAAAATTTGTCCTAACGACTTTAATTCATTCATAACCTCAAGGCTATTTAACGTTGAACGTAATAATAAGTCATCAAAAACATGTTTCCATTGATTAAAAAGTGTTTTGCCCAAAATCCCTTTAAGTGCGGGATTAATTCTTATTTCTTCTCGTTGACGATCAAAGGCGAGTGTAAGTCGTTTCATTGATGCCATATCGTCATTCATTTTTATGGGCCAAAGTAATAACGGTGCTATTCTGGGTAACCGATTGCCACTGGTTTCTTGATAAACTAAAAAAGGAAAGCCCATATAAAGACTGTCAATGCCCGTATCCCGTTGATAAATAGTGGTTGTCCGAAATAAGTTGCGTAATTTAATTTCAAGAAGTTCATTCGTTTCGAATACGGCTTTAATATCGATTTGTTGCTGACGAGGTTGTCGAGCAAGAATATGATCAAGTAGTTTATTTGACGGTAAAGATGCGGTTCCTAATAAGTTAAGATCAATACGTGGTGTAAAACGACCTAGGTTCATCCTAACTAACGGGCCTTGCAAGATACTCATTGATACTTTTTTATGAAAGAAATCGATAATTCGAGATGAGTATTTTTTTAACGGCGGTTTAATCCAATGTTCATTAGGAATGCTCAATAAAACCAAGAGCCGACAAAATGGTATACGTTTTTCAAAACGATACTGCTGTGTCCACTGATCGAGCTCTTCATGACCCAGTTCGGCAAATCCTTCTATTCGCTCATCCAATAGTTGATATAGTCTTAATCTAGGTTGCTTAAAATAATTTGCTAACTCTTCATCGCTTAATATATCAATATCATAATCATTGGCTAATTGTTTACATTCATTGATGACGTTATTTGCCGTTTTAAATTGATCTTCTTGTGCACTGAGTAAAATGATTAGATCATCTTCACTAATATTGTTACGTTCCATTAATGATAATAATCCAAGATTATTGGCATCAGGAAAGAAAGATGAGCGTTTAGTCCACATTGCCATTAATTGGTTTTTAGAACAGGCTAATTGAAGTGTTTTTAGTCGGTTTTCATCCAATTTGATTTGTAAATTTGATGCACGTAAGCGAACATTATTGGCGCGTATAGATAATTGCCATAACCCTAGTTTAGATTTATGCTCTTTAATAGGCATAGTTTCACTAATCAATTGAAATTTTTTTAATGGTTTTGTATCAATAGAATTTTTGAATGAAACGGATAATAGGTCATAATGATATGTTTTATCATCGATCATTTGGTTACTTAGCATTTCATTATCGAATCGTTCAGTTTGGCAATGACCACAGTGACGCTCTAACTCCATTTTGTATTCCTTATATTCAACTCAATGTTGATGTTATTTTTATCATTTTTATTTATATTGAATTGTAGAATGACAATGATTATTTATAAAGATTAATTTTAATACAGTCGATAGAAAACACGCATTTTAGCCCGATTTGGGTTAGCAAATGGCATCTATTATTTTGTTAAATATACAATTCAAAAAAAGCCCGAAAACTCTTATTGGTTTTTAATTTATCTATATTAAATCAATATCAATCTATTTTGAATTCATTATGACCTCTTAAGTAAACCGGCTTTGTGCGATGATCTTTTAAAAAACGAGCTACTCTAGTTATTCATCATTTATATTTTTACGGATTGCTTAACTGGATGCTGTCACAGGAATATGACGAATCTTAGGGTTATTAATGAGTAACCAATCGGGTAAATTACTTTCTTTTTCAACTAGCCAAATAATGGTATTTATAAATAACCGATCGTTTGAACCTTTAGGTTTTGGGTATTCAAGTTGTGAAAGTGCTAAAGAACGCGCAAAAAGTTGATGCTCACTAAAACTCATATTATGACGATTTTTAGACAAATGTGATTCATAATCAATTATCAACGCAACAGGCTGTTGATCATAGCTGACTAGTTGATCTAACGTGTTACTTAAATGATTTATTTTTGCGGAATCTTTTTTGGGAACAGCATTTAATCTTAGGCGTTTAAACAACGTATCGCTTTTAATTGCGGGTAAGTCTGGTGTTTGAATTTCTTCGAATCCAACATCTGAATTCCACAATAAGACGTGATTAAATTTTGCATTTTTTAATATTCGATAAATCGACAAGACTAATGTTTCGGAAATGATGGTTTCAGTATCAATTTTCGATTGTTGTCGATCATGAATGTTTCCGGATAAAACGAATTGAGGTTTTGAATTTAGATAGCGATTTAAATCACGCATCCAGCGAGGGCTCTTGAAAGATTGAGACATAATTAATCCTTTAATAAAAATCAGATAACTGACGTTTTTATTATATACAAAGCAATTGAGTAACATCTACTATTTTTTTTATTAATAACTTATTTTTATTTGAATTTCTTGAATACTCAATCCGTTAAACAGTGATTAAACTTGCTTGTTATTATTCATGCTATCGCAATTACAACTGTTTACAATTAATGAGGTAAACACTAAACTATTTATCGTTCTCAACGGGGTGCCCAAATGGCTGAGAATGTTGGTTAACATAACCCGTCGAACCTGAACTGGATCATGCCAGCGGAGGGATTTGAGTTATTGTGTCTGCTCAAACCTTTTGTCTTTTATTTACTATTTTGGAGGCAAAATGTTTCGTAAGAATCTTCTTTTGTTTTTTGTTTTTTCAGCTTTTTTCTTGATTGATACCGCCAATGCTAAGCCAACTTTAACCGTTTATAGTTACAATTCTTTTATGTCTGAGTGGGGCCCAGGTGAGGCCATTAAGCAAGGTTTTGAAGCGGAGTGTGATTGTCAGTTGGATATCATTTCGTTAGGGGATGGTGTATCTATTTTAAATCGGATTCGGCTCGAAGGGAAAAAGACCAATGCCGATGTTATTTTAGGCTTAGACAATAACATTTTACAGCAAGCTAAGTTAGCCAATATTGTTATTCCTCATCAAATCATTAAACCTGATAATCTTAACACTGATTGGTGGGATAATGATTTTCTTCCTTATGATTTTGGTTATTTTGCTTTTATTTATAACAAAGATAAAATCAAAAATCCTCCCCATAGTATGCAACAACTTGCTGATAATAAAGGCAATTGGCGAATTATTTATCAAGACCCAAGAACCAGTACGCCAGGACTAGGTCTACTGTTTTGGATCAAAAATATCTATGGCGATGATGCTACCAATGTATGGAAAAAGATCGCTAAAAATACGGTAACCGTCACCAAAGGCTGGAGTGAATCTTATGGTATGTTTTTGAAAGGCGAAGCTGATTTTGTTTTAAGCTACAGTACATCGCCGATTGCTCATATTATGAAAAATGATCCTCGCTATGAGGCAGCCATTTTTGATGAAGGACATTACCGTCAGGTTGAAGTAGCAGGTATAATCAAATACAGTCAGCAACCCGAGTTAGCACGTCAGTTTTTAGAGTATTTACTCAGACCTGAAGTACAACGTCAGATTGCTGAAAAGAATGTGATGTACCCGATCATTCAAACGACATTACCTGAGGCTTATCAGCAAATAAAGCCTGTCACTAAGGCGTTAGAATTTGGATCTGAGCAAGTTGAAAAAGGACAAAAAGCTTGGATTCGTGAGTGGCAATCAGCGATCAGTAAGTAATTATAGACATTAACATGTTGAATTTTAGAACGTTAATACCGGGTATTCTTGCCGCCAGTAGCATAATGGTTGTACTGGGTAGTGCATTATTATCCATTGGTTATTACGCAATAACTTCAGGTGAGATAAACAGTTATATTGACAGCTATTTATTACATATTTTGTGGATAACTGTTTATCAAGCCACACTATCAACATGTCTTTCTATTTTCTTGGCTATATTAATGGCAAAAGCTTTATCCATGGTTGAGTTTTGGGGTAAAGGTCTATTGTTGCGAATAATGCCGGTGACGTTTATTTTACCTGCACTAGTTGTTGTGACAGGGCTTTTATCCGTTTATGGGCAACAGGGATTACTGTCAATCTTTGTTGGATATATCGGCTTGCCATTTTCATGGTCAATTTATGGATTACAAGGAATTTTATTAGCACACGTATTTTTGAATTTTCCTTATGCTTGTTGTCTATTTTACCGAACGCTGATGAGTGTGCCTGTTGAACAGAAACAGCTAGCCGCTCAATTGAATTTTTCTGGTTACACTTTTTTTCGATTGGTTGAATGGCCACATCTTCGTCGGCAAATATTGCCTATGGCTTCGCTGATATTTATGCTCTGTTTTTCAAGTTTTGCGATTGTATTGGCTTTAGGCGGTGGCCCCAAATATACCACCATTGAAGTAGCAATTTATCAATCCATTCGTGATTTTGATTTTATTCAAGCGGTTTTGCTTTCGTTATTGCAATTGCTTTGTTGTGTAGGTTTTATGGGAATAATGCAAAAGTTTAATAATAATAAACAAGTCACAATGCGCTTTATAAAGCAAAACTACCGTTTTCCTGTTTCTGGCTTGGCTGCCTTGCTAAGTTCAATCGTGATTATTATGGGGGGATTATTTATTTTACTTCCTTTGATAAATATCGTGATTGATGGTGTTTATTTTTTCCGTTTGTCACTGTTTACGCCAACCTTTCAACATGCAACACTGTTTTCACTTTTCATTGCATTGGGGTCAGCCATCGTAACCCTGTTAATGGCACTATTTATTCTTTGGACAAATAGTCGATTGCTCATTTATCAAAAGGTAACGTGGAGTAATCGATTAATGTTAGCCAGTTCGTTAATTTTAGCGATTCCCAGCATGATTTTAGCGTCAGGACTGTTTATATTATTTTATCAGTATGCAGGTAATACTTGGTTTATCTGCATTTTATTAATATTGTGTAATGCTTTAATGGCATTACCTTTTGTCATTAAAAGTCTGGCTACCCCCATGTTCGATGTCACTAAGCGTTATTGGCTATTAAGCCAATCCCTTTGCATTGACGGGGTTAACCATTTTTATTTGATTGAATATAAAGCGTTAAACAAATTAATGTTAAAAAGTTTTGTTTTTTCGGCTATCTTATCTTTAGGGGATTTTGGCATTATCGCACTATTTGGTGGGCAGTCAGTCATCACATTGCCTTATTACCTCTATGAGCAGCTATCACATTATCATTATCAAGATGGTAGTGTCACAGCGGCAATATTATTAATTATCTCTTTTAGTTTATTGGTTTTGGTGGATGATGATCACACTCAATCATATTAATTATCATTATGATAATTTTAAAATGTTTTTTAATTTTGGTATTGCCGCAAAAGAACGGGTCGTCATTGTTGGGCCAAGTGGTGCGGGTAAAAGTTCATTATTGAGTTTAATCGCCGGTTTTATTTCACCTGATTCAGGAAAAATAATACTCGATGATCAAGATATGACGAATGTCACTCCCGGAAAACGCCCAGTATCTATGTTGTTTCAACATAATAATTTGTTTGACCATTTAACGGTTCAAGACAATATCGCTTTAGGATTAAAACCTTCTTTAAAGCTGAATATTTCACAAATGCAAATTATTGATGATATTTTAGAAAAAGTTGGATTAACAGGATTTAATCAACGTTACCCTGAACAATTATCGGGTGGTCAACGTCAACGGGTTGCTTTAGCGCGGTGTCTAATTCAACATCGTCCGATTTTACTTTTAGATGAGCCTTTTTCAGCGCTGGATCAATCATTACGTTTTGAAATGCTTGAATTAGTTAACCAAATCTGTGAAGAATTTGAATTAACATTAATGATGGTGTCCCATTATCTGGATGAATCATTGTATTATTTTTCGCGATGTTTAGTTGTCGATGAAGGACAGATTATTTTTAATCATTCACCCAAAAAGTTAACCTGTTCAGAACATCAACATGTTGCTCAGCTATTAGGCTTGAAGTCGATTTAATCCGCTAAAATTAATCTTTAGCTAAGCAGTATATTCATTGAAAATATGCTTCATATTGCTTTCATAGCATTAATGATTACCGTTGGCTTTTGTTAGTTTCAATATCGAATGTGAGTGCTTAAGGTTTTATTAATCTACCCAATGTATCTTATAAAAACTTATTCATCATGATTCGTTATTGATATTTATGCAAAATTTGAAAGAAGATCAGAAATTTAGTTTTTCCTCGTTATTTTTGATTATATTATTTTTTACCTATTTTTCATCCGCTTTGCAACTCTATATTTCTCTGTCGGGACACTCTAATTTTATTGGGTTAAGAGATTCTATTATTTATAGCTTAATTTGGCTCATACCGGTGTTATTTTTTCCTAATTATACTCGTAAAATTGCAGCCATTTATGGGATTATAGTTGGCGGATTGTCTTTAATTTCGTTAGCGTATTTTGTGATTTATCGGCAGGAGTTTTCACAAAGTGTTTTTTTTATAATGGCTGAATCAAATTTCAATGAATCTAATGAATATATTCAGCAATACTTGAGTTTTAAATTGATTGCCGTATTAGTCGTCTATATTTTAGTGGCGCTATTTCTTTGGAAACAAGTCAAACCGGTTTATGTCCAAAATAAAACTAAGTGGATGGTTTCACTATTGATTGCTATTTATGCTTTGATGCCACTAGTAATCAGTGTAATGGTAAAAAAAACCTCCTTTGAGAAAGCGGGAGCACATTTATTAAGCCGTATGGAAACGACGGTACCTTGGCAATTAATGAGCAGCTATATTGCATACCGTTCACAACTTTCTAATATGGAAAATATTTTGAATAATTTGCAATCTTTGCCTTCATTAGAAAATTTAACAGATAGTAATGGAGAGACACCAAGAACATTAGTCTTAATCATTGGGGAATCGACTACCCGTACAAGAATGGGGATTTATGGTTATAACCGAAATACCACCCCGATGATTGAACAATTTAAAAAAGAAAATCCAAATTTATTGGTTTTCAACGATGTTGTCTCATCCAGACCATATACGATCGAAATTTTAGAACAAGCCCTGACTTTCGCCGATGAGCGGCATCCTGATTTATACTTAACACAACCTTCACTCATTCATCTTATGAAACAAGCAGGGTATAAAACATTTTGGATTACCAATCAACAAACAATGACTAAACGAAATACGATGTTAACCATGTTTTCTAAGCAAACAGATAAACAATATTATATGAATAACGATCGTAACCAAAGTGCCAGACAATATGATGATGCTGTGATTCAGCCTTTTAAAGAGGTGTTAACCGATCCCGCTAAAAAGAAATTTATCGTTATTCATTTACTTGGTACGCATATGAAATATGAATTTCGTTATCCGAAAAGTAGTGAATATAATGTTTTTCAAGATAAGACAGGCATTCCATTCAATATTGACGATGATAACGCCAAAGTCTACAACAGCTATGATAATGCAATTAGCTATAATGATTATGTAATAACGACATTGTTTAATACTTTTAAACAGAACCATGATAACGGTTTTATGTTGTATTTTTCCGATCATGGTGAAGAGGTTTATCAAACACCACCGTATGATGTCTTAGGACGAAATGAAAAAGCACCAACCAAACCGATGTATACCATTCCCTTTATACTTTGGCAATCACCAAGTTGGTTGAAAACACATCCTAATGATTATCAAGCTTACGTTGATCGCAAATTTAGCTCACAAGATTTAATTCATACTTGGTCTGATTTAGCAGGCTTACGTTACAATTTATATCAGCCTGAAAAAAGTTTAGTTAATCCTAACTTTAAACCATCAATACGTTGGATTGGCGATCCCTATGATAAAAAAGGTTTAGTGGATTTTGATAAATTGGTTAAGTAATTGATATCCTGATTGCACAAGCATTTAAGGTATGATATTGTATATTTATACAGTTATATTTTAGATGCTATCATTCAGATTATGCGAAAAATCATTCATGTTGACATGGATTGTTTTTATGCGGCAGTTGAGATGCGGGACAACCCTCGATACCGTAATATCCCCATTGCTGTTGGGGGTGACCCACGAAAAAGAGGTGTTGTTGCAACAGCCAATTATCTTGCTCGACAATTTGGTATTCATAGTGCTATGTCAATGGCACAAGCGGTAAAACTGTGTCCAAATCTTAAAGTTATTCCGGGTAGACATGCTGTTTATAAAGAAGTTTCAAACCAGATTCATCAAATTTTTCAGCGTTATACCCAAGCAATCGAGGCCTTATCACTTGATGAAGCTTATTTAGATGTGACTGATTGTCAACTTTGCCATGGTTCGGCAACATTAATTGCCAAAGACATTCGCCAAGCTATATTTAATGAACTGGGTTTAACTGCGTCAGCTGGTGTTGCGCCACTTAAATTTTTAGCTAAAATTGCTTCAGATATGAACAAGCCTAACGGTCAATATGTGATTACACCTGACGAAGTTGATTCGTTCATACAGCAACTCCCTCTTAAAAAGATTCCGGGGGTGGGGAAAGTCACCGAAAAAAAACTGGCTGAACTAGGGTTATTTACTTGTCGAGATGTGGTGAAGTATGATTTAACCAAATTACTTAATCAATTTGGTAAGTTTGGACGAGTGCTTTATGAAAGATGTCAAGGCATTGATGAGCGTGAAGTCTGTAATGACCGGCAACGTAAATCAGTGGGTGTTGAACGTACTTTGGTTGATGATATTCATACTT
This sequence comes from Gilliamella sp. CG16, assembly GCF_046635785.1. NCBI lineage: Bacteria > Pseudomonadati > Pseudomonadota > Gammaproteobacteria > Orbales > Orbaceae > Gilliamella > Gilliamella sp. CG16. The sequence continues at coordinate 73,014 of NZ_JBIDFL010000009.1, forward strand.
GGGATGACTGTTTACTGCAACTCGATCCACTTTATGATGAGTTAGAAAAACGATTAAGTAAAGTCAGAACAGATTTATCGATTGCCCGACAAGGGGTAAAATTTAAATTTGATGATTTTCAACTCACGACACAAGAACATGTCTGGGCAAAGTTGGATAAACAAGATTTGATTGAACAAGCGTACAAAGTTTGGCAAGAACGACGAAATGATAGGGGGGTTAGGTTAATTGGCTTTCATGTTACCCTTATTGATCCACAATTAGACAAACAGTTAATCTTCCCTTTTTAGCTGTTTAAAGCACTAAGGTGTTAAGCTGAATTTATGGGGATGATTGAAATATCATAAAATCCCCATAAATGAGTTTGGCTTAACTAAGTCGTTATTTTAAGTTTTCACCGTTGGTCTGAATGACTTGTTTATACCAATCAAAGGAATCCTTCTTATACCGTTTCATGCTACCATTACCTTCGTTATCACGATCAACATAGATCACACCATAACGTTTTTTCATTTCGCCAGTAGTAAAGGATACAACATCTATAATTCCCCATGCGGTATACCCAATAACATCGACCCCGTCATAGTCCATTGCTGTTAACATTGCTTTGATATGTGCACCGAGATATTCAATTCGAGGTTGGTCATGTATTTGATGACCATTTTCAAGTTGGTCAATTGCCCCGAAACCATTTTCTACAATAAATAACGGCAATTGATAGCGATCATATAAACGGTTTAATGTATAGCGTAAGCCTTCAGGGTCAATTGGCCATCCCCAGTCACTGCTTTTAATATAAGGATTTTCAACCGCATTTGGTAAAGCACCATTGACGATATTGTCACGGTTATCATTTTTGACATCGGCTTTAACCACAGTAGACATGTAATAACTAAACCCAATGTAATCAACTGTGCCTTGTTTCAAACATGCTAAATCTTCTTGCGTAATATCAAGTTTATAACCTTCACGCTCAAACTCTTTTAATGCATAAGCAGGGTAATAACCTCGGACATGAACATCAGGGAAGAAGAATCGTTGATGCATTGCAATTTCTGAAGCCATCATATCTTCAGGATTACATGAGTATGGATAGATTGGTACATGAGAAATCATACAGCCAATTTGAAAATCTGGGTTGATTTTTTTACCCGCGATCACGGCTTTAGCACTGGCTAAGAGTTCGTAATGAGCAACTTGGTAAAGGATTTCTTGCGGATTTTCGCCTGCTTTGACTTGTACACCAGAATTAGTCCAAAAGAAAATAGGATTACTCGTATCCATTTGATTGTTAATTTCGTTAAATGTCATCCAGTATTTAACTTTGTTTTTATAACGCTCAAAGCAGGTGATCGCAAATCGTTCAAAAAACTCAACCGTTTTACGATTACGGAATCCCCCATATTCACGAGCAATATGCAAAGGAATTTCAAAATGGGATAGGGTAATGACCGGTTCAATTCCGTTGGCAATTAATTCATCAAATACCGCGTCGTAAAACTGTAATCCCTCTTCATTAGGTTGCAGTTCATCGCCTTTAGGGAAAATTCTTGTCCAAGCAATCGAAGTACGAAGACATTTAAGTCCTAGATCCGCAAATAGTTTAATATCCTCTTTATAATGGTGATAAAAATCAATTGCGGTATGGTTTGGGTAAAATTTTCCTGCTTCAATATCTTGCGTAATTTGTCTTGGCACACCGTGTGCACCTGCTGTCATAACATCGACGACACTTGGGCCTTTACCGCCCTCATTCCAACCGCCTTCAAATTGGTGGGCAGCTAATGCACCACCCCATAAAAAATTTTTTTGCTTCATATCTGTGTTCCTTGTTATTGCTTAATGTCAAATACGATATCTTGAGTTGTAACGTCTGTTTTATCGGTTAAAGTGATTTGCTGATACTGCGTACTATTAACAATAATAATTGGGGTGATTAATGGATAACCCGCTTTTATAATTGCGTCTGGATCAAAACTGATAAGCAAATCACCTTTTTTAACTTGTTGATTTAATGATACATGATAATTAAATTCGTTATTTGTTAAATTAACTGTATCGATACCACAATGGATTAATAGTTCTACACCATTATTTAAGGTCAAACCAATTGCATGCTTTGAACGCTCAAATACTGCAGTAATTTGCGCATCATCAGGGGCATAAACGTGATTATCCGTTGGCTCAATTGCGATACCTTCTCCCATTAACTTTTGCGCGAAGGCAGGATCAGGGACTTCACTCAGTGGCAGCGCTTTCCCTGTCATTGGGCTGGTGATTTGAATTTCATCAAGTAAAACATTTGGCGTATCATCTTCGATTGAATCGTTTGAGGATAATTTTGTTTCACCCGTCCCTAAAATTTGTATCAATAATACAGGTCCAAACAGGGCAATTGCTGAACCAAGTAATACGCCAATAAATGATCCTGGGTGTTCAGGGTTAATCGCATTAACTATAGTTAACGGACCCGGCAAAGCGGCATAGGTATAGTAATAAGGTGTAAAAAATCCCGCAACAATTCCGCCTATTGCTGCACATGCACAGCCATAAATGAATGGTTTTTTAAAACGTAAGTTAACACCATATATAGCCGGTTCAGTAATACCAAAAATACCGGTAACAAATGCGGATAAAGAGACCCCTTTCATATCTTTATTTTTGGTTTTGATATAGAATCCTAACGCCGCGCCCACTTGACCAATAACAGCAATTGTTTGGAAAGCTTGGAATGAATCTTGACCGTATTGATTAATATTTTCAATGATAACGGGTGTGATTCCCCAATGAACACCGAAAATAACAAATACTTGCCAGACTGCACCGATTAATCCACCTGCCACAGATGGTGCAAGATTAACAATCCAGTTATACCCATTAGCAATATAATGTGCAGCATTTGCAGTCAGCGGACCGATTGCAAGCAAAGTAAGCGGAACCATAATGACTAAGCAAATAAGAGGCATCAGGAGTGGTTTGATGATGGTATGTAAACGTGGCTCTAAAAATCGTTCTAAATACGATAACAACCAAACTAAGAATAAAGGGGGTAAAACCGTAGATGTATAAGTAGTTTCAGACAATGCCAAACCAAATAAATTAACTTCTTGTCCTGATTTAATGAGCGCCGCTAATTCAGCCCAGGTTGGTGATAACAAGGCTGCACAACACGCCACGGCGATATAAATATTACAGCGAAAATGTTGTGATGCTGTAATCGCAATAAAAATAGGTAAAAAGGCGAAGGGTGCCCACGAAATGAAATTGAATACTTGGTAAGTGCCTGTCGTTCCGAAATCAGGAAAGGCTAATTTAATTAAGATTAGAATCCCTTGTAATATTCCCGATGCGGCTAAAACATAAACGAAAGGCGCAAAAACGGCTGACATAGTTGCAATGATAAGATTTAATATATTTTTATTTTCGGAACTTGCAACTTTATTATCTGTTTTAATTAATTGTATAAAAGCATTGTAGACCTTATCGACATTTGTGCCAATCACCACCTGAATTTGTCCACCTTTTTCAACAACGGTTATGACGCCAGGGAATTTAGCAATATTTTCTTTAGCATTTTCGGGGGTTTTTTGTGTCACTAAGCGTAGACGTGTTGCACAACGAGCGACAGTGACTATATTATCTTCACCACCTAACTCATTCAAAATATCAACAGCCAACTTATTATAGTCTCTGATCTTTGACGACATCGTTTTAAGTTCCTTATAAAAAATACAGTTAGCTTATCTTATCGACAAATTGAAAATTGTTAATTACCAATTTTATTGTTTGTGATCTAGATCTAATTTTAAATTTGTTTGCTTTAATATTAAAATAACCTGTATAAAATGGGATATGCCTATCTAAAAAACAGAGAAGGGAAATAAATGTTAAAATATCAGGATGTTGCAGAAAAAATTAAACGAACAATTTATCAACAAAAATTGCCAAAAGATACCCAATTACCCAATATTGAAGGGTTAATTAACCAATATCAAGTCAGTCGGACAACCATTATTAAAGCCTTAAATCAACTTGAACGCCATGGCGTAATCTATCAAATACAAGGTAGTGGTATTTTTGTCAGACAGCCTAAAAAAAGTGGATATCTCAATTTTCTAGAGAGTCACGGCTTTAGTGTAGATTTAAACGATCTTCCTGGTGCATCGCAAGTATTTAATGTAGATATTATTGAACCAGACAAAAAAGTAAAAGAAAATCTAAGATGTAGTGATGATGAACACGTTTATTACATCAAGCGTTTGCGATATGTGGACGGCGAAATATATGGATTTGAACAATCTTATTATCGCAAAAAACTGATTTCATATTTGAATAAAGAAATTGCTGAGCATTCAATATTTAGTTATGTGAAAGATATCTGTAAAATTAGCATTGGTTTTTCAGATAAGTATTTCAAAGCGATAAAATTAGACGCTGAAATAGCGGAATACTTAGGCTTACAAGCAGGCGATCCGGCGTTATGTGTTGAAGAGATATTTTATACATCGGCAGGAGAACCATTCGATTTTTCAACAATTATCTACCATTATGACAATGCTAAATTTTATGTGCAGAGCCATTCTAAATGAATCGAAGTTTTAAAAGAGTAGCTTGAAAAAATAGATGATTGATTTAGTAAACTATTTGTACAATAAATACTTTAAATTATAAATAAAATGGTAAGTATATTTGGGTTTAAACGCTCTCCGACTATTTACCATTTAATTAAAGAGCTAACTAAGGAGAGCGTGTTCAATTGATGATAGGTTTATCTTAAAAGTTTATTGTATAGGTTTAAGTGTTTCAAAAGTACCTGATAAAACAAGATTTATTTTATACTCTGTTGGAGCATAAATATTAACATCAGCCCTCATATTTCCATCAGCATACAATCTTTTCGCATAACGTTGAGATGGATTGTATTCGGAATGCAAATCAAATTCTCCACCGCTTATATCAAGTTGTATTGGTGCACCTAACAGATATTGTTTCGCCAGTAGTCTTTCAACTTTATTTTTAAGTTTAGCTAATAATATTGCTTCATGCTCTTCAACTGCTTTTTGAACGGCTTCTTTCGAAACGGTGTAATAAGTATCATCATTGACAACCATTTTTAATTCTTGAGCTTTAGCAATAATTTTACCAATAAGGTCAAGCTTAGTTGTTTTGACCATAAGATTATGCTGAACATAATATTGTTTTACCGTAATTCTTTCCGGTGATATTTTATCCGTATCTGAATTGGTTATGGTGAAATCAGTTAATTGAAGTTTTTTTAATTCATCGGTAATGGTTGAATATTTTTTATAAAGATTATCTTTGGCGTTATTTAAAGTTTGGGCTGTTTCGCGAATATTGAAAGCATAGAGATTTTTAACTTTATCGCTTTTTACTTGATGAATATCATTGATATTATATTTATCTAATATTTTATTGAGATCAACAAAGCTATCGTTATTATCAATCTTTATAACAATATTCATATTTGCTTGATATTTTGAATTTTCTTGACTATTTTCTTGATTTATCTCTCTCACATTGTTTTGATAACCAATTGTCTCTAAATTGTCTTCAGTTAAGCCCAACTTCAATAATTCATCTTTAAATTGTTTCATTATATTTACATTGAGATCTGAGGCATCGTTAGGTGTTGCGGCATCAGTTAGTAAAGTTACAGAAAATTGTACTGTGTCAGGTTTTAATACGACAGTTTCAGAAATTTTGGCTTCAACTTTTCCCACAGGTATTAAATTTTTGCCATATTTTAATTCTTGTAATTGAAGATAAGTATTATTGACATTCAATTCTTGATTAACTGAGTTAGCAGCATAACTATTAAAGGCGATACCAATATTGAGTAACATGGCAAATAAAATTGTTTTTTTCATCTTATTATCCTACAGTTAAGGTTTATTTGTTTATAAAAATACTTGTTGAATTGCTAATAAAAGGCTAAATAAATCTAATCTAGATTATAGATAAAAAGCAGATTAAATGTCTAAAAAATGTATGGGATTGTAAAAAGATGTAAAAGCGTTTTTCAACGCTTTTATTTCATTAGCTGATTGTGTAAGAGTTTACTTTAGTTTATACCATATTGCTCACGATAAGCTTCAACTAGTTTTACTTGATCTTGTCTGGTTGGATCTTGATAAAGATATTGGATCAAATCATCAAGTGTAATAATTGAAATCACTTCGCAATGATAAGTTTGTTTAATTTCTTGAATTGCAGAAAGATCGGCACGACCTTTTTCTTGTCGGTCTAAGCAAATTAATACGCCAGCTAATTTTGATTTATTATCTTCCAATATTTGCATCGATTCACGTATTGCGGTTCCGGCAGTAATAACATCGTCAACCAGCATAACACGTTGCTCATAAATCGAACTGCCGACTAAATTGCCTCCTTCACCATGATCTTTTGCCTCTTTACGATTAAAGCAGTAAGGAACATCAACGTTGTGATGTTCAGATAATGCAACGACAGTTGATGATACAATCGGAATCCCCTTATAAGCAGGACCAAAAATTACGTCATATTCGAGCTTGGCATCTAATAAAGCCGCAGCGTAAAAGCGACCTAAAAGCGCTAAATCTTTACCGGTGTTAAACAAACCCGCATTAAAAAAATAAGGACTTTTTCGACCTGATTTTAAGGTGAATTCGCCAAATTTCAATGCTTGCCGATTTAAAGCAAATTCAATAAATTCACTTTTGTATGATTTCATCGATCCTCTCCAATTAATCTTTTAAGGCCTGTCTTTGTGCATCAATAATTGTTGCAATGCCATTTTTGGCTAATTCTAATAATTTTAATAATTCGTCATGACTAAAAGGTTCACCTTCGGCAGTTCCTTGAACTTCAATAATTCGTCCGTCATCAGTCATTACTACATTCATATCAGTTTCAGCATTAGAATCTTCAATATATTCTAAATCACATACAGGTTGACCATCGACAATACCGACAGACACCGCTGCGACCAATGATTTAATCGGATTTTGTTTAACTTTACCTTCGGCAATCATTTTATTTATCGCATCATTTAGCGCTACACACGCGCCAGTAATTGAAGCTGTTCTTGTACCACCGTCAGCTTGAATGACATCGCAGTCTAAGGTAATGGTATATTCGCCTAAAAGTTTAAGATCTATCATTGCTCTTAATGAACGAGCAATTAATCGTTGAATTTCCATTGTGCGACCTGTTTGTTTACCTTTTGCCGCTTCCCGTTGCGTTCTTGAATTAGTCGCACGAGGCAACATACCATATTCAGCCGTGACCCAACCTTGATTTTGACCTTTTAAAAAACGGGGTACGCTTTCATCGACAGTTGCATTACACAGTACTTTTGTTTCACCGAACTCTACTAATACAGAACCTTCTGCATGCTTAGTGTAATGACGGGTAATTTTGATAGGGCGGACTTGTTCCGCAGATCGACCTGACGGGCGCATGCATTTCTCCAGCAGTTATATTTAAAAAATTATTTGAATTTACCATTTAGGAGGACATCAACAAGAAAAAGGTTGATGTTTAGCCTAAGCTAAGAGCGCATTATACAGAATTTGTGATACAATGCCCAGCAAGTTTTTTACTAAATTTAGGAAGCCATTATGATTTCCAGTATGACCGCTTATGCCAGAAAAGAAGTAAATCAACCATGGGGGACCGCTTCTTGGGAGCTTCGTTCGGTCAACCAACGTTATTTAGAAACTTACATTCGTTTGCCTGAACAGTTTCGCTCACTTGAGCCTATTATTCGTGAACGGCTTCGTCATCGTTTAACGCGGGGTAAAATTGAATGCCATTTGCGTTTTGAATTGGATCCTGCTGCTCAACATCAAGAATTATCTTTAAACCAAGATCTAGCTAAACAAATTTTAAATGCAGCTAATTGGATTCAGTCAGAGCACAAATCCGGCGAAGTCAATCCTATCGATGTTTTACGTTGGCCAGGTGTATTATCAGCTAAAGAGCAAAATTTAGATACCATATCGCAAGAACTTTTAGCAATATTAGATTCGACAATTGATGAATTTATTACTGTACGTGAACGTGAAGGTAAAGCATTAGGTGAGCTTATCATCCAACGGCTCGAAGGGATAACGGAACAAGTTGAAAAGATTCGTCAATGGATGCCACAGATTTTGGAATGGCAAAAAGAGCGTCTACAAACTAAATTAGCTGAAGCCAATATCGAATTAGATAGCTCAAGGTTTGAACAAGAAATTGTCATGATGGCTCAACGTATTGATGTTGCTGAAGAGCTTGATCGTCTAATGACACACGTTAAAGAAACTTATGCAATTTTGAAGAAAAATGAAGCCGTTGGACGTCGACTTGATTTTATGATGCAAGAATTCAACCGTGAATCGAATACCATTGCTTCAAAATCTATTAATGCCGATGTCACGGCTAGTGCCATTGAATTAAAAGTTTTAATAGAACAAATTCGAGAACAAGTACAAAATATCGAATAATTTTATTAATTAGATATAACAACGTAATTCTTCTCAATATCAATTGATTTTATTATCAAAATATTGAGAAGTTAATGAATTTAAAAATAGCTCGATTTTAACATTTAAAAAAATCCCTTTTTCTTTCCTTTTACTCATACTAAAATACGCCGCTCCCAAAAAAGCTTTGATATGTTTTATGAAAATAATGACGGTTTCACTTGCTGTCAATAATATAAATTGTCTAATTTTTCTATTGAAATAATCAAAGTAGATTTATCTATAAATATAAGGAAAAATAATGAACACCTCAACTGAACACTATCAATTTTCAAATAAATTCAATCTGGGCTCTACGATTGTTTTAACTTTGCTGGGTATTTTTGTGGCTAATTTACTTGGCGTTGTATATGCCATAATCTCTCATTTTTCTCCATTAATTCTTATTGATATCGGTCTTATTGTGGGGATGTGTTATGTGATAATCATGTTGCAATCTAATTTATCTCAATTAGCGAAGATCCGTAATGTCAAAATCAATATATTAATGACTTTTTTAATCTGCTTGTTTGCCTATTATTCAAATTTGGTTACTTTTGAAGTTTTGTTATTTGACACTAATTATTTGTCCAATTGGATTTCACTGTTTTTATCGCCTATTGATACTATAACTTTATTAATAGATGATATTATTCCTTATCGTGAAATCACGATTACTAAAGGTAGCTCATCAAAAGGTTCAATTTCAGGGATGTTATTAGCTGGCGTTTATCTGATTGAATTCTTAGTCTTCTTTTACCCAATTTTAACAGCTTTATTCATAGAAGATGCCTTTTGTGAAGATTGCCAAACTTGGTACAAAAAATATTTTTTCCATTCTTTGTCTAGTGAAGAATTAGAAAACAATATTAATAATAGTCGTGTAGGTAATTATGCCGATGCATTAGCCAATGTAGAACTTCAAAAAGATATTCGGGATTTGCTCGTTAAAAAGACTGACGATAAAATGTCAATGTTAAATTATGAATATTGCCAATGTCCAAAATGTCAGCAAAAAAGTATTTTAACCATTACGAAAAAAATGTTAAAACAAACGGATAAAGGGCCTGAAGTTGAAGGTGTGAATGATGGAATACTTGTCAATCAAGCTTATCTTGATCACCAAACAGATCAACTTTTTTCAACAAAAATCTAGCATCACAACGATTAACTATTCTCTTTTAAAATCAGGTACTCTTAAGAGTGCCTGAAAACCCATATTTTAGCTGAAGTCTATTTCCTCAACTCAGTACATCGAAAATGTTATCTTCCCAATGTTAAATCTAAAAAAATAATGTTGTTATAAAAATCGTTTAATAAATAGCGCTGTAAATGTTAAAAAAATTTAATAAATATCATAGAGAAAAAATAAAATAATGGCTTACCATTTAAATTTTATTAAAAATTTATTTGCGTTGTCTATGTCAGCTAGCCAAGTTATCAACCGTTATAAATTGAGAAGTTTGGTGTGCAAAATAGGTCCAATGTTTATCATTTTTTAAGCTAAAATTAGATTAGCGGTTTTTACGTTTATCTGAAAATTATCTCATCAAAACTTTTCATTGTTTTTTCATTGAATTAATTAATATTTAATAAACAAAAACAATAGATTAAATAATGCTTACAATATTTATAAGAAATTTTCGATCGATTGAATATTGATTGATCATTTAATCCGATCAATAATATTTTTACATAACTTTCTAAAAGACTAGTGGTTATGTTTAATATCGTAAAATCAAGGAAATTTAATAAATGAATAAAATCTACAAAGTTTTAAAAAATAGACAAGGAATAAGCTTGGCAGTATCGGAACTAGCCAAAGGCAAAACAAAATCTTCAGTAAGTAAAATTGCAGCAGCCATCATGATTACAGCTGCGATGTCTGAAAGTGCATTAGCTGCACCAATTCATATCAATTCGAATGAAACAATCAAAGGTAATGGTACTGGCACAATTCAAAGTGGTCAAATAACCAATGAGGAATATTCATTAGGATCAGGGACAAATGGAAAAGGACGTCTAACGATTAGTGATGGCGGTACGCTATCGTTAGCAAGAATTTTAGTTGGTCGAGGCGCAGGAAATTCAGGTGAATTAATTCTTGATAATGGACATCTTATTAATGCTCAGGGTGTTGCATACTTTGGTTTCCAAGGTGGTGATGCGAATGTATTAATCACAAATGGTGGTACTTTCACTAATACTGCTTGGGCTTCGCCAAGTATAGGAAGTGAAGCTGGTTCTAATACCACCCTAACAGTGAAAGGTAAAGGAAGCGCATTCATTCAAAAATCGAAAATTCAAGTATTTGTTGGCGCTAATGGTAATGCCAAAGTTGATGTCATAGAGGGTGGCTTATTTGATGCAAAAAATACGCTATTGCTTGGATTTGCAAATGGTACTGCAATTTTTAATGTTATAGGTAAGGATTCAACATTAAATGCGGCCACTATGCGTATAGGGCCAGAAAAAAATGTAAATACGGGTCATGCTGAGCTAAATATTTTAAATGGTGCTAAAGCCAATATTGGTGATACAGTCAACGGTACTTTAGTTGTTAGAAATGGCGGTAAAGTATTTGTTGATGGAACTGATTCTGCATTGAATGTGGTTAAGGATATATCAATTGGTAATAAAAGTGAAATCACGGTTTCTAATGATGCCAAAATAAACACAACTAAAAACGCTAATGGTGAAAATGATGGTATAACCATCAATGAGGGCGGTAAATTAAATATTGGTGGTAAACCAAATGAAGCGCCACAAAAAGCGGGAGCAATTGATGTGCCGGTTATCCATTTTGCAAATCAAGATCCATCATTACCAGCGGGTGAACTTAATTTCAATCATACTAATAATGATTATCAAGTAGGCTGGGATATTGATAGCAAAGCAAATGGAAAAGGCAATGTCAATGTAATCTCTGGTGATAACTTTATTAGTGGTAAACATACTTATGAAGGAAACACTAATATAACCGGTGGTTCTTGGAATGCGAAAGCCGAGAATGTCTTTAGCGAAAAATCTAACTATAACGTTGATAAGAAAGGTTCACTTAATTTAGAAGATCATAACCAAACAATTGGCAATTTAGTCAATGGTGGGACTATCGATTTAGGTAAAGATTCAGCAAATACAGTATTAACTGTCAATGGTGATTACCGTGGTGAAGATGGCAAACTGAATATGTATGTGGATACAGAAAAAGGTGAGTCAGATAAACTTGTCGTAAAAGGTAATACGTCAGGAAAAACCAATATTGATATAACTGAAATCGGCCGAGGAAATTCAGAACGCGGTAAAATCAATCTAGTTGATGTTGTCGGTCAAGATGATGCTATCTGGAATATCATTGAGAAAAAAGATAGTGAATTTGACTATACAATTGGACGTGATGAAAATGGCAAATTAGTCATTGAATATACCAACGCATTTTCAAATGTTTATAAATCACC
>NZ_JBIDFL010000010.1:0-80857 GCF_046635785.1 Gilliamella sp. CG16
AGAAGTGAAACGCCGTAGTGCCGATGGTAGTGTGGGTATTACCCATGTGAGAGTAGGGTGCCGCCAGACTTTTAAATAAGTGCGAGAGCCCAGCAGAGATGCTGGGCTTTTTTGCTATCTATGATATAAGAAATTAAAATCAACGTAATAGAAGAGCAGAGAGGGATATAGTCTGGAAATGAGCTCATTAATCGCTTTTAATAAACCATTTAATGTGGTGTCTCAATTTTCAGCACATGAAAAGTATCCAACATTGAAAGATTTTATCTCATTACCCAAATTTTATCCTGCTGGACGATTAGATACTGACAGTGAAGGATTACTTTTATTAACAAACGATGGTAAACTACAAGCTAAAATTAGTTCACCAAAATTTAAGCTACCAAAAACGTATTGGGTTCAAGTTGAAGGATCAATTACTCAACAAGCAATAGATAAATTAAAGCGTGGTGTTCAATTAAAAGAATTTTATACTGCACCTGCACTAGCAACTATTTTAGAAGAACCAACATTCCTATGGCAAAGAGTGCCTCCTATTAGAGAACGTAAAACTATTCCGACATCATGGATAAGTATCACTATTACAGAAGGTAAAAATCGACAAGTTCGAAGGATGTGTGCTGCAGTTGGTTTTCCATGTTTACGATTGATTAGAGTCCAAATAGGTCAATATAATTTATTCAGCCATAATTTACCTTTAGGTGAATGGAAAACAATAAACCTAGATAATCTTTATCTATAAAATAAATAGTAGATAATTAAGTACTATTTTGTAGAGAATTTTTGAATAAACTAGATCAATATATTCATCTATTTGTACTGAATAAATTGGGCTTTATACTAAAATAAGATAAAATGATCTTTATCATGATCATAGGATAACTATTTATGGTAGAACAAAAAAAAGAGGGATTTTTTTCTCGTCTAAAGCAAAGTCTCTTTAAAACAAAACAAAATATAGGATCAGGTTTTTTAAATTTATTTAGAGGAAAAAAAATAGACGATGCTTTATTTGAAGAACTTGAAGAACAATTATTAATTGCAGATGTTGGTTTTGAAACTACGCAAAAAATTATTTCAGCTTTAACTCAACAAGCTTCTCGCAAAGCGTTAAAAGATGCTGATGCTTTACATGAACTATTAAAGCAAGAAATGAAATCTGTGTTAAATGGAGTTGATAAACCGCTGGATATTTCAACTCATAAACCATTTGTGATATTAATGGTTGGTGTTAACGGTGTCGGTAAAACAACAACAATAGGTAAATTAGCTCGTCAATTTCAACAACAAGGTAAATCTGTTATGCTTGCCGCAGGTGATACATTTCGTGCTGCAGCGGTTGAACAATTACAAGTATGGGGAGAACGAAATAATATTCCGGTAATTGCACAGCATATTAATGCGGATTCGGCTTCAGTTATTTATGATGCCATTCAAGCTGCCAAAGCTAAAAATATTGATGTTCTAATAGCTGATACTGCAGGTCGTTTACAAAACAAATCACATTTAATGGATGAACTAAAAAAAATTGTTCGAGTGATAAAAAAACATGATGAAACTGCACCACATGAAATCATGTTAACAATTGATGCAGGCACTGGACAAAACGCAATTAGCCAAACTAAATTATTTAATGAAGCAGTTGGATTAACAGGCATGACCTTAACTAAATTAGATGGTACCGCAAAAGGAGGTATTATCTTTAGTATTGCTGATCAGTTTAATATCCCTATCCGTTATATCGGTGTTGGCGAAAAAATAGAAGATTTAAGACCTTTCAACGCTGATGATTTTATTAACGCACTGTTTGATGAAACAGATGAATAGAGAGAGGCTATGATCCAATTTCAACATGTGAGTAAAGTTTATTCGGGCGGAAGACCTGCATTGCAGAATATAAACTTTACATTATCAACAGGTGAAATGGCATTTTTAACAGGTCATTCGGGTGCTGGCAAAAGCACCTTAATGCGTCTTATTTGTGGTTTGGAAAAAGCGAATGATGGTAAAGTAATGCTTAATAACATTGATGTGTCAACGTTACGAAAGCAGGATATGCCTTTTTTACGGCGAAAAATAGGTATGATCTTTCAAGATCACCAATTACTTATGGATCATACTGTTTATGACAATGTTGCTATTCCTTTAATCATTTTAGGTAAACCAGTTGAAGAAATCCGACGACGGGTTTCTGCATCGCTTGATAAAGTTGGATTAATCAATAAAGCTAAGTTCTATCCCATTCAGTTATCTGGTGGAGAACAGCAAAGGGTAGGGATTGCAAGAGCGATTGTTAATCGTCCCAGTGTGTTATTAGCCGATGAGCCTACAGGTAATCTTGATGATAAACTTTCAAAAGATATCTTAAAATTGTTTGAAGAATTTAATCAAGCTGGCGTAACGGTATTAATGGCAACGCATAATATTGGGCTTATTCGTCGAAAACACCACCGAATACTTCATTTAAATCAAGGGCGTTTAGAGGGCTAATATTAATGATAAACGCTAATGTCAGATCAGCCAAAGCAACTTCTAAAAATAAAAGTCACTTTTTAGGTCGTTGGAAAAGACAAATAAGTTATGCATGGCAAAATGTTTTTAATCATTTCAAACAAAATATTTTAACATCACTACTGACAATTTTCGTTATAGCAATTTCAATAAGTTTACCAACAATCGGCTATTTATTATGGAAAAATGCGAATCAAGCTGCACATCGGTGGTCTCCAACGCCAAATTTAACGGCATATATAAGCAAGACATTTAATGCTGAGCAAACTGACGAATTAATTGAAAAAATCAAATCTCTTTCAGAGGTGGAAAAAGTTAATTATCTTTCACGCGATGATGCTAAAGAAGAATTTATTTCATGGTCTGGATTCAGTAGTGCATTAGATTTATTAGAAGAAAATCCACTGCCGGCGGTAGCAATTATTATTCCTAAACCAGAAGCAAAAAAGACAGAAATACTTCATAAATTACAATCAGAAATTTTCAAAATTGATGGTATCGATGATGTCAAACTAGACGATAGCTGGTTTACTCGTTTGACAGCTTTAACTGATATGGTTAAAGCAATAGTTTGGGCTATTGCAATATTTATGATTATTGCAGTATCACTGGTTATTGGAAATAGTATTCGTTTAAGTATTTTTGCCCGAAAACAAACAATTATTGTTATGCAATTAATAGGCGCTACTGAAGGTTTTATTTTACGCCCTTTTCTGTATAGTGGAATGTTTATTGGATTTATAAGTGCTTTATTTTCTGTCGTTTTATCGGAAATATTTATTTTTCAGATAGAATCTATTATATTAAATGTCTCAAATGAATTCGGAACAGTATTTTCACTAGAAGGGTTATTGTGGGATGAAGTCTTGCTAATTGTATTAATTACAATTGTGATAGGATGGTTATCATCACTTATTACAACAAAAAGATATTTAAAAATTAGTTAATTAAGATAGTTCTTCTTAATAGTATTAAGTAGAAAAGGTGATTAATATTTTTATAAATATTTTTTTATTTTAAACCTAATTGTGAACTAAATTACATTTTAACTGTCTAATATTAAAAGTTTAAAACTGTATAAAGTTTTATATTGTTGTAATCAAAAATAAATACAACAAAAAAAGTTTAAATAAAGGGGGGAATTAAATGAGTACTGATTTAAAAATGCAAGTAGGTGCTTTAATCCCACAAGGCAATATTGAATCTTACCTTCGCTTGATTAATACCTATCCTATGCTAACTGCTGAGGAAGAAAAATCTTTAGGCGAAAGACTTTACTATCATGATGATGTTGATGCAGCAAGACAATTAATTTTATCGCATTTACGTTTTGTTGCGCACATCGCCCGTGGTTATTCTGGTTACGGTTTACCACAAGCAGATTTGATACAAGAAGGTAATATTGGTCTAATGAAAGCAGTACGTCGCTTTAATCCTGAAATGGGCGTTCGTTTAGTGTCATTTGCAGTACATTGGATTAAAGCTGAAATTCATGAGTATGTGTTAAAAAACTGGCGTATTGTTAAAGTTGCAACGACTAAAGCACAAAGAAAATTATTCTTTAATTTAAGAAAAAACAAACAACGTTTGGGTTGGTTTAATAGTGCTGAAGTTGATATGGTTGCTGATGAATTAGGTGTTAGCCGTAAAGATGTGCTTGAAATGGAATCGCGTATGTCTGCACAAGATATGTCCTTTGATGTCGATAGCGATGATGATGATAACGCAGTTGTTGCGCCGGCATTATATTTAGAAGATAGTAATTCAGATTTCTCTAAATCAATTGAAAATGATAATTGGGAAAATGATGCAACCGACAAGTTACATGATGCTTTATCACAATTAGATGAACGTAGCCAAGATATCATTAAAGCTCGATGGTTAGATGCTGATGATAGTAAATCAACGTTGCAAGTTTTAGCTGATAAATATAGTGTTTCGGCTGAACGAATCCGCCAACTTGAAAAAAATGCTATGAAAAAACTACGTGTTGCGATAGAAGCATAAGCTTTTTGTTAACTGCTACTTTTATAAGCCTTGCTGGAAAAGCAGTAAGGCTTTTTTTATGAATAAAATCTTTAAATTACAGTTAATAGGGGTTTAAAATACTGTTATCAAAATTCATCCAAAAAACATATAAATATGTTATAAATAAAAAATCATCTTTATTTATGACTACATTGCATAAATATATTTATGTAAATGACTTACTAATTTAGGAATAAGAAATGTTGAAAAAAATTACTAAAAGTATTTTATTAAGCCTTCTGTTTGCAAATCTTGTTGCTTGTAATGAAAAAAATAAACATGGCCTAGGAACTATCAAAATAGATACTGGTGCAGTTGAATGTGATCGCTATATTGCATTGATTTTGGATTTACAAAATACATCACAACTGCCTGCCGAATCTGAAGAGTCAGTTAAAAAAAGTATTGAGGAGTTTAGACAGATGGTTGAAAAAAATCCAGATGCGATTAAAGGTGAATGTAATGCGGCCTATTCTGCGATGCGAGGCGCTATAGAGGAACGCTAATTTCAATGAAACATTAAACAAGGATTCTTTAGCGTATCCATTCAAAAGAATTTTTATGTGCTTATAATGACTGATTTCAAAGCGCACAATAAAAAGTTAATTAGTTTTTGTTGAAAATGCATATTATTCACATCAGTTAAAATCAAGAATTTTTTCGTAGCGATTTTATATTAAAGGCAATCGGTAAGTATTTAGATTGCCATCTGCTATAGGATTAAAAACAACCTTTATTTATTGCGCTTAATGCTGCTTCTTGAGCATGTAACAGAGCTGTATCAAAAAAAGGGATCTTGTGATCTGCTTGAGAAATTAATAAACCAATCTCCGTACAACCAAGTATCACTCCTTGGGCTCCTTTTATAACTAGCTTATCAATGATATTAAGATAGGTTTGTTTCGATGTAGGGTTAATGATACCATGGCAAAGTTCATCATAAATAATTTGATTGATGATCATTCTACCTTGCTCATCGGGAATCAGCACTTTTAAACCTTTATTAATCAGTTTTGATTTATAAAAGTCTTGTTCCATCGTATATTTTGTTCCAAGCAAAGCAACGGTTTGAATATTTTCTTTAATTAAGTGCTGTGCCGTAACATCAGCAATATGAAGAATGGGAATATCAATGGCTGCTTGAATCTGATCTGCGACTTTGTGCATAGTATTGGTACAAATCACGATAAAATCTGCACCAGCTTGCACTAACCTTTTCGCTGCATCAATTAAAATAAGCGCACTTTTATCCCACTCACCATTGGCTTGGCAATGTTCAATTTCTTGAAAATCGACACTATATAAAAGTGTTTTCGCTGAATGTAATCCTCCTAATGATTGTCCTACCTTTTGATTGATAACTTGATAATAAGTCACGGTACTTTCCCAGCTCATCCCGCCGATTAAACCTATTGTTTTCATTTTATTCATCCTTAACGTACTAAATCATAATATAACTTCTTTAAGATATCTTTTAGTTTATTATTAAAAGTTTATGTATCTCTTCTCTCAAAAAATAGTACTAATGTTATAATTTATCTTATTGGAATTTAAGATAAAAAACAATTAATGTCTAAACCGTTATCAAGTTATCATCCCTTACTTTATTGGTTAAGGGTAAATCAGCGTCGTTTGTTTCGTCATTTGTTCTGGTATTGTTCTTCGCGTCAATATAGCTTAGAACTTAGTCATGATTTACGTTTACCATATCGATATAAAAAACATACATCCAAATTAATACGTCGATTGGGTAACAGCGATATTCAGCTTCAATACAATAAAGTCACAAATCTAAAAATTGCAGTGGATTCGTTAAATGGAATCTTAATTAAACCAGGTGAATATTTTTCGTTTTGCCGATTAGTCGGAAAACCAACTAAAAAGCGAGGATTTTTGAATGGAATGGAACTTTCATTTGGTGTAGCTCGTTCCGGTATTGGCGGTGGTATATGTCAGATTAGTAATCTAATTCATTGGTTAGCTCTCCATTCAGAACTCCAAATAGTCGAATGAGCAAATCATAGCTTTGATCCTTTTCCTGATGATGGTCGAGTGTTGCCTTTTGGTTCGGGTGCCGCTATTTTTTATAATTATATTGATCTTATTATTTATAATCCTACCGATAAAACGTTTCAAATTATGCTTCATGTTGGAGAGCACCAACTAGAAGGTGAGCTATTATGTGATGAAGAAAGACAATACAGCTATCATGTTTATGAAAAGCAGCATGCCTTTATTAAAAGGCAAGGTGTTATCTATAGAAAAAATGAAATCTGGAGAGACACCATGACCAAAAACAATGTCGGTGGCGCCCCGGCATGTATTCGTTCAGAAATGATGTATAAAAATAATGTAATTGTAAAATACGAAGTGAATGGAGAATTGATAACAAATGAAGAAAACGAGTAAATGTCTATTTTTAATGCAAATAATGTGTTTAGTTTTATCTTTTTCATGTTTTGCTGATCCCAAAGTGATTCATGTTGTTGTCGCTTTATGTGATAACAAATATCAGCAAATAGCACCGGTTCCTAAAGCGATTGGTAATGGTCAAGATCCAAAAAATAATCTTTATTGGGGGGCGGCCTATGGTTTTAAAACCTATTTTGGTAAACAAAAAGAGTGGCAAGTAGTACAAATCAATAAACCTGATGATGGTAAAATATTAGAAGAGATTGTGTACAAGCATCGAAACAAAGATGTTTATCTGATAGCTCAGGCATATGATGGCAAATACATAGATGATACTATTGATGATTTTATAGAATATTCAGCAGGTAAAAAACAATCATCATTTACGATAGATAACAAGCAAATAACGGCTGGAGGAAAAGCTGATTTAGTCGTTTATATTGGTCATAATGCTTTAATGGAATGGTCTTGGCGTAAATTTTTGCCTGATAGTTGGCGTTGGGAAACACTTCCAAATGACGCACAAGAACAACAAAAATCGAGATATGCGGCCGTTTTTGCTTGTAAAAGTCAAAAATATTTTTCGAAACCGTTATCTGGTTTGGGGATTTCGCCCTTAATTTTAACTATGCATCTTATGGCTCCGGAAGCATATAGTGTGCACGCTATGATCGATGCTTGGTTAAAAGGCGAAAGCAAAGCTAATATTCGATTGAAAGTGGCTACTGCTTATAGCAAGTATCAGAAATTGAACAAACCCGCGTTGAACATGTTTACTACGGAATATAGTCAGTAGTATTTTAGTTAAATCGGCATAATTTTGAATACTGGAGTCTAAAATATGATCAAAACACCTAAAATTGTTATTTTAACTGGTGCGGGTATATCGGCGGAATCTGGGCTATCGACATTCCGTGCGAAAAATGGATTGTGGGAAGGGTATGATGTTAACGATGTTGCAACCTATGAAGGTTATAGTCGAAATCCCATTGCGGTTCATTCCTTCTATAATATGCTACGAAGAAAATTACAAAGTCCTGATGTAAAACCGAATTTAGCTCATTTTGCTTTAGCTGAAATGGAACACAAATTGGGCAGTGAAAATGTATTAGTGGTCACACAAAATGTAGATAATCTACATGAACAGGCAGGTTCTAAAAATATTATTCATATGCATGGTGAACTATTAAAAGTTCGTAATGAGCAAACAGGGCAGATTATTGATTGTCTGGAAGATGTCGATTATCAACAAAATAAATTTATTCGCCCTCATATAGTATGGTTTGGAGAAATCCCATTACAAATGGATAAAATCTACGATGCACTTTCACAGGCTGACTATTTCATTTCTATTGGGACATCTGGTAATGTTTATCCTGCCGCGGGATTTGTAAAAGTTGCTAATCAATCAGGGGCTAAAACTATTGAGCTTAATTTAGAGCCGAGTTTAAGTGAAAGTTTATTTCAAACCAAAATTTACGGCCCAGCAAGTCAAGTTGTGCCTGAATTTATTAAAAAATTTATTGTTTAATTTATGGTTAAAAAATAAATAAAAAAAGCTTTTTAATCTACAATTTGGTTTAAAGAGCTTAGGTGCAAAAATAGGAATAAGTTGTTATTTGGAAAAAATAGATTTTTTATATTAAATTTATCGGTAATATACTACTTTTGTGACTTAATCATATAATTTAAAGCATTAATCAATTCCGATTATTTTGATCTAAGCTTTCTTTTAAGATAATTAACAGAGTTTATTTCATATTCTCAATATATCTAGAAATTTTTTATTAATACCATTTTAGTTTGATATTATTTATTTGAAAAAGTGCTATAGTTTAAAAATTTATGTGGGAAATGTTTTATTGGTTTCTTAACTATTCTCTTTATCAAACTTAGTAATCAGCTTATTAAACACATAATCGATATCAAATTAGATAATGCTGCTAGTGATCTACTTCTTTTAATTTCTCATTACCATGTTGAGCAAAAAGATATTTTCCTTCACTGGTAATTATGGAAGCAATAATATGAATGAATTTATTTGTGTTTAGTGACTTCTTTTGCTCTTAATTTTGCAATTTTTTTTAATTTAGTAATATCGTTATCATTTTTAACAACATGCATTTTACGGTGGCAGTTGGGACATAATGCAACCGTATTTTCTATTGAATCTTCGCCACCTTCAGATAACCAGATTATATGATGACATTCTAGATAGGGAATATTATCCTTTGTCAAAAAAGGTGCTGGATTGTCACAAAGATCACATTTTCCCTTAGCTTTACGTTTTATAAATTCAGCTAACTCAGCACTTCTTATATATTGAGGCGTAACAATATCTCGTTTACCGGGTTTTTTATTTTGCTTAATTATTTTATTGAGTAACTTATCTAGTTTGTATTTGTGAACTTGTTCTTCTTTTACTTTTTTATAATTAGAAAAAATTCTATTTGGTAACTTATTCTCAGTAAGTTTTAGTGGAAAAACCCAAACTTTACGTAATACTTGATTAGCATCGTATTGCTGAGTTTGATAGGGTGAAGCAGCTTTAATTAAACGTCCAGAATAGGTATATTCTTTTTCCTTAAACACTTCAAAATAATGTACACTTATGCCATTAGAATCAATTTCATTAAGTGTTTTATTTTGCATAAAATATAAACTTTGATCACCTGTTTGCCCCATTCCTGTATAATGAAGTACATCATTATTCCAAACATCGGAATAAACTGACTCTACATGATTCGTAATTAGAACAAGAGTATGAGTAGTATTAGATTTTCGCATTCCACCTTGTGGACTACATTTAAAAATATCACATAATTGTTGATTATTTAAAACTTTACCAGGTATTAATTGATTAATTTGATTGTCGATTTTAGCCATCGTCATTAGTTCCTAAACACTTCTTTCAAATGCCATTCAACAAACCGATCATGTAAATGATCTTCCTTCGATCTAGGTTGCTTAATATCTTTTCCGTCAAAATCCCAAAATAGTCTCTCGACAATTTGATTACCGTTAATACCATTCGATATTTTAATTTTTAAACTACTATCAAGCCCAATTACTCCCATATCAAAAGCCGAATGATGTAATGAACAAAGCGCTAAACCATTATTGATAACACAAGGACCGCCATGCTGTTTCCATTTTACATGGGCTGCTTCAAGACCAATGGATACTGAATCATACCTTAAATCAAAACCACAAATTGCACATTGGTAATTGTAAGCTCGTAAGACTAACTGTCTGAACTTTGGATCTCGTTGGCGATTAAAATTGGTTAAACTAAAATCAAGTCGATTGATTAAATTTTCTTGCACACTTTCAGGAAAATGCTGACTTAAAATCTGTTCTGCTATTTGATCGATAGCTGATGGATTTTTTATAAGACATTGATAGGATGGTTCATCAAATCCCCCATAAACTTGTGATGAGGCTTGCTGTTTGCTGGTTGGCTCTTTACTTGGATTATTGATATTTATGCAATTTTCAATATTGGTTAATTGCCAGAATCCATCATTTTTCAATCGCCAAAAAGGCATATTAGGATAGTAATGTGTACGCTGAGGACCAAAACGCATCAAGAGATCAAGCAATGGTTCCTCAATTTCAGTTTTATAATTAAATAAACGTGTATGACTTTGTTTATATTTTGATAAGACATACAGAAGTAATAAAGGTTTATGTGGTGCTCGTTGTTCGCCTTTTTTCCAAATGGTGATATCAATGATTTTTTTCTGTAATTGTTTGCAATCCATTATTTTTGATAAATTAATGTAAAGATAAAGATTGGACATTATTATAAAAATAAAATTATTTTTGTGATCTAGTTCACAAAAATATGAAACATACTGTAAAAAAATTAGTTTATTACAGAACAAATGAGAATATTTACTTCCAAATCGTATTTGATAAAAAGCCATCAATAGCTAGTTTTATGTTTGGATATTGAATTAGATTACAAAGTTTTTTAATTTCCATCTTATTCTTACACCAAACGCCAAAGTTTCAGGATTAAGCTGATAACGATCTGTATCAATTTCAAAATCAACTAATTCTTTGGTATAACTTTCAAGTGCATTTGGTTGCCAACTATTTGCAATGATTTGATCTGATTTACTAAAACATCAAAGTCATATGTATCATCTATACCGTCTCCTTGTGGTAGGGGTAAAACGACAATAGATTTACTTTCATATGTCATTCAAACTTTGCAAATTGCCATATTGCTATTTTGAGAATGGTGTTGCTGATTGAGCAATATATCAATCCTTTTGTCACAATCTGCGTGATTAACCACTGGTAAGCATAATAGTGTTAATAACAACGAATTTTTTAAATCAATCATTTGATTATACCTTTCAAGCTCATTCTATTAGAATTGAGATTTATATATTATTGACATGGCTGCTTTTTATTCAAATGTGAAGGTTGTTTTAATTCTCAGGCCAATAAAATATTGATATTAATTAATATGTTATATAGTTTTTAATTTGGAATAATTTCAGACACAAAAAAATAACTTTCGCCGGTGTTCTTTTTTGGAATTGGTGCTCGGACGTGGAATTGAAGATACTGCTTAAAGACTCGGAGGGGGGAGAAATTTAAGTTATATAAGCATCTAGGATTGTATCCTTAACTGAATACGTATTTTTAGTTAGCACTAATAATGCTAAAGAAAAACTCACTATAGAAAATCATACATTTATTAAAGAAATTTACAGCCAATTATCGTAGTTCAACGGTAATCCATTCAGCAATGCTTTACGTTCTAGCCAATCAGGAAGTAACTTATCCATATGAGCTTTAAAGCGGTCATTATGATTACGCTCAAGTAGGTGTACTAACTCATGAACCAGAATGTATTCTAAACATTCTAGAGGCTTCTTTGCCAGTTCTAAATTCAACCAAATACGTTTAGCTTGTGTATTGCAACTTCCCCATTTGGTTTTCATTTTTTTTACACCCCAAGCAGCGACATCTACACCTATTTTATTTTCCCAAAGAGGTAATAAGTCTGATATTCGCTTTTTAAGAACATTCCGGTAGTAAGTCGTCAAAACTAACATTTTTTGCTCAGCAGTTACCATAGGGTTTACATATAAATGCAATCGTCCTCGATTCAATTTAGCTTCCTGCTTACCGATATGTGCTACTACATTGAGGCGATAGCATCTTCCCCAAAGGTAATGACATTCACCATTGACCATTTCGCGTTCTGATTGCCGAGGTTGTTTTACAAATTTATTCTGTTGTTTTTTAATCCAAGGGATACGCCGTATCACAGCCATCCGCATAGCCACGTCTGTCATATATTCAGGTACAGATGCACGTACTCGTCCATCCGGTGGTAACACACTAATGTGTAAATTTTTGATTGCCTTACGATTCAACTGTATAGTTATCGAACCAATTTCAATTATCGTCATTATTGATACTCTTTCTGCGCTTTTGCAAGTTCCATTAAAGCCTGAATATCCACTTCATAACCAGCTGTTTCTTCTCGAAGAGCATTGGCAATTTCGCGTTCTTTAAAACGATCACCAACCCAATCCGCCTTTTTCGTGTAACGAATTGTACTATCAATTTTTGTTGCAAGCTTCTCATCTTTTCCAAAGTTATCGTAAAAAGCGCGTTTAGGATTAGTATCCATAGATTTCGGATAGTTAAATGCAGTTTGTTCGGGGCGAACGACCTTACGAGATAATTCTTGAATTTTCTCCAGATAATCTTGATATTCAATCGCTTTTTGCCTGCGAAGTTCAATTAGTTCATTTAATAAAACTGACATTTGTTCGTAATATTTAGGATTAACAGGATTTTCATCAACAATAATTTTTCGTACGTTATTCTCAATAGCTTCAGCCATTGCTCTCGGATTGTTACGTAGATTTTCAGGCAGGGTATCAATCGCACCGGCACCTTTTTCGACGATTAACTCAATTAATCCTATTTCTTCAAAGTCCATAAGCGCTTTACTATCATCGGCACGAATATACATATCTAACAGGTGTCGCATTGCGGGCTCAAAACGCTTCATCTCGACCAAATCACCACTAGCCAGCTTAATTTCATCACGAACTTTTTCATAGTGGCAAACTTCTGACTTGATTAAATCAATATCTTGAGCAGAATAGCCCGCATCAGGCATTTCGTTAGCAATATTAGCAAATGCACGTAATAACTTAACTACGGCCTTGTACAAGGTTATACGAAGCGCTTCTTTATCGGTTAATTCATCTTGATTCAAGCCAGACTCACCACAAAAATAATGAATATAATCTTGAGTCTTTCGTGGGACTTTTACCGGTTCACATAATGCTCGAACCATTTCCAGCGCATTATCCAAATCCAGCTTGGCTTGCTCTAAACGGTTTTTTAGTAAACCGGCTACATCTTCCTTGTCATAATCCTCAAACGCACCTTGAGTATAGTCAGAAATTGCTTTACCTAAAGAACGGAACAAATCTTTGTAGTCGATAATATAACCATATTCTTTATCATCACCATCTAAACGATTGACCCGACAAATTGCCTGAAATAGACTGTGATCTTTCATTTGCTTATCAATATACAAATAGGTGGCTGAAGGTGCATCAAAGCCCGTTAGCAATTTATCGACCACAATCAATAGACGCATCTGCCCAGGCTCATCAATGAAACGCTTTTTAACTTCTGTTTCAAACTGTTCAACCATATTAGCAACTTTGTCTTGAGCTAATTCAAAATAGTCTGCTAGCATTTTGCGGTAACAATCATATTTAAAGAGTTTTTCCGTTAACCCTTCTCCTGTCTCTTCACCTTTAATATTCGCTGCAGTTGGTTGAAAACTGGTCACAATAGCGACCTTTCCAGCTAAGTCTGTTTGGCTGAACATTTCATAAGCTTTACAGGCCTGATAAACATCAGAGCACACTAACATAGCATTACCGTGACCATCCATCAAGCGTGGTTTAGTGTCCATATCCAGCAAGATATCATTCATAATCTGTTGCAAGCGTGATTTGCTGGATAACACTTTTTGCATTGTGCCCCATTTTTGTTTAAGCTGCGTTTTTGCTATTCGAGATAAGCCACGCGTTTTCGCCTCAAACCACTCATCGATTTTCTTTTGGGATGTAATGTGTTGGTCTATGTCTCTTGCTTCATAGCGCAAATCCAATACTACGCCATCGGCGACAGCCTCATCAAATTTATAGGTATGAATGTAAGGGCCAAATACCTCAACGGATTTCTTTTTGTCTTTTTTCATCAGCGGCGTGCCCGTGAAACCAACAAACATTGCCTCAGGCAAAATTGATTTCATGGCATCATGTAACTTGTTAGATTGGGTACGATGGCACTCATCGACAAATACAAACAACTCGCCTTTAGCGCTAAAGTTGGATGGCAGTGACTTTTTCAGCTCTTGAATAAATTCATCGGTTGCAGCATCACGTTCAGACTCAGACAGACAACCAAACTTATGCACCAATGTACAGATTAACCAAGGATTCGGTTGATTTAACGTCGCCACTAAATCGGCACCGCTTTTGGTGCGGTAAATGTCTTCCTCAACTCCTATAAATACTTTTTCAATTTGCTCATCCAGTTCAGTACGGTCAGTCACAATCAGCACACGGGCATCTTTGACATTTTCCCGTATCCATTTAGCTAACCACACCATAGTTAGGCTTTTACCTGAACCTTGAGTGTGCCAAATTATGCCACCCTCACGCTTTGCAATGTAATGCTTAGCAGCCTCAATACCAAAAAACTGATTGTGACGACAGGTTTTCTTTATTCCCGCATCAAAAACAATAAAATCATGGATGATTTGTAAAAAACGGACTTTGTTACATATACGGCTTAGGTGAAAATCAAGTTTATGCGTATAAGTGTTTTCAAGTGTTTCTTTCCACTCAAGATAATATTTTTCGGGAGTTTCAATTGTAGCATACCGTAAACCTTGCGTATCATTGCCAGCCATTACTAATTGCATGGTAGTGAAAAAGTTACGAATAAAATCCTTTTTTTGGTTATCCAGATTTTGACGAATCCCTTCAGATACCGATATACACGAGCGCTTAAGCTCTATTACGCCCAGTGCAATACCGTTTACATACAGCACAATGTCAGGTCGTTTCTTATTTTCGCCCTTGATAGAAACTTCTTCGGCTATGGCAAAATCGTTGGCTTCAGGATTATTCCAATCAATCAACCATACTGTTTCATTCTGATGTCCAGTTCCTTCTTTATCTTTAACACCATAGCGCAACAAACGATAAACATCTTTGTTGGCATAATAGAGCTTTTTACCTTCACCCAGCGCTGCTGCCATATCCAACTGGCGAATAGTACGCTTAATTAACGCCTCACTTACACCACGTTTTTTTAACCAATCACTAAGGATCGCAACTTCAATATTCTTATTATTTTCACGATCCTGCCAATTACCTAAATAACGATAACCTAAGTCAGTTTGAAAAAACTGAACAATGCGATTTTGGGTAGCACGTTCACGCTGGCCGACAATACTCATATTCATTTTCCTTCATCTGTTTTTTTAGCTAAAGGCTCAGGAGATAAGAATTTATAGTATCTTCTCGTCATCCAGATTGCTCTGCCTGATATCCTACTTGCCATCAAATTAGGTAAACTCAGTCCTTTCATACAAATTTAAGCTATTTATAAAAATACGCATAATTGCAGCAGAAAAATGTACCGGCTTACCTATTGCCTTTAGTTAAATTTTATTATTCTTTTATTTAGCAAATTCTCGAGCTCCGATTCAAGAATTTAATTATTTATATAACGTTTTTAATTCATACCAATCTTGTTCTTCCTGTTAGTAACTCCTGCATCATCCCCTGTTTGATTTTACGGGTTTTGCTAAGACGTTGCTCCAAGGCTTGAATATCTTCATCAATATCGGAGAGGATTGTGGCGATAGAAGTTTGCTCATCTTTTATAGTTTGCAAAGGCATTAAAGATTGTTTGAACTCAGCCATTCCAACTAAATTTTTCATCGCTCCTCCTTGAGTACCATCTATAATTCGCTCTTGAAATCCATCCCATTTAAAGTAGTGATAGAAGTATTTTGAATCAATATTGTGATTTAAGGTAATCTTTAATAAAGCCTGGTTTATTACACCTTTGGGGTGCTTCTTAGGTATCTGATAAATACGGCCAATAGTTCCTGAACAGCTAACAATAAAATCATTGTGAGAAACTGAAAATCTCTTTAATTCATCAAATTTTTGCTGATTAATGTAATAGTTACCAATGTTAATCGTTTCGTAAATAGCATTTCTTTGTTCGTACACTTTGTAACCGTTTTTCGTGAAATGCTCTTTTTTTATCGCTCCGCCAAATGGTCCACGAACCAGACCGTTTGGTATTGCCATATTTTGCAACGAAACCAATTCCCAATCCTCCGGTATCTCCCCCAATTCACTCTGTTTGATACCTTTTTTCGAACCATCTTCGCGCAAAGCAAATTGTGGTAGACGAGTACGACCAGTAAGGAGTTGTTGCATGGTGGCAACTTTGATAGCCTGTTTTTTGGTGATCAGCTTTTCCAACTCGGTAATCAGCAGATCGACATCAGATAGTGCATTGGCTATGGCAGTTTGTTCTTTCGGTTCAGGATAAACTACAGGTATTTTTCCCAGAGATCCTCGAGAAATTCGTTTGTGTGTTGTTCCTCCTACCTGTTCTAAAACAAATTTAAACCAATCTGATGAAGAAAAATATTGATTGTAGAATTCACGATTTGCTATTTCATTAGAAGGTCGAAATATTGTGACATCTACAGACGTGATTACTTTATCTTCTCCAATATCAGGAAGAACGCAAGCTCGTCCTGCTGGTTCTGCTAAACGACAAATTAACAAATCACCCTTGTATAACTCCTTACACTTGAGTGTTTCAAAGGATTCTTCAAAAATATATTTTTTGGCATCTTTTTCAACATATCGACCAATTCCTATATTTCCTGTCTGTATTAACCTAATGCCTTTGTTTGTAATATGTTTCGCTTCAATCCAGTCTCCATCATCAAACAGACATTTTTGGAAATTTACCAATTCAAATATGGTCTTTACCTCCCAATCCTCCGGAATCACTCCAACTTCAGTCTGCTTATATCCAATTGGAATAAGATTTGGGCTTGCTTCAGCGACTACATTGCTCATAATGTCCACTCCAGTCCCATCGCTTTTAAATGACCAGCCACTTTATCACTCAGACTTGCTACCGATTGCATAATCATTGGTAGTGGCTCACTGTAACGCTCTTCCAACTCTTTAACTCGATTAGCAAGTTGTTGGGTAATCCGTTCGATTTCAGCAATAAGGTTTGATTCGAGAGTCGCTAACCATTTATCGTCAACTATTAGAGATTTGATTTCATCAATACTAAGCTTCGAGTACTGCTTAAATACCGCCAAATCAAGTGCGTCTTGCGCTTCTTTCAGCGCTTTTTTAGCATCAGCCTCACAATCAAACAGTTTTTTAGCGTGTTTAAGTGCAGTTTTTTCATCAGCGTTAGTGGCAACTTTCAAACGCGTAGTGACTGTAGCTTTGGTGACTTTATCTTTGTCATTGACTGCATCATTGAGCAGACCATCGTCACCGCTGTTTTCCTCAAGATATGTTTCTAGCTCTTGACTTGCGCTATCAAGTTTACTTTGTAATACATCGACCTTGGCTTGTTCATCAGCAAAATAGCGCGCTACAATAAGCGTAGGTGGGATTAATTCCGCTTTATATTTGGCTTTACCAATCACTAAATCAGGCGTCTCTTTAAGTTTTTCACCTTTTTCCGCAACCAATTCACACAGAACTTTACCCAAAGACCAACCATCTTGCACTAGCACATAAACATCATCTTGCATGGTATCGGCCCAGTAGTCCATTAAGATCTGGTAGATATCATATTTACTTAGCAACGGTGTTCGCGAATAACTTTGCAGCAGATCTTCGCTGATCTGATGAATAATCTGTTTTGGCTGCTCACCTTGTTTTATCGCTTTTAGGTTTGCACGTTCAGCCCAATTGATAAAGGGTTTAAGAGTTTGTGTTGCAAAGCTTTTGAACTCTGCATGGTTTAGAATGGTATTTTTCACTTCCGAGGCGTTAACCAAAGCTTCGCTATAACCTTGACGCGCTGGTTTGAATAAGGTAGCGCGAATACTCGGGAATATTTGCCAGTAGGGTTCTAAAGCATCGACGTCACGATTGGGAATTCCCCCTTGCAGGTGGGCACTAAGATCATGCAGATCTTCCGGTTCGCTAGAATCAATATAGCGCGGAATATTCAGGTTGTAATCATTGGCTTCTATTTCGCTTAATGGTACTACACGACTAAAACGTGGCTGTTCCAATTGTTTGGTAAACACCTCAACAATTTTGTAAATATCCTGGCTACGTAAGCGATTTTTATTGCCATCTTTGATAAAACCTTTACTAGCATCGATCATAAAAATACTTTCCCTTATCGATGCGTGTTCTTTATCGATCACAATAATACAGGCTGGGATGCCGGTACCATAGAATAGGTTGGCAGGTAAACCAATAATGCCTTTTATATAACCTTGTTTAATCAGGTTTTCACGAATACGTGCTTCGGCGTTGCCACGAAATAATACGCCATGAGGTAGAATAACTGCGCCTTTGCCAGTGCTTTTTAAACTTTTGATAATATGTAACAAAAAGGCATAGTCACCATTTTTTTCGGGTGGCACCCCCCAGCTGAAGCGATCAAATTGATCCTCTTGAGGATTAATACCGTTAGTCCAGTTTTTATTTGAAAATGGTGGGTTAGCAACCGCAAAATCAAAAGTTTTAAGTTTTCCATTTTCTTCTTTCCATTGTGGATCTGTAATGGTATTACCTTTCCAAATTTTGGCGGTGGCATTGTTGTGCAGAATCATGTTCATACGAGCCAATGCACTGGTGGCGTTATCCATTTCTTGACCAAAAATACTCAAACCACGTGGAGCTTCATCACTGGCTTTTAATAAAAGAGAACCGGAACCACAGGTTGGGTCATAAACGGTGGTGTCCTGCCGAGTATTACTATTAATACCGATCACTTTAGCAAGAATGCGCGACACTTCGGATGGCGTATAAAACTGGCCTTTAGATTTACCCGATTCAGTTGCAAAGTGACGCATCAGATATTCATAAGCATCACCCAATAAATCGTCACCATCGGCACGGTTGGAAGAGAGATCAAGTCCTTCAAATAGACCTATCAGTTTAGATAGGCGATCAACCATCTCTTTACCTTTACCGAGTTTATCTTCATCATTAAAATCGGCTACATCAATAACACCTTTGAGATCATTCTCTTCAGCTAACGCACTGATGATTTTATTTATTTTATCACCAATTTCTTTATTGCCTTTAAGCTTAACCATATCATCAAAGCTAGCGCCTTGTGGCACGACAATCAAACCGTAAGGATTGCCTTTATATTTGTCTGATACATACTTCATAAACAATATTGTCAGAACATAATCTTTATACTGACTGGCATCCATTCCACCGCGCAGTTCATCGCAACTAGCCCAAAGGGATGTATATAGTTCAGTTTTTTTGATGGCCATGGGTATTCCTAATTATTACTTCATTTGCGTAATCGGATGTTGTTTTTCCGACACGTTTTAAATATGAACAGATTAAAGATTGGAGACAGGGTTGTAATCATTTAACAAAACTGCCTCCAATTTTTGTTTACCGATAAAAACAATGTATTAAATTAGGCATCAATCCTACCACAAATTATGAGGAAGTGTGATGCTATATGTAATAATATTTTGACTGGAAAAATAGTAAGATATCTTCTCATTTGCGCTAAAAGATATGGAATTTTAACAAATATCACACTTGCTGTTGGTTTTGCTTTTAATAAATTATTCTAAATTAGAGGTTCTTATATAGTTATTAGGATAAGATCTTACTGTTAACTTTTTCTATTGGAATTTATATATTACTGATATGAATAATTTTTATTCTAATGTGAAGGTTATTTTAAATTTCAGGTCAATGAATATGTTGATTCATTGATATTAATAACGATTTTTTACATTTTTTAATTTGCTGGAATTTCAGACACAAAAAAACCAGCTTTCGCTGGTGTTCTTTTAGAATTGGTGCCCGGACGCGGAATCGAACCACGGACACGGGGATTTTCAATCCCCTGCTCTACCGACTGAGCTATCCGGGCAACAATGGAGGTGTATTAAACACGATCTGTGATAATTCGTCAATTCTTTTTGTGATATATTTTTTAAAAAATAGTTTGTTTGGTTGAAAAATAACTTATTGGCTTTATATTATTATTAATATCTAACAATATCACATTATTTTAAGGGAATTGTTACATGCGATATTTCTTGTGTATTCTTTTTTTCATTTATGCTTATTTCGAAATTAGTTTTTTCATAAAGGTTGCTGATTCAATTGGGGTATTCCTTGCGCTAATTTGTATTATTGCTACTTCCTTCATTGGGTTTTCTTTAGTTAAAACACAAGGTTTAAAGAATTTTAGTATTATGCGACAAAAAATGGCTAATCATCAGAGTTTGAAAAACGAAGTAATTAAAAATGTCGCTTTGCTATTTGCTGGTTTTTTCTTGCTGATTCCGGGATTTTTGACTGATTTATTAGGAGTGATTTTATTAATTCCTTACGTACAAAATTATTTAGTGAAATTAATTGTAGAAAAAATGCCTATTCAATCTAGCGTTGATTCATCAAGATCCTTTCATCAATCTGATGAGATTATTGAAGGAGAATTTATTCGGAAAGATGATGAATAAATAATCAATTGGTCATTTTTTTGAAATTCCTCACTTGAAGAATATAAAAAAGACCCCCATGTAAACTTCACTACATTTTAAAATCATAATTTTATGATTTATTTTTAATTATCATCTATTTAAATATTAGTGCTAGGAGATAACTAATGAAAATTCGTCCATTGCATGATCGTGTGATCATTAAACGTAAAGAAGTGGAATCAAAATCAGCTGGCGGTATTGTTTTAACAGGTTCAGCTGCAGGTAAATCAACACGTGGTGAAGTTTTAGCTGTTGGTAATGGTCGCATTTTAGAAAATGGTCAAGTACAACCGCTAGATGTTAAAGTTGGTGATATCGTAATTTTCAATGAAGGATATGGCGTTAAAACAGAAAAAATCGATAATGAAGAAGTGCTTATCCTGTCTGAAAGCGATATTTTAGCTATTGTACAAGCATAACTGGCAACTAATTTAAATTATATACAGAATTTAGGAGAAATACGAAGATGGCCGCTAAAGATGTAAAATTTGGTAATGACGCTCGCGTTAAAATGCTTCAAGGCGTGAATGTATTAGCTGATGCAGTAAAAGTGACTTTGGGCCCTAAAGGGCGTAACGTCGTTTTAGATAAATCATTTGGTGCTCCAACTATCACTAAAGATGGTGTTTCAGTTGCTCGTGAAATCGAATTAGAAGATAAATTCGAAAATATGGGTGCACAAATGGTTAAAGAAGTGGCATCGAAAGCAAATGATGCTGCTGGTGACGGTACAACAACGGCAACTGTGCTTGCTCAAGCTATTGTTAACGAAGGTTTAAAAGCAGTGGCTGCAGGAATGAATCCAATGGATTTAAAACGTGGTATCGATAAAGCAGTCGTTGCAGCCGTTGAAGAACTTAAAAAATTATCAGCTCCATGTGCAGACTCTAAAGCAATTGCACAAGTTGGTACTATTTCTGCTAACTCAGATGAAACTGTGGGTACTTTAATTGCGCAAGCAATGGAAAAAGTAGGTAAAGAAGGTGTTATCACTGTTGAAGACGGCACGGGTTTACAAGACGAACTTGATGTGGTTGAAGGTATGCAGTTTGATCGTGGTTATTTATCACCTTATTTCATCAATAAACCAGAAACAGCAACGGTTGAATTAGATAGTCCATATATCTTATTAGTTGATAAAAAAATCTCTAATATCCGTGAATTATTACCGGTATTAGAAGCGGTTGCAAAAGCGGGTAAATCACTATTAATTATTGCTGAAGATGTTGAAGGTGAAGCATTAGCAACATTAGTTGTGAATACTATGCGTGGTATTGTTAAAGTTGCAGCCGTAAAAGCACCAGGCTTTGGTGACCGTCGTAAAGCAATGTTACAAGATATCGCTATTTTAACAGCTGGTACTGTCATTTCAGAAGAAATCGGTTTAGAGCTTGAAAAAGCAACGTTAGAAGATTTAGGTCAAGCTAAACGTGTTGTTATCAATAAAGACAATACTACTATCATAGATGGTGTGGGTGAAGAGTCTTTAATTAATGCTCGTGTTGAACAAATTCGTAAACAAATTGAAGAATCAACTTCTGATTACGATAAAGAAAAACTTCAAGAACGTGTGGCTAAATTAGCTGGCGGTGTTGCAGTAATTAAAGTTGGTGCAGCAACTGAAGTTGAAATGAAAGAGAAAAAAGCACGTGTAGAAGATGCATTACATGCAACTCGTGCTGCTGTTGAAGAAGGTGTTGTTGCCGGTGGTGGTGTAGCGTTAGTTCGTGCTGCTTCAGCGATTGCTGAGCTAAAAGGTGCGAATGAAGATCAAAACGTAGGTATCAAAGTTGCACTTCGTGCAATGGAAGCACCATTACGTCAAATCGTCACTAACTGTGGTGAAGAAGCATCTGTTGTTGTTAACGCAGTTAAAGGTGGTAAAGGTAACTATGGTTACAATGCTTCAACTGAAGAGTATGGTGATATGATTGCAATGGGTATTTTAGATCCAACTAAAGTAACTCGTAGTGCATTACAATATGCTGCATCTGTTGCTGGTCTTATGATCACAACTGAATGTATGGTTACTGATTTACCTAAAGATGATAAAGCTGATTTAGGTGCTGCTGGTATGGGCGGCATGGGTGGTATGGGCGGAATGATGTAATTCTTTCCTTACACACAAACTAAATATTTGAAAAAACTATCCGTTTACGCGGGTAGTTTTTTTATATTCACAAATCAATTTTTTCCCTTTATCATTTTTTATCAAAAAAACTTTTTTCTTTGACAAGTTTGAATAAATTAACAAATTAAAATTAAATGTATGTTGGAATATGAAAAAGAGTATTGAATTTTGCGAATTTAATTTGAAAGATGCTGATAAAGTGTTATTACGCCAATCGCAATTAACACCAATCCGCCTAAAATCTCGGCTTGTTTTCCGATAAAACAACCAATTTTTTTTCCTAGTAATAAACCTATAGTCACCATGACACAGGTTGCTAATCCAATCATGCTTGCTGCAATATAAATATTAACACTAGCTAATGCTAAACTAATTCCAACAGCAAATGCATCCAAGCTGGTAGAAATAGCGGTAAAAATTAAGATAAGAAAAGATTTTTTGGAAGAAGCTATTTCTTTTTCTGAAAAATCATCATCGCCATCTTTAAAACTATTATAAATCATGCTAATGCCTAAAAATAACATGACAGCAAATACTACCCAGTGATCCCAACGCTCTATATAGTGCAGTGTCAAAATGCCTATGAGCCAACCTAGCAATGGTGTGATTGCTTCAACGACACCAAATAAAATACCAACTTTTAAGGCGCCAATAAAGGGAGTCGATTTAAATGAAATTCCACGACAAACAGCAACCGCAAAAGCATCTGTAGACATTGCCATTGCTAATAAAAATATCGTCAAAAAACTCATGACATATGCTCTTGTTTATAATTATTTGGATAAACGATTATTTAATATAGGGTTGTACTTTATTGTTCAACAATTGATAATAAATAACTCGCTATTCTTTTATCACCTTTATTTTGATAAAGATCAACTGTTTTTAAAACCGTTTCACGACGTTTTGCATCATATTGGAAAAGTTGTTTAAACATTAAGTCAGCTGTTTTTTTATCATCATTTTGGATTGCACAATATCCATATTGTTCATAGGTATCGGCTTTCCAATTATGGCGATCGTATTCAAGGCTTTTTTCAAACTCCTTTTGTGCTTCCTGATAACGTCCAAGACCACATAAAAAAGATCCATAATGTACATGATATAAGCCATTACCTGGTTGCATAAGGGTAATGCGTTTATAAATCATTTCTGCTTCATTGTATTCGCCAACGTGCTGATCAAACATTGCCATAGCTAGCATAATTTGTGGGTTATTGGGTGAATATTGATTTGCTAATTTGAGATTATAGTGTGCAGCTTTAATGTTATCTTCCGATTCATTTGCTTTGCTTAGATATCCTAACCCTAATTGCATTCTTGCAAAAGCTGCCGCTTCGGGATCGAACTCTTCGTTACCATTTATTTGGCAGCCTGATAGTGTTAATAATGCTAAACAGCTTAGTAATATGAGTATTTTTTTCATCAACTATTCCTTTATTAATTTACCTTGATCGTTATGCTGTTTGTTTAATAAGATTTTGCTTTTTATATAAAGTCCGTTTAGTACGATCAACGACGTCACCGGCCAACTGACCGCAAGCCGCATCAATATCATCGCCACGTGTTTTACGAACAATCACTGTAAATCCATATCCCATTAACGTTTTCATAAAACGATCGATACGTGTGTTTGAGCATTTTGAAAAAGGAGCACCAGGGAATGGGTTCCAAGGTATTAAATTGATTTTACTTGGAACGTTTTTTAAGAATTTAGCAAGTTCATGAGCATGTTCAACACTATCATTGATTTGATTAAGTAATACATATTCAATCGTTACTTTTCCATGATTAGCGTTTGATGTCGACAGATAACGTAAAATTGAGTCGCGTAACATTGCCATATTATATTTTTGATTAATTGGCATAATTTCGCTACGTATATTATCATTTGGCGCATGCAATGAAATAGCTAAGGCGACATCAATCATACCTGCTAATTTATCTAAAGCAGGAACAACACCAGAAGTCGATAGGGTTACTCGTCTTTTTGATAAGCCATAACCAAAATCATCTAACATGATTTCCATTGCTGGTACGACATTCGATAAATTGAGTAAAGGCTCTCCCATACCCATCATGACCACATTAGTAATAGGTCTATCTGCTAATTTACCGGTTACACCAATGACTTTCGATGCTCGCCATACTTGACCTATAATTTCAGATACCGTTAAGTTACGATTAAAGCCTTGTTGTGCGGTTGAACAGAATTTGCACGCTAAAGCACAGCCAACTTGTGATGAAACACAGAGGGTTGCACGATCTCTTTCTGGAATATAAACAGATTCAATCATCTGGTTATCACCAACATCTAACGCCCATTTTATTGTACCATCGGATGAGCGCTGTTCCATTGCAATTACTGGTGCTTTAATTTCAGCGATTAATTTTAGATGTTCACGTAACTTTTTGTTGATATCGGTCATCTGATCAAAATCATCTATCCCAAAATGATAGATCCATTTCATGACTTGATCAGCTCTAAATGGTTTTTCGCCCAATGAAATAAAAAACTCTCTCAATTGTTGACGAGTTAAATCAAGTAAATTTATTTTTTCACTTTTAGGATTAGTTGTATTAAGATTGGATGCATCTGCACAATTAACAGACGTATTTGGTGTAGCAGGTGTTAACATATGGCCTCGTTTTTACACATTATGGCTATTTAAAAATTTAAGGAAAGGATTATACTGTTTTTCCCTTTATATGGCTAATAGAATATTAATAATGAAAACAAATTCAGCAAAATATATCCATATTTTCTGTTTAACATTAACCCTATTTTTATATTCAACGTTTACTATGGCACAACCTATACCTTTTAACAAACTAATTGGACAGTTTGATGAAAAGATTGACAATAATTTTGTCGCATTAGATTCTACCATGTTACCTGTCAATAAAAAGGGCATGTATCTTCAAAAGGAACCCACTCAGCAGCTTATAAAAGCTTATCAAGCTTTTAAAAAAGCACATCCTGATATTCCGTTTATTATCGTAAGTGCTACACGTAATTACACCTATCAAAACTCAATTTGGCAGCGTAAATGGGATAAATTGTCCAATCAGTTTAATGATCCAGAACAAATTGCTGAAGAAATACTAAAATATTCATCAATGCCCGGTACATCTCGTCATCATTGGGGAACGGATATCGATATTACCAGTGTTTCATCAGATTATTTCAAAAATGATAGAAAGGGTAGAATTTTATATCAATGGCTTCAGGACAATTTACCTAAGTATGGCTTTTGCCAAGCGTTTAACGAAGGAAGAAATGGAGGCTATCAGCCAGAAGAGTGGCATTGGTCCTATAAGCCTATCGCTAGCCAATATATAGCACAATATAAAACACTATTAGAAAATGAACCAAGCACCATCACACAAGTCTTGAATTTCATCGGTCACGATAAAATTGATTTAGAAAGATTAGTGAAAGAATTTGTCTTAACGGTTAATACTGATTGCTATTAATCCGTAAATGAATATGCATGGTTGATTAATGCTTTCGCCAATAAGGTAAGCGAATTGTCACCGTAAGTCCACCATGATCACGGTTTGTTGCTTGAATAGTGCCATTATGCATGGTGAACGTCTTTCTGGCTATTGCAAGACCAAGACCGTAACCCTTACCTAATTGAGGCGATTGAATGCGAACAAACGGTTCAAAAATACTCGATAGTTTATTTGGATCGACACCAGGACCACGATCTTTAACTTCAATTTGTAGGTATTTACCGACTTCTTTTAAAGATACATTAACTTCTTGTCCCGGCTTTGAAAAACGAATTGCATTACGAATAATATTTTCAACTGCACGGCGAATTTGTTCCGAGTTACCTTTAACAATAGAATGAATAATCGCTGATGAAATGAAGTGAACATTTATCGATTGGTGATTCGCTTCATAATTTGCATCATTAATGACCACACGCAATAAATCTTTTAGATCAAAATATTCATCTGTGCGATTATTCATTTCAGCACGTGAATAATTTAATATTTCACCAATAAGTTGATCTAATCGTTCAGATTCTAATTCTATTCTTGCTAATGCGGTATCAATATTTTGCTTATTTTGTTGAGCTAATCCGATGGCTAATTGTAAGCGAGCAAGTGGCGTTCTAAGCTCATGTGATACATCATGCAAAAGAGCTTGGCGGTCTGAGATTAAAATATTGAGTTGTTCAACCATCATATCAAAATCTTTGCCTAATTCGCTAAGCTCATCATGGCGTGGTTTAAGTTTATTGAATAATCTAACCGAGAGATCACCTTGAGAAACTCTGAAAAAGCCTTGCCTTAATAGTTTCATTGGTCTGGTTAAGTTCCAAGCCAAAAAGAGACTAAAGACTAATCCCACACAAATTCCCATTAACACAATTGGCATTGGCATATTAAACAGGGCTTTTTTGACTTGATCGTCTTTGTCTTTATCTTCCCTAAATGAAACCGCATAAAGTGTTCCATCAGGCGCAACTGCTGTACGTTGATAAATATAATTTGGCGGTTCTAATTCATCCGTAATGATATTGATTTGATCGTTTTGAGGAGAAATCAATTTTATTGATAATAAAACTCGCTCGCGTTCAGGCAGATGAGCAACAAAATTTAACGTTTCATTTTCACCTGCTACATGTAATAATTGAGCGATCATATCGACTTTTGTCGGCATATGATTGAGAAATCGTTGGTTTTTATTTTCTATATAATAAGAAAATGCAATCCAGGTTAACTGAAAAGTAAGATAGAAAATCACCCAAAATATAATGAGTATTTTCCAAAATAATCGACGATTCATCTCAAGCCTATTATCACATTAACGGATTCGGTAACCAACAGCTCGAATAGTTTCAATAGTTACTACATTTTGAGCAACTTGATGAAGTTTTTGGCGAATATTACTGATATGCACATCGACGCTACGATCATAAAGTTCACGAGCTCGACCAAGACCTATTTCAGATAACTCTTCTTTAGTGACCACGCGCTCACTGTGTTTTACCAATAATACTAATAAATTAAACTCGGTTGATGTCAAATCTATCACTTGGCCATTCCAAGTGCATAAACGTTGCGGTAAATCTAATACTAAGCCATTAAAATGGTATTTTTTATCATCGACCAACTCAACAGAACGTTCATCAAAACGACGTAAAACAGCACGCAGTCTTGCTAATAATTCGCGTGGATAACAAGGTTTTGGAATATAATCATCTGCGCCCAATTCTAACCCTAAAACACGATCAATATTATCGCCTTTAGCGGTTAACATAATAACAGGCATATTACATTGCTGACGAATACTTTTAAGAACATCAATTCCATTAATATCGGGTAACATTACATCCAAGATTGCAGCTCGATATTTGCCTGATAAGGCTTCTTCAATACCATCTTTACCTAAATAAACACTTTTGATATTAAAGCCTTCATTAGTCAGATACTCACTTAGCATCTGTGATAATTCAATATCATCATCAATTAATAAAATATTTATCATAATCGCCATTATTATATAATTATAGGTAGTTATATTATTGCAATAATAAAAAAAATGTCAGGTAATTTTACTAAAATATTACATATTTTGAACGATTGCTGTTTATTTAATTTACTACCTAATTGTTTAAAAAATGTTAGTTTAGCTATAGCTTTAATCAAAATTTAAATGAAATTGAATAACACTTTATTTTGATTAATCTAATTTGCTATAAAATTGCACTATTATATAGAGATTGTGTCATATCATCATTCAAATATAGCTTAAGATATAATAAAATATTGATAAATAAATTGTTAAATTTTCAACTAATAACATTAAGATTGATGAATGGAAGAATCTAAACAGCAAACACAATGGCAAGCATTAATTCAATTAATAAAACATGAAGTTTTACCAGCACTTGGTTGCACTGAACCTATTTCTTTGGCATTTGCTTCAGCGGTTGCTTGTCAATATCTTGACAAAAATAACATAAAAAAAATTGAAGCTTATGTTTCGCCAAATTTAATGAAAAACGGAATGGGTGTCACTGTTCCTGGTACCGGTATGGTTGGCTTACCTATTGCCGCTGCGATTGGTGCAATAGGCGGTGATGCAG
The DNA here is from genome assembly GCF_046635785.1 of Gilliamella sp. CG16. Taxonomy (NCBI): domain Bacteria; kingdom Pseudomonadati; phylum Pseudomonadota; class Gammaproteobacteria; order Orbales; family Orbaceae; genus Gilliamella; species Gilliamella sp. CG16. The sequence continues at coordinate 29,024 of NZ_JBIDFL010000010.1, forward strand.
ATGCTGGGCTTGAAGTGTTAAAAAACATCACTTCAACGCAAATTATACAAGCAAAAGAAATGCTCACTAATGGTAAGGTACGTGTTCAAATTGCAGATAATCATAAAGCAATTTATGCAGAGGCTAATGTTTACACTGAAACAGATCATGTCAAAGTCTGTATTGAAAACACGCATACTCATTTGATATTAATTGAAAAAAATGGTGATCTTCTTTACCAAACCGATTCAGTTAATCAAGCGTTATCTCACGATGATCTTATCATAAAGCAAATGACGGTTAGATTAATCTATGAGTTTGCCAGCTATGCTAATTTTGACGATATAAAATTTATTTTAGAGGCAGCAAAATTAAACGATGCTTTATCTGAAGAAGGATTAAAACAGGCTTATGGTTTAAGTATTGCGACCACTTTACGTGAGTATACTAAAAATGGATTAATGGCAGATGATTTATTATCTAAAGTAATTATTCGTACAACTGCAGCATCTGATGCTCGAATGGGCGGTGCAACATTGCCTGCGATGAGCAATTCAGGTTCAGGCAATCAAGGTATTACAGCGACCATGCCAGTTGTTGTGGTGGCTGAACATTTAAAAGTCACGCAAGAGCAATTAGCCAGAGCGCTTATTCTATCGCATACCATTGCAATTTATATACATAGTAAATATCCGCCGTTATCTGCGCTTTGTGCCGCTTCAACCGCTGCTATGGGGGCAGCGGCAGGAATGGCATGGTTACTAGGCAAAGGTGAGTATGAACCGGTAGATATGGCAATTTGTAGTATGATTGGTGATTTATCTGGTATTATTTGTGATGGTGCATCTAATAGTTGTGCTATGAAAGTTTCGACATCCGTATCCTCTGCCTATAAAGCGGTATTAATGGCTTTGAGTCGTATTCGGGTAACGGGTAAGGAAGGGATTGTGTGTGATAGTGTTGAAACATCAATTAATAATTTAGGGGCAATTGTCAGTAACAGCATGAAAGCTACCGACACACAAATTATTCATATTATGTCTCACAAAGCATAAATTTTTCAAATATTTTAGTGAGTTAAACACTGTTGCGGTTTTTATATAACCAATTGGTCAATTTTTTTAAAAATATACTGGACAATATTATTTTTTATGCGTAATATTTCGTCCTACTTCAGCGGTGGCTATAGCTCAGTTGGTAGAGCCCTGGATTGTGATTCCAGTTGTCGTGGGTTCGAGTCCCATTAGCCACCCCATTTATGCCATGCATAAGTAAATCTAACGGCGAGTAGCGCAGCTTGGTAGCGCAACTGGTTTGGGACCAGTGGGTCGGAGGTTCGAATCCTCTCTCGCCGACCAATTTAGATATAAAAACCGACTTATTTAAGTGGGTTTTTTTATTATCTGCGTTTTAGTAAAATAAGGACTAATATGCGGTTTTCGTCCAATAATAGATTAATTACTCGATTCTGTTTTAAACGGTTTAATCCATAATTTTTTATTTTTGAAATCTATTTTAATTAAATGACTTTGTAGTACATCAATACCTAAAAGCCCATCTGATTGGAATTCAGGTGGAAGAGAATCGAGAATAATCGCTTCCACTTTATCCGATGAAACGTAGCTCACACCAAGTTCAACAAATTGATAATCACTATTTTCATCCTTAATTTTAATTGATTGAGGTGAAAGGGATTGAGCTTTAATCATAGATAAGCTTGCTCCGGTATCTAATATCATTTGGTAATTTTTATAATCATCTGACATTTCAATAACTAAACCTTCATCCATTAAACGGAAAGGTAATTCAACCCATGTGTTATCTAAACTTAAATTTATATCGTCTGAAATAATAATTTCACTTTTAGGAAAATTTAAGGTTAAAACATATTGATCAAATAAACCTAATCCAATAGCAGGGAAATCATCACTTTCTTCTTTTTCATTGTTACTTGATATGGCTAAACCCCATGGTTTATATTCAATAACATTAACTTTTTTAAATATTAGCGAATTGATGACTAAATTATTCGCAATAAAAGATCTTGTTATATTTATATTACCTGATAAATCAATACTTTTTTTGTTTTCAGAAAGTTCAATTTTATCAACGATATTATTAATAAAATCTAATGGTAAATATAATCCTTCTTTACCACCTGTGTCTAAGGTAACCTCAATATCTTTACCATCAATGTTTAAGTTCAGATGAGGAATATTAAGCTTTCCATCAAAATTTATTTTCCAAACAAACTCATCACTTTTGGCTAATGCACTAAATAAACATAGAATTAAGAAAATTATTTTTTTAATCATCCTTTTCCCCTTATTAAAGCAATGATAAAACAGATTATCCTATCGGCATATTTTATAATGTTAAAAAATAGTCATTTCTGCACAAAATTCTTCATCATACTTATGTTTATATAATAAATTCATGAACTTTATAACACAATCATTTCTATTTATTATTTAAAGTATCACCTATCTCATCTTAATTATCCGTAGTTTTTCAATTTTAATGATTCAACATATTCGTTAATGCATATTACGAGTTATTATCTTGATTTTATGTCGATAATAAAAAATATTGTGATCATGACAACACTTTTGGTACTTAAAATTGACGGCATGTATTTTTTTAGATAATTTTTAATCAGTAATTGGTTGTTAAAGATATATCTATTGGATAAAAAAGCCCAAATAGGGAGCGTGATCTTTGGAATACCGTGATATTGCAGTCAAGACAGAAGTCGAAGAACAAATTAAAGCAAATCCTAAAATTATCAGTCAAATAAAGACAGAAAGAGGGCTTGCCGAATATTTTAGGGTAAGTCGAACGACAGTTAGAAGAGCATTAAATGATTTAAGGATGGAAGGTAATGTTTTTCAGGAAGATCACCATTTCCCTAATCATACTGTCTTTGAAATGAATATGCTAAAAATGTCTTCGTTTACTGAAGAGTGCCAAAAAGAAGATGATGTTCATATTAAAATTAAAGTACTCTCCAATGATATCATCCCAATGCCTGCCGAATTAAAGACCTTTTTTAAATCAAATCAGCAATTAATCAGAATAGTAAGACAACGTTTATTGAATGAATCTCCGTTATCTTATGAAATCAGTTATCTTTCTTCCCAAAAATTTAAAGATTTAGCCAAACAAGATTTGAATGATGTTTCCCTTTATGAATATTTAAAAACACATTTTCATGTTATACCCAGTCATGGTCGAGAAGAGATCGCATACGAAGTCGCTCTCGACGATAAAGCCAAATATTTAGCAATTACTGAAGGCACACCTATCTATAAAGTATCAAGTTACAGTTATGATCATGACTTTGAACCGTTTGAACACACCGACCAGTACTTAATTGGTAATCGATTTAAATATCACTTATCTGCAAAAAATATCTTTAATTATCAGGAAGAATATAAATGAAGTTATTTGAAAAATTAGCACTCCAATTAATGGAGCAGATAAGTACAGGACAATATAGTGTGGGTGCAGAGTTACCGCCAGAAGGTCAGCTGCAAAAAGATTATGAAGTCAGTCGAACCACAGTCCGTAAAGCGATTGATCGTTTAGTTGAAAAAAATATGGTGGTCAGAAAGAAAGGGGTTGGATTATTTGTCGCTCCTACACTTTCAACTCAAACGATTTTAGAAATGACAGGCATAATTAAACCTCAAGCTTATTCAAATCATAAAAAGCAGATCAAAGAAGCCTATCTCAGGCAAGCAGGTTGTTATTACAGCCAATTATTAAAAATAAAATCAACGGAACTTATCTACTTTATTGGTTTTTTGGAGATAGCAACAAATAGCGTAACGAAAACCATTTTTTTGCTACCGTTAACTAATTTTCCAGACTTTCAGCTTTCCATTATCAAGGTACTATCAGCACTTGAAATCATTAATTCGGGAAAGAAAAAAGTCGATAAATTAGAGCAAGATTTGCAATTGATGGTAGCCAATGCTGAACTTTCCAAACAATTACGTATCAATATTAACGCCCCATTTTTTAAAATAACTAATCACTATTTTGATATTAATAACGAACCGATTGCGCTTGAGTACAAGTTTGCTAGTAATACTAAATATGTGGTCGATTTCACCTAGGAGGTATATCAATGATTAAATTATTACGTGTAGATCACCGTTTATTACATGGCCAGGTAGTTGTTTCATGGTTCGAAAATGTTGGTGCAAATACTATTTTAGTGGCTAATGATGTCGTGGCTAATGACGAATTACGTAAATCTGCTATTCGTTTAGCTAAACCAGAAAACGCAAAATTAGTGATGAAGTCAATTGATGACAGTATTGAGGCGATCAATTCAGGCGTAACAGATAAATATCAAATGTTAATTGTCGTTGAATCCGTTGCAGATGCTGAAAAACTCATTCGAGCCACGCACGGAAAAGTCTGTAGCCTAAATTTAGGTGGTACAAAACCTCGAGAAGGGACAAAAAATTACTCTAAAACAATTAATTTAACTGATACTGAGGCGGATTTATTAACAGGATTACAACAAGACGGCATTGAGATCTATATTCAACAAGTCCCAAGCGAATCAAAGCAAAAATTTGAAAAATAGTTAAGAGGGACAAAAATATGAGTATCGAATTAACAGCTGTTGTTCTAGCTTTGATTGCGATGTTAGCCAATGGTGAATACTTATTAGGTTCATCAATGTTATCCAGACCACTTGTTACTTGTACTTTAGCTGGTTTAGTCATGGGCGACATCACACAAGGTATTGTTATTGGTGCTACATTAGAACTCGCATTTGTCGGTTCGTTTTCTATTGGCGCTTCTATTCCACCCGAAATTATATCAGGCAGTATATTGGGTACCGCTTTCGCCATTGGGGCTGGTAAAAGCACCGAAATTGCTTTGGCGTTAGGTATTCCTATTGCGTCATTAGTTTTATTGGTTAAAAACTTATGTTTTCTTTTTATTCTTCCTTATTTTGTTCATAAAGCAGATAAATACGCCAGTGAAGGCAATGGTAAAGGTATGGATCGAATGAATTTATTAGGTGGATTCTTTTCAATCAATCTGCCAATCGGTTTAGTCGTAGGACTTTCTTATCTATTTGGCAGTTCTGCGGTGAATGGTCTATTGGAAATGATACCTAAATTTATTATTGATGGATTAGGTATTGCAACTGGCTTACTACCGGCATTTGGATTTGCGATGTTAATGAAAATCATGATTAAAAAGAGCAATGTAACATTCTTTATTTTTGGTTTTGCACTTGCCGTTTATATGAAAGTACCCGTCACCGGTGTGGCTATCTTTGGGGGATGTCTTGCGCTCATTTTGACGGGGTATTCGGCATTTAATGGCAAAAAGATGATAACAGAAGAAAGCGGGCAAAAACTCAGCACCAATACAGGCAATACGGTAGCTGCACAGGAGATAGATTATGAAAATGAAGAGTTCTAAACTAATAACCAATAAGGAGTTATCCAGAACGTTTTGGCGTTCATTTACCGCTGAATGGTCATGGAATTATGAACGACAAATGAACTTAGGCTATTCCTATGCGATGCGACCAGCTTTAGATAAGATTTACAGTCATAATAAAATCGAACTCACTGATGCCTATCAACGACATTTAGAATTTTATAACGTCACACCATGGTTAATCACCTTTCCACTAGGTATTTGTATTGCCATGGAAGAACAAAATGCCACCGATAATGATTTTGATAAAAGTGCCATCAACGATGTCAAAATTGCACTAATGGGACCTTTAAGTGGTCTGGGGGATTCGTTCTTTTGGGGAACATTACGCGTTATTGCAACAGGTATTGGTACCTCTTTAGCACTGGAAGGTAATATTCTAGGTCCACTTCTTTTTTTACTTATCTTTAACGTACCTGCCATTTTAGCCCGTTATTTTGGTTTACTTATAGGCTATAACATTGGCGCATCTTTTATTGAAAAGGTTCAAAAGACAGGTTTAATGGATAAGTTATCCTATGGAGCATCAGTGTTAGGGCTATGTGTGGTTGGCGCCATGGTTGCTACTATGGTGACATTAAATATGCCGTTAAAAATTGGGTCTGGCGATGATTCAGCCTCACTACAAGATATCTTCAATGGAATTGTACCGCAAATTTTGCCTTTGATGTTTACGCTATTCATCTTCATGTTAGTCAAAAAAGGGATTAAAGCGCATTGGATACTTCTACTTATTGCCACAATCGGGATTTTAGGGGCATGGAGTGGATTATTGGGATAATTAGGAAATAAAAATGAAAAGTATCGCAGACTATGTCGCCTTAGAGCCAGAATTTTATCAAAGAATATTAGATCATTATCAATCGTTATTTGCTGATCAGATTGATTTAAATACTGAAAAGTCACTTCAATCGATTGTTATTTTTGCTACAGGATCGAGTGCCAACGCCGCTTATGGTGCCAGACCATTGATGAGTAAAATATTAAAAATCCCTGTTTATATTGAAGATCCTTCCATGGCAGCAAACTACTTACACTATAATGACGCTAATACGCTCTATTTTGCCATATCACAAGGTGGGGAAAGCTATTCCACCATTCATTTGGTTGAACAATTTATTAAAAAAAATCTTACTATTTATACCCTTACTAGCAATTCTAACAGTCCGATATATAACATCAGCAATCATGTTTTATCAATGGGGATGCCAGTTGAAGAAATGCCCTATGTGAGTGCTGGCTATAGTGTCATTATTCTTGATTTAATGTTGATTGCCTTAATTATTGGTCAAAAAACAGGGTGTTTGGATAAGCAACAATTTGAAAGTTATCTTAAACAAATACAGGATGTTACGACATCATTGCCACAAGTTATCCTACAATCACAATCATGGGTAAATCATCATCTCAGAAAATTTAATCACGCTAAACGAGTGATTTTTATTGGCTATGGTGCAACTTATGGTGTCGCTCGTGAAGGAGAAACTAAATTCACCGAAACGGTTCGTAACACGGCGTTCGGAAAAGAATTGGAAGAGTACATGCATGGCCCTTATCTCGGCTTACATCCTGATGATTACATCATATTTATTGAACCAAAAGGGTTATTAGAAGCAAGAGCCGTAGCATTAAAAACCTTTTTGAATCGCTATGTAAAACAGGTAATAACCCTATATGCACAGCACTCGCATTCTATTACTGAGCACGATCTAAACTTTGATATCCATTGTGATGAATTATTAACATCATTATTTATGACTATTCCTATTCATCTACTCAGTTACCAGCTATCCCAGTTAAAGGGTCATAATCTAGAAAAATCAACATATCCAGAATTTGATGAAATTACTAAATCCAAAATTAAGAGGGTCACCGTATGAGAAAATTTGACGAACAAAAAGAGCTTAACAGTATGAATGGCGCATTAAAATTACGTCCGTTTATTAATCAGTTTATTGATCAGATTCATGAACGAGGTTATCGTAATATCTGTTGGTTAGGCATTGGTGGCACTTATGCTTCATCAATGCAAGCCGTCGTTCATATGAAAGAAAAATCTGCACTAGAAACTTTTGTGCAACATGCTGCGGAATATTTGGTAACTGGCAATAAGCGAATAACCAAAGATTCTTTAATAATCATCTCCTCAGTGACTGGCTCAACACAAGAAGTCGTTGAGGCTATCGATAAAATTCAAAAAGAAGTCGGCTCAACGGTATTAGCCTTTTTAGATAATGCTGATTCACCATTAGGTAAAATGGTAGATCACGTTATTTCTTATCCGATGAATGAACAGTTAAAATTCTTTATGACCGCAGACAGATTGATGTATTTAGCCTGTGAATTTCCAGACTATGATGAATTTTATCAACAAATGGATCAACATTTTGCCAAAAATATTGTTGCTGTTGCCAAAAAAGCCGATGCCTTTGGGCAAGAAGTTGCGCAAAAACATCACGATGATGCCATGCATTACTTTGTTGGAGCAGGTAATCAATGGGGAGCAACCTATTCACACGCTATGTGTTATTGGGAAGAACAGCATTGGTTACGTTCAAAATCAATCGAATCTGCTGAATTTTTTCATGGAACATTAGAAATTATAGACAGGGATACGGCTGTTACTGTTTACGTTGGTGAAGATAGTCAGCGCTCACTTAGTGAAAGAGTAGCTAGATTTTTACCACAAATTTGCGCTAATTACACCATAATCGATACTAAAGATTATGAATTGCCGGGTATTTCGGAAAAATATCGGGGGCACTTATCTCCATTTGTTTTTCGTGCTATTAATAACCGAATTGATGCTTATGTTGAACACCTCAATCGTCATCCAATGTCAATCCGTCGTTATTATCGTTGCTTAGATTACTAAAAGGAGTCGTGCATGATTGCAGTATTAGTAAGTACTCACGGCACAATGGCTAACAGTTTAATTGAAGCAGCTGAAATGATATGCGGTAAGCAAACTCAATGTGAAGCTGTTTCCTTTTTAATGGGACAATCACTAGATGATTTTCAACAGCAAATTGAACAAAAGTTAGCAATGTTAACTAAATCGGGATCAGCCATTTTATGCTTAGTTGATTTAAAAGGCGGTACGCCTTTTAATACCCTAATTAAACTGATCCCAAATTACCCGATGATGGAAATTATCACTGGCGTTAATATTCCAATGCTATTAACCACATTTATGCTTAGAACGGATAAAAATGATCTAATTGATTTATTGCCAGAAGTCATCGAATCATCAGTACAAGGTATTGAGCGATATAATTTAATTTCAATTAGTAACAATAATATTCAAGATGAGGAATTTTAATTATATGATTAAAAAATAATAATTGAGGCAAATCTATTTTAGTATGCTAAAAATATATTTGCCTTAACTCATTGCTACCTTTTCAAGTTGGTTATAATTAAAATATCTTTATTCTTCATATAAATGTATTCATCTCAAAACGAGTTTAATATAACACTGTGTTATTATTTTAAAACCTACAAAAATAATTCTTATCTTGCTTGTTTTATGATGATATTTTGCTTTAATAGTAAAAAAGTCTCTTGGTATAACATCTACTTTTGGAAATAAAATATGAAAAATGTTGGTTTTGTTGGATGGCGTGGAATGGTGGGGTCGGTTCTGATGCAACGTATGGTTGAAGAACACGATTTTGATTATATTAATCCTATTTTCTTTTCGACTTCACAAGCAGGGCAAGCTGCACCTAGTTTTGGCGGTAAAACAGGAACATTGCAAAATGCTGATAATATTGAAGCATTAAAGGCGTTAGATATTATCGTGACTTGTCAAGGTGGAGATTATACTTCCGAAATTTATGCAAAATTACGTGCTTCGGGGTGGCAAGGATATTGGATTGATGCCGCATCTACATTGCGTATGGAAGATGACGCCATTATCGTATTAGATCCTGTCAATAAAGCGAATATTCAAACTGCATTGGACAAAGGTATTAAAACGTTTGTCGGCGGGAATTGCACAGTCAGTTTAATGTTAATGTCACTGGGTGGCTTATTTGCTGAAAATTTGATTGATTGGGTGTCGGTATCAACTTATCAAGCGGCTTCTGGTGGTGGTGCTCGCCATATGCGTGAACTTTTAACGCAAATGGGGATGTTAAATGCCGAAGTTGCCAAAGAACTACAAGATCCTCACTCTTCAATTTTAGAGATTGAACGTAAAGTAACCCAAAAAATGCGTGATGGAAGTTTGCCAACCGATAATTTTGGTGTACCACTTGCTGGGAGTTTAATTCCTTGGATCGATAAAGCATTGGATAATGGACAAAGTAAAGAAGAGTGGAAAGGGCAAGCTGAAACCAACAAAATATTAGGTACCAATCAAATTATTCCTGTAGATGGACTATGTATTCGTATTGGTGCTTTGCGCTGTCATAGTCAGGCATTTACCATCAAGCTGAAAAAAGACATTAGCGTGCCGGAAATTGAAAAATTACTTGCTGCACATAATGATTGGGTAAAAGTGATACCCAATGATCGAGAATTATCAATGAGAGAGTTAACCCCAGCAGCCGTTACTGGTACATTAACCACTCCTGTTGGTCGTTTGCGTAAACTAAATATGGGTAAAGACTATTTATCAGCATTTACCGTTGGGGATCAGTTATTGTGGGGGGCCGCAGAACCGTTACGAAGGATGTTACGCATCATAGCATAATGGTTAATCGATGGCATGATAAAACAGCTCGATTTTTTCGGGCTGTTTTTGAACTTAAAAAGTTATTTATGCTACATCATGTTCGAGCAAAATCATCAAAAGTGATCCATTAAATAACGCTTGTTGCACTAAAGCAAATGCACCAATTGCCGAGCGGTCATTGAGTGAAGAGCAGTTGATTGAAAGATTCTTTCTTAAATCTTCTAAACTCAGTGAGTTTAAAGCGCTAGTTACTGTATCTAAAAGTATTTCTGTCGCTTTGGTGAGTTCACCTGCTAATACAATTCGTTGTGGGTTAAAAATATTGACCATAATAGCTACTGCTCGACCTAGATTTTCGCCTGCATCTTTGACTAACTTAATGGCAAGCTCATCCCCTTGATTGGCTAATTGGCAAATGTTGACGATATCACAACAATCTTTTGTTAATTTAGTCGTATAACCTTGATCAATCATCTGTTTTGCTCGTCGTTCAATGGCATCATTAACAACTCGGTTTTCCAAACAACCAAAATTACCACAATGACAGCGTTCACCTAACGCATCGACTTGAATATGTCCCACTTCGCAAGCACTTTGATTATGGTTAGTCAGTAATTGTTGATTGACAATAACACCTGATCCAACACCACGATGAACACGAATCAAGATTGAATCATCGACATCTTGCGTTGAACCAAAATAATTTTCGGCTAATGCTAGACTTTGGATATCATTACCTAAAAAAATAGAAACATTAAATTGTTTCTGCAATATATCGGCTAAAGGCCATGCTTTAACTTGAATATGAGGTGTATATCGAACAATTCCTCTTACAGAATCAATCAATCCAGGTAAAACCACCGATATAGCAATAAGATGCTTAATCTTTTTACTATTTTTTTGAATAAATTGTTCAATTAATGTAATCAAATATTCTTGTGCTTGTTGCTGTATAAAAACGGTAAGAGGATACACTTCAGAAACTAAGCTGTTTGCTCCAAGATCATAGAGTTCAATGGTGACATGCGAACGACTTAATTGAATAGCAATGGCTTGATAATAATCAAACTTGGCTTGAATGGAAACAGCTGGTCTTCCGCCAGTTGATTGCTGGGCATCAACTTCTTTTATAAGTTTATTCTTAAGTAGCTGTCGGGTAATTTTGGTAATGCTGGCTGGGGCTAAATGACTGATTTCGGCTAACTGGATACGAGAAATGGGAGCTTGCTGAACAATTAAACGATAAATCATAGCATAATTTAATTGTTTAATTAGTTCAGCATTTCCAACTAAATTCAGATAATTAAATGTCATATGTTGTCTCAATAATCATTAATTATCTGACATTCTAACGGGTGATTTCTCCATTAACAACCGTTTTAGTTATCGTAAAGTCTCGATTAAAAACAACTAAGTTGGCAATTTTACCTTCACTAATGCTACCAAGTTGTTTATCCACACCGATTGCTTTAGCTGGGTAAAGTGTCGCCATTCTTAAGGCTTCATCTAATGCAATACCCACATATTCAACAGCATTTTTAACTGCATCAATCATGGTTAATGCAGAGCCGCCAAGCGTGCCTTTATCGTCAACGCATAGCCCATCTTTATAATAAATGGTTTTACCTGCAAAAACAGCAGAAGACAAATTAGAACCGGCTAACAACATTGCATCTGTAATTAAAATTAAGTGATCTTTCTTAATTTTATGGCTATTGCGAATGTTTGCCCAACTTACATGATGTCCATCAGCAATAATACCAACATATACTTCTGGTTCATCATATATTGCACCAACTACGCCTGGCTCACGTCCTGAAATATAAGGCATAGCATTAAATAGGTGGGTGCCTAATCGAATTCCATCATTGAAGCCACGACGACAGTCATCGTAATGACCATTGGAATGACCGACAGAAACATGAATTCCTGCATTAACTAATTGTTTAATAAAATGGCTTTCAACTCTTTCTGGCGCAAGAGTAATGATTTTAATTACATCAGCATTTTCACATAGAAAATCAATCATTTTTTGCGAAGGTAAACGAATAATGTTTTCGTCATGAATCCCTTTCTTTTCAGGACTAATATAAGGACCTTCAAGATGTAAGCCTAATGCTTGATTAGGATGTCGAGCTAAGTATTCACGCATTACCGCGACCGCTTTTATCATAAATTCATCTGTTGATGTGATTAAAGTCGGTAAATAGCTCGTACAACCATAAATAAGGTTGGTAGCTTGCATCGCTTCTAATGTTTCAACACTTAATGCGTCGAGTGTCTCATTAAATTGCACACCGCCACATCCATTGACTTGAATATCAATAAATCCAGGCGCAACGATCGCTCCTTGTAGATCTTCAATTTTGATATTGTCGGGTAAATTATCTTTTTTACAAATTTTGTCAATTTTATCACCGTCGATAATAACAGCATGATTTTCAAGAATCTCATAACCGGTATAAATACGACAATTTGTTAATGCATACATTGAGTTATCCTTTATAAAATGGTCACGTTAAGATTGTCAGCTTCCATTTGTTTAAAATATTTTAACGTTTTTACTTTAAGGTCATCGGTACTTGGTTCATCACAAACAATAATAGATGCTGGGTGCATTTGTAATGCGGATACTGTCCATAAATGATTAATTGAACCTTCAACGCCTGCTTGTAATGCTAAACTTTTGTTATGACCACAGACTAATAAAATCACTTCTTGTGCATCCATTAATGTGGCAACACCAATAGTTAGTGCGTGCTTTGGAACTTGATTCACATCATTATCAAAGAAACGTGAATTGGCAATACGTGTATCTTCAGTTAGCGTTTTAATACGCGTGCGTGAACAAAGCGACGAACCCGGTTCATTAAAAGCAATATGTCCATCTTGACCAACACCACCAACAAAAATATTGATTTTGCCATAAGATTTGATTTTTTCTTCATATTGGCGACACTCTTGAGCAATATCAGTTGCATTGCCATTTAATATATGGATATTATTTTTATCGATATCAATATGATTAAAAAAGTTTTCATGCATAAAAGTGTGATAACTTTGTGGATGATCTTCAGGAATACCGACGTATTCATCCATATTAAACGTTACCACATGTTTAAAGCTAACATCACCAGCTTGGTAGTGTTTGATCAGTTGTTGATACATCACTAATGGCGAGCTACCGGTTGGTAAGCCTAACAAAAACGGACGATCCGCTGTCGGTTTAAATTGGTTAATTTTATTCACAATACGTTGTGCAACCCAAGCGCCCACTTCTTGAGCATTTTCTAAAGGAATAAGCCTCATTCGATACCACCTTTTCTGATATAATTAGAACCACTTCTTTTTTTTTGAAGTAAAATATGTTGACTGTATTTTACTATATTAGAGCAATTAATCAAAAAAAAGCGTGATAAAAATCACATATATTGAATAATTAATTTGCGAAGTAAAATAATATAATATGAAATAGAATGGATCGTTTACTGATATCTGAAGATGCATAACAAATCATCATGTTTAGATATAGTTTAAATAAATATAAGAGGTTAAACTTATGGGAATTTTAGCTTATATGCAACGTATTGGGCGCTCATTAATGGTGCCAGTTGCAGTTCTACCTGCTGCAGCAATACTTCTAGGGATAGGATATTGGATCAATAGCGTTGAATGGGGTGCAAATAGTATTGCGGCAACATTTTTAATAAAATCTGGTGGCGCTATCATTGATAACATGCCAATTTTATTTGCTATTGGTGTTGCATATGGTATGTCCAAAGACAAAGACGGTGCAGCTGCACTTTCTGGGTTGGTCGGATTTTTGATTATTACAACATTATTATCGCCAAATTCAATTGCACTTTTTGAAGGTGTTGATACCAGTGTTGATGGTTGGCAAACGCAAATATCTCCTGCATTTGAGAAAATCAATAACCAATTTATTGGTATTTTAGTGGGTATTATCTCAGCTGAACTCTATAACAAATTTAGTACGGTTGAGTTACATAAAGCGTTAGCTTTTTTTAGTGGCAAACGACTTGTTCCGATTATTGTTTCTATCGTGATGCTACTTATCTCTGTCATCTTTTATTTTATCTGGCCAATTATTTTTGAAGCATTAGTAAAATTTGGTGAATCGATTAAGAATTTAGGTGCAGCAGGTGCAGGGGTATATGGCTTCTTTAACCGTATATTAATTCCAGTTGGTTTACATCATGCTCTTAACTCAGTATTTTGGTTTGATGTTGCTAACATTAACGATATTCCAAATTTCTTGGCTGGTCAAAGTGCGATAGATTCTGGTAAAGCTGTTGTAGGTATTACCGGACGTTATCAAGCAGGATTCTTCCCAATTATGATGTTTGGTTTACCAGGTGCTGCTTTAGCCATGTATCACACAGCGAAAAAAGGCAATAAAGATAAAACCGCATCAATTATGTTAGCGGCTTCTTTTGCAGCATTCTTTACGGGAATTACAGAACCGCTTGAATTTGCGTTCATGTTTGTTGCACCAGTACTTTATGTTATTCATGCAATTTTAACGGGCATTTCACTCTTTATTGCTGCAACGATGCAATGGATATGTGGATTTGGTTTCAGTGCCGGTTTAATCGATATGTTACTGCAATCTGGAAATCCTCTTGCAGTGCATTGGTATATGCTCATTCTTCAAGGTTTAGTGTTCTTTGTGGTTTACTATGTTGCGTTCCGCTTTATCATTGTTAAATTTAACCTTAAAACCCCAGGTCGTGAAGATGAAGACAGTGCGGCACAATCATCGACAACTGATACCGCTAAACCAGCGCAAACGACAGCTGATACCACAGCGCTTGCTGAACAATATTTAGCTATTGTTGGCGGTAAAGAAAACCTGACCAATATTGATTCTTGTATCACTCGATTACGTTTGAGTGTGAAAGATTCTGATTTAGTTGATGAAGCAGCCGCTAAAGCATTAGGTGCAATGGCTGTGATTAAACTAGGTAAAACAGGTGTGCAAATTGTTGTAGGTCAACAAGCTGAAAAGATTGCAGATCAAATGAAAAAATTAGTTTAAATGATAACAACTTAAACTATCACTATTAATTAATCCGCCTTATTCGTCATACTTAACGACAAAATAAGGCGGTTTTTTATTTTTCTTGATTACTTATTACCCTTCGATATTCTTATTTCTTTCCGTTGTGTTTGATTTGATAATCAGTTATTGCGTTTTTAAATATGGCTTAGTCTAAAGTTAATCAGACTAGATTAGTCTTAATTGAAAGGATGATGTGGGCGAAACAATTTTTAATAATGAAGCAGATTAAAAATTTAATATTAAATTAGAATGTTAAAATGACATCTTGCTCATCAAGCAATTGATTTAAATCGTAATGGTTAATCACTTTAGTGGTAATATTAAAGGTGAAATCAGAAAGATTATGCGATTTTAATGCTGACTCACTCACATAAACATCTTCAATATCATAAAGTTCAAGCATATTGAATGTGGCGATATAGTCACGCATCAAAATGAGATCGGGTTGCTGATCAGGTAATAAATGAAAAATGCCTTTATCGGTAAAAATGACCGTAATATGATTTAAAGCAGATAATGCTAAAGCCAAATCAAGTGCTTCTCGACCTTTGGCACTACCATGAGGGGAAGAATGAATAATAATGGCAATTTTCTTCATATCATTAACCGTCATATTTAAAATTGAATAACACGATCTGATAAAGTGATTGATTCAGTTAGCTCGCCTAAACCGGTTAATTGAAAATAATCGGCAATATTTTCTTCGGTTATTCCACGTCTTAGCGAAGCTGCAACACAAATTGTTAAGGGTAGATCATATTTTTTTGCTAATTCTTGCCAAGCGCTGACTAAATCAAATTCATCATTGGCAGGGTCGGTATATCGATTACCATTATAAACACCATCAGCGTAAAAAAAGATATTTTTTATGGTGTGAGATGTATTTAACAATAAGGCTTGTGCAAATTGATACGCACAATAAGCAGATTGGATCCCATAAGCAGGACCCAAAACAACGAGTGTATATTTCAATGAAGTAATCAATTTATTTATCTTATTTGCTTGAATGAAGATTGTTGATTGTTTCCATTGTTATCTCCATCAATGCCCAATAGCGAAATTTCAAAAACTAAAGTTGACTCTGGTAAAATCGCTGCTTTGTCTCCTTGAGCTGGATAATATTGACTACCATATGCTAATTCTGGTGGAATGACTAATTTGATTTTACCACCTACTCCAATTAATTGAATTCCTTCAGCCCAACCTTTAATTACTTCATCAAGTTTAAAGCTAACGGTTTCACCACGATCATATGAACTATCAAATTTACGTCCGTCAACGAGTTTACCTTCATAATGAACAATAACGTTACTATCTTTTGTTGGATGATGAGAAGAACCTTGATTAATTATTTGATAAAGTAAGCCCGACTTAGTTTGTTTTACACCACTTTGTTTAGCAAATTCTGAACGGAATTTCGAACCTGCTTCAATATTTTCTGCTTTTTCTTTTTCAAAACGCGCTTTGGCTTTTTCCATCACACGTTGACGAATAGCACTTAAAATAGCATCAGTTTCATCATTTGATAATTGTGATTTACTGTTAAATGTTTCAGTGAGTCCGCTGATAATATAGTCAGGATCGATATCAATTTCGCTTTCTTTTAAAGAAGACGCAAATGAAGAACCTAATGCATAAGAATCTTTTTGTGTTTGAGTAGTTAATGTCACTTTATTCGGATTGGCTGATTGTTCTGCCGACGTGATAGTTTGTTCAGCATGGGTAGTTGTTTGCTTATCCGTCGGATTACTTTGGGTATCACATCCAGTTAAAGCTAACACAATTGCGCTACTGATTAGCGTCATTCTTAAAAATAACTTCATTTTAATTCTCCATATTGAAATTTTTTTATTATTATTAATATTATAACTTATTTGATATTAGATAATACAGTATTTACAAACCATTATTAGTAAAAAATTCGCCTTAACAAATCATTAACATTGTCATTAATCCTTTCTTGATGATTAAATCATTCTTGAGTGCAAGTGGCATCCTCAGTTATAATGTAAAAAGTTTATATTAATATATAAGGATAGCTATTTTGACTACCGAACTTAATACCCTTGATATCGAAGAAATTATTAGTTTATTACCACATCGATATCCTTTTTTAATGGTTGATCGTGTGATTAGTTATGAAAAAGGGAAAACGCTAAAAGCAATCAAAAATGTAACGGTCAATGAGCCTTTTTTTCAGGGACATTTTCCTAATAAACCCATTTTCCCCGGTGTTTTAATTTTAGAAGCGATGGCCCAAGCAACGGGTATTTTAGCTTTTAAAAGTATTGAAGAATTATCACCCGGACAATTGTACTATTTTGCATCTATTGATAAAGCTCGTTTTAAACGACCTGTTGTGCCTGGTGATCAGATTGTACTGGATGTGGAATATATTAAAGAGCGTCGTGGAATTGCATTATTCCATGGTGTAGCAACTGTTGATGGAAAGTTAGTTTGCGAAGCCGAGATGATGTGTGCTCGTAAATAGTATTGATTTGTCTAAATATCCCAAAAACAGTATGAAGGAAATGCTATGGCAACGGAAATACATCCAAGTTCAGTGATAGAAAAAGGCGCCAAAATTGGTAACAATGTTAAAATTGGTCCTTTTTGCTTTATTGGTGAAAATGTTGAAATTGGTGAAGGGACTTTTTTAAAATCACATGTAGTCATCAATGGCCACACTAAAATTGGTAAAGATAACCAGATATTTCAATTTGTATCGATTGGTGAAGTTAACCAAGATTTAAAATATCGAGGCGAACCAACTCGCACTGAAATTGGTGATCGCAATATGATTCGCGAAAGCGCGACTATTCATCGCGGTACTGTTCAAGGTGGCGGAATTACTAAAATTGGCAGTGATAATCTATTAATGATCAATGCGCATGTTGCGCATGATTGTCGAATTGGGAATCATTGTATTTTGGCAAATAATGCAACACTTGGCGGACATGTTCAGTTAGATGATCATGTTATCATTGGTGGTATGACTGCGGTACATCAATTTTGTGTCATTGGATCACATGTTATGGTTGGTGGTTGTTCAGGCGTTGCGCAAGATGTCCCACCTTATGTGATAGCACAAGGAAATCATGCCACACCACATGGCGTGAATTACGAAGGTCTAAAACGTCGTGGATTCAGTAAAGAAGCTTTGCAAGCTATCCGCAATAGTTACAAAATTCTTTATCGAAATGGGCTATCGTTAGACGAAGCGAAAGCAGAAATTGAGGCTATTGCAAATCAATATCCTGAAGTCAAATTATTCAATGATTTTTTTGCACGTTCAACACGTGGCATCATTCGTTAATGACTAGTCAACCAATCACAAGCCAGACAGATACGAATAAATCATTAACCATTGCTTTAGTCGCCGGTGAAACATCTGGCGACATTCTGGGCGCTGGATTGATTCGTTCTCTCAAAAAGTATCATCCTAATATTCGATTTGTTGGTATTGCAGGGCCTTTAATGCAAGCTGAAGGGTGTCAAGCTTGGCATGAAATGGATGAGCTTTCTGTTATGGGGATTGTAGAAGTGTTGGGAAAATTACGTCGTATTTTAGCAATACGTCGTGATATTACTAAGCGTTTAATTGAATTAAAACCCGACATTTTTATAGGAATTGATGCACCTGATTTTAATCTTTCCTTAGAAGGTAAGTTAAAGCGAGCAGGGATTAAAACAATTCATTATGTGAGTCCTTCGGTATGGGCTTGGAAGCAAAAACGTGTTTTCAAAATTAAACGTAATACTAATCTCATATTAGCTTTTTTACCTTTTGAAAAAGCGTTTTATGATAAGTTTAATGTCCCTTGTCGTTTTATTGGTCACAAAATGGCAGATGATGTGCCATTGATGCCTGACCAAGTCGCAATGCGTCAACAATTAGGCATTCCGCTCAATGGTCGGTGTTTAGCAATATTGCCGGGAAGTCGTCATGCGGAAGTCACCTTATTGTCTGCCCCTTTTTTACAAGCAGCTCAGCTTTTACGTGATCGTTACCCTGATTTGCATATAGTCGTACCTTTAGTCAATGAAAAAAGACGACAAGAATTTGAGCAGATTAAAACGCAAATAGCACCAGAGTTGAAAGTTCAACTATTAGATGGTCATGCCCGTGAAGCAATGATTGCCAGTGATGCTGCGATTTTGGCATCCGGAACAGTAGCACTAGAATGCATGCTAGCCAAATGTCCTATGGTGGTGGGTTACAAAATGAAGCCATTCACTTTTTGGTTAGCCAAAAAATTAGTTAAAACCCCTTATGTTTCATTACCCAATATTTTAGCTGGTAAAGAAATTGTACCCGAGTTATTACAGCAAGACTGTACCCCTGAAAATATCGCTAATCATATTATTCCTTTTTTAGAAGGGGATAATCGTGAACTTAAAAAAACATTTTTATCATTACATCAGCAAATTCGTTGTCACGCTGATGAACAAGCAGCTCAAGCTGTACTTGATGTATTAGAGGATTCACCTTGTTGTTAGAATTTAGTTATCCTGATGCCACCTTAATTGCTGGAGTTGATGAAGTTGGGCGGGGACCACTTTGTGGTGATGTTGTGACGGCAGCTGTTATTTTAGATCCTAATAAACCAATCAAAGGATTAACGGATTCTAAAAAACTTTCTGAAAAAAAACGAGATCAATTATTTGACGTTATTAAAGAAAATGCACTAGCTTGGTGTATTGCAAGAGCTTCGGTTGAGGAAATTGATAAATTAAATATTTTGCATGCTACCATGTTAGCTATGCAACGAGCGGTAACAGGACTTGCGATCCAACCAGATTTTGTTTTAGTTGACGGTAATCGTTGTCCGGAATTTGGTATTCAAACACAAGCCGTTGTCAAAGGCGATTTGCTGGTGGCAGAGATTAGTGCTGCGTCGATTTTAGCGAAAGTAACGCGTGATCGTGAAATGGTAGAATTAGACAAATTGTATCCCCAATATGGACTGGCAAAACATAAAGGATATCCCACCAAAGATCATTTAATGGCAATTGAGCTGTATGGTATCAATCATTTATATCGTAAAAGTTTTGCTCCAGTTAAAAAGTTATTACTTGTTTAATGCGACCATTTTTTGTCTACTGTTATTAATAACGGTGAATTAAACATAGCGACAGGCGAAATAACGGTTTCTTGAAAGGGGATTTTATCGCCATAACGCGCTTTTAATTTTTGTTTTACGAGTGCTGATGAAAGATTGAAATCTTTGATGTTCTGTAATTGACCAATTTCTAATTTAAGTGCTCTATTATAAATTTTCCAAACTAATTCAGAACAATAGATATAATTGTCATTCCAACCAAACCAGATATCATAAGGTTTATTTTCAAAAGTTTTTGCAACTAGCTTTAATTTATTGGTTTCCTTAACAGATAAATTATGATCTTTGAGACGTTTGATTACATAATATCTATTTTTTCCTCTTTCAATAAAGCTTGTTAAAGGTGTATAAGCGACTTTACTCCCAGCTTCAAATACATAAGGTTTACCATTTTTTATGAAAATGATTCCCATATGGCTATAGGGCGAATTTGTTGCTTGTTCAACGGCTTTACTTTGACTGGATTGAGACGATTGAAAAATAATATCGCCATCTTTTGGCTGATAATTTGCTTCACAGATAAAACAGGAAAATAACAATATAAAAATTAAAATAAATCGCATATTTTTCTATTATTCCTATGATTACATTTTGAGTTGAAAAGTATTGTCTAAATACCTTATATAAAAAAACAGCTACTGAAGATTATTTATTATCAAGTAGCTGTTGTTTATTTTTCGGTTAATAATTAATCTTGCTGACTAAAAATAGACGCAAATTTACTTTTATATTTAGCTTTGCAATCACGAGCAAAACGGATAGTTTTAAAGATACCCAATAAACTAGCTTGATGCATACGATATAGCAAACGATGGATCATTAACGCAAACCAACCTTTCACACTCATTTCTTTATTGCCAATCATCTTAACCACGCCTTGGGCGGTATCATGTAAAGAAATAATGGTTCCTTTATCGGTATAGACAAATGACTTCATGGCTTGATTGTTAATCAGACTAACGATATTTCGAGCGCAAATTTTTGCCATTTGATTAGCTGCTTGTGCTGTGGGTGGAGAGGCTCGTCCGCTATCTTGCATCGCATAAGCACTATCACCAATAACAAAGATATTATCGTCTCGTGTAGTTTGTAATGTCGGTTTAACGACTAATTGATTTGAACGACTTGATTCTAAACCAGCTATGTCTTTCAGATAATCAGGTGCTTTAACGCCAGCAGTCCAAATCATAATATCGGCTTTAATGGTTTCCCCTTCTTTAGGATAGAATCCATCACTTTCGGCTTTTGTAATCATGGTATTCGTTAAGACATGAATACCGCGTTTTTCAAGGGTTTTAGTAATGCTTAATGCCGTTTTTTCGGGTAATGCTGGTAAGATACGATTGGTTGCTTCAATAACGGATACATCTAAGAAATCAGCACACATTTTGTTTTTTCGACATACGCCAAACGTTTCAACCATATGAGGTAGTTCAGAGGCTAACTCGACACCTGTTGCGCCACCACCAACAATAGCAATGCGAAGTTTTTCCCCTTTAGTGTCAGCGTCTTTATCGAGCGTTGAACAGAAATTTGTGAATTTTGATAGCAGTATTTCACGTAGGCGAATAGCGGCATTTTGATCATCTAAAAATATACAATGTTCTTTAACACCAGGCGTACCAAAATCATTCGAAGTACTGCCTACTGCTATAACCAAAATATCATACGATAGGGAAATATGATTATCATTTGTATCATTGATCAGAACTTGCTTATTCTCACGATCAATATTGGTAAAAGTACCTTGAGTAAACTCAAAATGATGTTGCTTTGCTTGTTCAGAAAAGAAGATGTTATCAACTTGTTCATACATAGCACCTGTTGCAACTTCATGCAGTAGTGGTTTCCAAATGTGGTAACTATTTTTATCGATCAGCGTTATTTTAGCTTGTTTATTTTTACCTAGCTTATCACCAAGATTAGTTGCCAACTCTAATCCACCTGCACCACCACCAACAATAATTATTTTTTTCATATTTAATACCTTACAATCCTAATTTAAAATATCATACTAAATAAGTAGGTTTTTATCTATATTCTTTTGACTAATATCAATTATAAATAAAATCTATTAATATATTGATTTACAATGATTGAAAATAATTTATTTTATTAAAAATAAAATGTTTAATATTTATTAAATAGAAGACAATTAATGCCTTTATTTGGAATAAAGTGAAGGTGAACTTGTACGAATAAAGCACTTTTCGTATAATGAGTAAATAAGTTTTTACGTATGTTATCCTATTAATATTTATCTAAACATCTTGATATCTTATCCATTTAACATCACACTTTAAAAAAAATTATATGAATAAAAAAATATTTATTAGTATTGCGTTAATCGTTATTTTAATTTCAATGACGATTCTAATACGCTCACACAATAGCCAGTTAATTCTTCAAGGTGAGGTTGATGCGCCGAATGTCAGTGTGGCTTCAAAAGCCAAAGGGCGTGTTCAGCTTATTCACGTTAATCGGGGTGATGATGTAAAGCCTAATGATATTCTAATTACGCTTGATAGTCCTGAATTATTAGCGCAAGTGAAAGCGGCTGAAGCCGCACGAGATCAAGCTAAAGCTCAGGTGGCACTTTCCGAACATGGTACGCGTGAAGAAAGCATACGTTATTACGAAGCATTACTTGAACAAGCAAAAGTCGCTTATGATAATGCATCAAAAGAATATGACCGTAATAAAGCAATATCTGCAAAAGGGTTTGTATCACAGTCAATATTGGATAATGCATTAAAAACACGTGATGCTGCTTTTCAACAGGTACAATCTGCACAGGCTAATTTAGATCAAGCTAAAAATGGTGATCGCATAGAACAGCGTGAAATTTATGCAGCCAAATTAAAAGAAGCAGAAGAGCAACTCAAGCAATTACAAATTCAATATGATGATCTTCAAGTTAAAGCCCCTGTTGGTGGTGAAATTGGTTCAATACCAGCTGAGGTAGGGGAATTATTTAATGCGAATAGTCCGTTATTAACAGTGATTCGATTACCGGATGCCTACTTTGTGTTTAATCTTCGAGAAAATATTATGCCGAACGTTCACAAAGGGGATCGTATTAAGTTAGAAGTGCCGGCACTAGGAAATAAAGAAATCGAAGCAGAAGTTCGTTACATTGCCCCAATGGGAGACTATGCAACCAAGCGTGCAACTCGTGCAACGGGCGATTTTGATTTGAAAACGTTTGAAGTCAGATTATATCCAATTCATCATGTAGAAAGTTTACGTGCGGGTATGAGTACTTTATGGAAATTGGACAATTAATGTTGGACTTTTGGACACGTTTTAAAGATGCATTTAATGATGAAGTGCCGCAAATATTCAAGCGGTTCACTTTTCATTGGTTAATGTGGATCTTACCACTGATTATTTTTGTCTTAATCAGTAGTATCTTTTATCGCGGTGTTTTGTTCGATTTACCCGTTGGCTATATCGATCAGGATAAAAGTGTTTTATCACGTGAAATTGTGCGTAATCTTAATGCGGGTGCGCATGCCAACCTGATTAATTACGATAGCCAACTTTCCGAGGCTGAACGGGATTTACAAGAAGCAAAAATTTATGCCATATTGTATATTCCACCCAATTTTGAAGCGGATGTTTTATCTGGTCGTCAACCCACCCCAATGCTTTATTATAATGCGTTATATTACAGTGCAGGGTTATACTCCATTATGGATTATTCGGGGTTAATTGCGGCGTTAAATACTGAATATCGAACAACGTTAGCGACCAGTGTCGGGTTACCAGTTCCCCCACTTGCCAAAGTGAATTTCAATTATGATGGGCTATTTAATGCTAGCGGTAACTCAATGTACTTCCAACAGTTTTCTGCGGTTGTACATTTATTACAATTATTTGTTGTTACTACAACAATCTATATCCTGTCGCAATTACCTAAGCGAACCCGCCCTAATTATCCCTTTGTGCTTGGAAAATTAGCGCCGTATACCATTTGGTATACCATGTTACTCATTTTCGAAATTGCGATGTTAGTTTTGTTTTCACATGCCAGGGTATCAGGATCCCCGTTTGCGATGATGACGGTGGTGTTTTTTTATGTCATAGCGGCACAAAGTATTGGTATTTTACTGTATACCTTTACGAAAACGGCTATTGATGCATATACCTATATCGGTGTGCTAGTCGGATTGGCATTAACCTATTCAGGTATTGTTGTACCCGAACTTTCAATGCCGTGGATAGCCAGATTTATCTCATCCCTTGAGCCACTAACTTATGCGCTAAATAAGTTATTTGACCTTTTTTTACGGCATTCAAGTTATCTTTCAGTATTAAAAACCTGCGGTATTTTAATGATCTATCCAATAATTATTACCGTGTTAGTCAGAAAACGTTTAGTGAAACGTTTGCATTCACAGTAAGAGGATAAGTAAGATGATTAAAATATTTTGGTCTTCGTTTATAAAAATATTCTTTTACATGTTAATGCGACCGATGTGGTTATTATTACTTTTATCGGTTTCTTTGATGAGTTTAGTTTATATTAATGGCACTATTACAAATTTGCCGGTAGCAATTGTTGATCAAGATCATACGGCGACTAGTCGAAGCCTAATACGTTCTTTAAACACCAGTTCAAAGATTGAAGCCATTACTTATGAAAATTCATTACAAGCGTATGATGATATCAATAATCGTAAACTGTTTGCGGTATTTACTATTCCAAGAAATTTTGAAAAAAAGATCTTAAATGGTGAAGAAGTCACAATACCAGCCTATGGTGATGCTTCAAGTCGTTTAGCTAATGGTTTGATACAGGTGGATATTCGAGGAATCTATCAGCAAATATTAACTCAATATAATACACGGATTATGCGAAATGCTGGATTTGCCGATAAACAGATCGACATCATACTATCGCCAATTAAAGGTCAAACAGAACCGCTATACAATGCTGGCATAAGCTTTGCAGCCATCACTTTTCCTGGCTTATTAGTGATGTTATTGCAGCACTCATTTTTAATCGCTGCAACACGCACTAACATTACGTTAAACTCCTTGCCACAAGGAAAACCGCCAAAAATTGTAATTTTTGGTAGCTTATTTGGTTTATTACCAATCTGGCTTTTTTTATCCATCGTGCTTTTTGGATTATGGCCTTGGGTGCTTGGTTATCGTCAGTTAGCTAGCCTTACTGAAATACTAATCATGACATTTCCACTATTACTCGGTGCTTTGGGTTTAAGTAAATTGTTGACTGAGTGTTTACGCAAAACTGAAATGATATATTTGACATTGGCATTTTTGACGACGCCTGTGTTTTATCTATCCGGTACCATTTGGCCAATTGATGCTATGCCTCATTGGTTTCAATTTGTCTCATATTTATTGCCGTCAACATGGGCGACTAACATGATTGCAGGTGTGAATCAAATGGGACTTGGGCTAGCAGATAATTGGCACAATATATTGATGATACTCTTATTAGGTGCGATATACAGCATAATGGGCATTCTTATTGCTGCATTAAGAGAAGGTCGAATACGTAAATTTTTCAGAAAGAGAAAAGCGAAAATACAATCTAAACGGCAGTTGATTTAATCTTATTGAACTTTTTATTCATCAAACTGCTTCCAATAATTCGTTAATTGTCTTAGTAGTTATGATGACAATTAACGAATGTTAAGTTACGTAATGTATTACTAAAAAAGATTTTCATTATCAACGTCGAATTATTCGTTTTTCCTGTTATGATATTTTGCTAATGTTTTAGATAGATATCTTGTGTTGTAGTGAATGAAATATTATCCATGGATTATTAGCCTACGCTTAAAAACGTTACCCCTTTCTTTATGTGCGATATTAGTCGGTAATGCGCTGGCTTATTGGCAACAACAATTTGATTATCGGATCATGTTATTATCTATTAGTACTGCCTCGTTGTTACAAATTCTGTCAAATTTAGCTAACGATTACGGTGATGCAGTTAAAGGAAGTGATAAATGTAATATAACCGCTCATACTCGTGGTATTCAATTGGGGTTAATCACATTAAAACAGTTAAAAATAGCGTTAATCATCAATATAATTTGTTGTATTTTATCCGGGCTATGTCTATTACACGTTGCTTGCAACAACCGATATGAATTATTCAGTTTTATATTATTAGGCTTGCTATCTATTATTGCTGCTATTACCTATACTATTGGCAACAAGCCTTATGGCTATAGTGGCTTTGGCGATTTATCCGTTTTAATATTTTTTGGGCTAGTTGGTGTAATAGGAAGTTACTACCTGCAAACAAAATCATTATCAAATTTAATTATTCTACCTGCTTTAGGTTGTGGATTGTTGTCAGTGGCCGTACTCAATATTAACAATTTACGTGATATTGATAGCGATCGAAATTGCCATAAGCGTACGTTAGTGGTGTTAATGGGACAAACCAAAGCTCGCTTTTATCATCTATTTCTAATTGTGACTGCATTTATTTTATTGGCACTTTTTGCTAGTCATCAGTTACATACCATTTGGCGGTGGTTATTTTTGATAACGCTACCGCTATTTATTTACCATATTTATGCTGTTTTTCGATTTAAGGTAGCTAAGGATGCTATCCCTTTATTATTACAGATGGTCAAACTTGCATTATTCACTAATTTACTTTATTGTTTGGGAATTATTTTGAACTAGCTCACGTTTATTTAAATTCGGTATCTTGTAACGCTATGTAAGCGTTATACTAGATAAACTAAAATATAAAGGCTAAAGGAGGCTTGGCAATGGAGTTTGATACTTCAATTCTTTGTGATTATTATCCGGAAGATGTTAACGTAGTAGAACCAATTTTCACTAATTTTGGTGGGGTTGCATCATTTTCAGGTCAAGCCGTAACAGTTAAATGTTTTGAAGATAACGGATTATTATACGAAATCTTGCAATCTAATGGTGCAGGTAAAATTCTAGTTATTGATGGCGGAGGATCGGTTCGTCGAGCATTGATTGATGCAGAACTGATTGATATTGCTGTTCAAAATCAGTGGGAAGGCATCATTGTTTATGGCGCGGTTCGACAAGTAGATTATCTGGCAGAAGCAGATATTGGTATTCAAGCGTTAGCGGCGATACCCGTAGGTGCAGAAGATCAAGGTATTGGCGAAGTAGACATTAGAGTCAATTTTGGGGGGGTGACCTTCTTTTCTGGTGATTTTGTTTATGCCGATAACACCGGAATTATTTTGTCGGAAATTGCCTTAGAAATCGACGAAGAATAGCTTATAACTTGTGTTCATCCGCTGATCTTAATTGGCGGATGTTTGATGCTAAAAATAGTATGGCTGTAAAATATAACTAAATTAAACCGTAACGTTACGAATATACCCACCTGTTACCGTCTTAATTAAACCGGCAAGCTCCATATCTAACAATTTAATTGTCAAATCAGGAATCGATAAATTTAACTGTTGAGCAATAATATCAACCGGAATAGGTTGATGACGAATTAAAGCAAAAATTTCAGGATATAACATAGTTTCAACGAATTTTACAGATTGCGACG
Organism: Gilliamella sp. CG16; assembly: GCF_046635785.1. Classification (NCBI taxonomy): domain Bacteria; kingdom Pseudomonadati; phylum Pseudomonadota; class Gammaproteobacteria; order Orbales; family Orbaceae; genus Gilliamella; species Gilliamella sp. CG16. The sequence goes on from NZ_JBIDFL010000010.1 coordinate 56,908, forward strand.
TTAATGGCTTGATAGTTGATAGATAATGAGAATAATGCTCTAAGATATCAGTTGGTTTTGTGACTAAATAGGCTCCTTGCTGAATTAAAGCATGCGTACCACGACTGTTTTCGTTATTAATTTCACCGGGTAAAGCAAATACATCACGGTTTTGCTCAAGTGCATAACGGGCGGTAATCAATGAACCACTTTTTTCTGAGGCTTCAACCACAAAAGTACCCAGACTTAATCCGCTTATTATCCGGTTTCGTCTTGGAAAATATTCTGATCTTGCTGCTTCAAAGGGCAAAAATTCAGAAACTAAAGCGCCATTTTGTGCCAAAATATCATGGGCAAGTTTTAAGTTTGATCGCGGTGCTATTTTAGCAAGCCCACTTCCTAAAACGGCTATAGTATCGCCCGATACCTCTAATGCGCCTCGATGACAAATTGCATCTAGTCCCAACGCTAAACCACTAGTTACTGTTAAACCATTTATTGCCAATTCCCCCGCAAAATAGCGTCCCCATTGTGCACCATATTCACTAAATTGACGGCTACCGACCATGGCAATTTGAGGTGTTTGCAGTAACTGTTTATTCCCCATAACAAAAAGTAATAAAGGCGATGCGCTAATTTGTTTGAGTAGTGGTGGATAATCTGGATCACAATAGGTAATAAGCGTTTTAGACAAACCATCACTATTGAGCCAATCAAGCACAGGTTCAAAATGAAGGTATGAAGTAGTGAAAAAGCGTTCTTGTTGCATTTCATTCAATCCAAGCTTTTCGAGAAAAAATGCAACATTATTGATTGTATTTGGCAATCCATTTTTAAAAAACTGACTCATTTTTTTAAAAATGGCACGTTTTTCTTGTCCCAGCATTGAAATTCGTAATAAGAACTCATATTTACTCATCATTGTTTTATCATTTTATAAAAGTGTGGTTTCGTGAATTGGTGAGATATATTTTATCAATAGCTAACAAATGCTATTCACCAGCATCATAAATGTTTACAATGTATTTAAATCTGAAAAACCTGACAATTGAGGAGTAGATCGAAGAAATTATGGCTATTTTACCGGTATTACGTTTTCCTGATGAGCGATTACGCAAAGTTGCAAAACCAGTGACAGCATTTACATCCGAACTACAAACCATTATAGATAATATGATTGAGACCATGTATGAGCATAATGGTATTGGACTTGCCGCCACTCAAGTTAATGTGCATGAACAAATTATTGTCATTGATGTAACAGAAGATCGTAGCAATGTTTATGTAATCATTAACCCAGAAGTGATTAGCCAAGAGGGGGAGACAGGCATAGAAGAAGGTTGTTTATCCATTCCAGATTGTCGAGGATTTGTACCAAGAGCTGAAAAAATTAAGATTAAAGCGCTCGATCGCAATGGAAACCCTTACCAAATTGATGCCGATGAACTTCTTGCGATATGCATTCAACATGAAATGGATCATTTAAAAGGTAAGCTATTTGTTGACTATCTTTCTCCTTTAAAACGTCAACGAATCGAACAAAAAATGAAAAAAATGGCTCGAGAAGAGCTTAAAAGTAGATAAAAATAATGATAATTTATGTGGTAATTTAACTGAAGATACCGATTCAATTTGTTAAACTACCGCATAAATATTTTTTATTTAACCAACCGTCAAAAGGTTTCTCTCCGAGAGTTTTATTACTTAGAACGATCTTTCATCTATATAAATTACAATATGCAATAACTGTTTTATCGCCCCTTTTAGGATACTTTGCTTAAATTATTTAACCGGCTAATGCTATTAGCATTGTTGATATATATTCAAATATCTGTTCAAACACAAATTCGGCAAAAGCGGGTAACATCGACATTAAATATGTGAGCATGATTAACCCTAATAATAAGGTTAGGGGATAACCAATAACAAAAATGGATAGTTGAGGAGTCATTCTATTTAATAGCCCTAACGCCATATTGATAATTAACAACAAAGCCATTAAGGGTAATGCTAACATTATCCCATTAATAAATAGTAATCGGCTGATATCAATCAAAGTAAGGACGCCATTTGCTTTTAACGGCAAAGTTGTTATTGGAATGATGTCAAAACTATTGGCTAGTCCATACAATAACCATAAATGACAATCTAAACTAAGAAAAATTAACAAAGCGATGATATTGGTGAAACGTGATAATACCGATGTAGATGGCCCACCAATAGGATCAAAAAAAGTAGCCATGCCAAGCCCCATTTGCATACCAATTAATTCACCAGCTACTCTCATGGTCATAAAGGCAAGTTGCATAGCAAGACCCATTAATACACCGATGATAACTTGCTGCGCAATCATCCAAATACCCATTAATGAATAGAGTGTTACAGGCTTATCGGTCGGGGGTAATGGTAATAAAAGTGCAATGAGTAAAGCTAAACCAATTTTGACGCGGTTAGGTACTTCTTTTTCGCCAGTAATGGGAGCGACCATTATTAGTGCTAAAATACGTACAAACGGTAAAAACGAGTTTTTGACCCAAGAAAAAAAATCAATATCAAATAGATAATTAATATCAAATTCCATTAAATTTAGCTGGTTAGATTTGGAATATTGGTAATAACAATTTTAATATAGTCAGTCATTGTTGATAGCATTGACGGCCCTAAAACAATTAAGACGACAATTACCGCTAAAATTTTAGGAATGAAAGATAAGGTCATTTCGTTAATTTGTGTTGCAGCTTGTAATAAACTAATAATCAAGCCGGTCACCAATGCAGCTAAAAGTAAAGGGCCAGCAAGTGAGGCTGCGACTTTGACAGCTTGAATAGCAAGCGTACTAATCGAATCAGGTGACATAATTTTCCTTAATTTAAGAATCTTGAATTTATGTTTTTCAACTAAAAAAGCTCTGTGCCAGTGAACCTAGTAACAAATGCCAACCATCCGCTAAAACAAACAACATTAATTTGAATGGTAGAGATACGGTTGCAGGTGGTACCATCATCATGCCTAATGCCATTAACGTACTTGCAACAACTAAATCAATGACTAAAAAGGGGATAAAAATCGTAAAACCAATTTGAAACGCTGTTTTTAATTCACTGACGACAAAGGCAGGTACTAGTACATTCAATGGCACTTGTTCTCGTGTTTCAACTTCGTTGACATGAGACATATTCATAAATAAGGCGAGATCATTTTCCCGTGTTTGGCTTAGCATAAATTCGCGTAATGGTTTTGCAGCTGTTGTTAAGCCTTCTTGCATCGTGATTTGATTTTGTGAATAAGGAATATAAGCATCTTGATAAATTTTATCGATCACCGGTGACATAATAAAAAATGTCATAAATAGTGCAATGCCCAAAATAACTTGGTTGGGTGGGGCTGATTGCGTGCCAAGCGCATTGCGTAATAATCCCAATACAATGATGATTCGGGTAAAACTGGTCATCAAAAGTAAAATAGCAGGTATAAACGTGAGTAACGTTAAAAATACCAATGTTTCAACAGGTAATGACCAACTATGTTCACCATTTTGTATTGTTTCAGTCATAAACGGGAGTGATGAAGGATCGGCAAAACAAAATCGGCTAAAAAACAATAAGCTTAATAATGTCGTTAGCAATATAAAAATTTTTAACCGCACAAGGCATCACTCCTTTTTCGTTTTTAACGCTGATTGCAAGATTTGCTTGAACACATTGTTATCAGCTGATTTAGCAACGGGTGTTGATTGTGATAATAATTTTTCGGCACGGTGTTCATCAATGGTATGTAGCAACGTCATATGATGCGAAGTGATACCGACAACCAATAATTGCTTATCCACCTCAACTAACATGATTCGTTCTTTTGGACTAATGCAATGCGTTGCTTTAACATCAATAAATGCATTACGTTTCTTATTATGACCCAGACGTTTAACTATCCAACCTAACAATAGAATCATAAAAATGACACCAATTAGCGCCGTGCCAATTGATGTGCCCATTTGACTGTAAAGATTTAATTCAGATGATGACGATACAGTATTGCTCGTGATAGTGTGGATACTTGAGGTTGAGATCTTAGTCATATTTTTTAGGTTTATCGCCATTAACGGCTCAGTCTGCGCACACGCTCGGAAGGAGTTATAATATCGGTAATACGGACACCGTAATTATCACCAACAACGACAATTTCGCCTTGAGCAATCAAATAACCATTGATCAAAATATCTAAAGGTTCGCCAGCAAGTCCGTCGAGCGCAATCACTGATCCTTGAGTAAGATTGAGTAAATCTTTGATTGTCATTTTAGTTCGACCAAGTTCGACACTTAAATGAACAGGAATATCTAAAATAAGATTGATATCTTGTTTTTTATCTTCTGTATGATTAGGTGAAAGTGTTTCAAAAATGGCTTCTTTGGCAATGAGTTCATCATTAATCGTATCATTCGCTTGGTTTTCGTCATTATTTTGTTTGTTATCAGTCATTGAATTCCCCTTCATTCAATTGTTCTAATACAGGATTAATTACTTGTTCTACTTGAATAGCATATTGTTTATGGGTTTTTCCATAGTGACCTTTTAATATAGGTACACCCCCGACAGTAACATCAAGAAGAGTTGGTTTTTCGATTACTAAAATATTATCTACTTTGAGCGCAAGTAGTTTGTCTACTGTTGTTTGAATTGTCGTAAAGTTAGCAACTAACTCGACGGTAGATTGTTTGATGCCACTGGTTAAAGAACTCATCCAAATGTTATCATCTTGATGCGTTTGTTGCTCAATCGGTGGTTTTATCAGTAACTCTTTAATGGGTTCAACCATTGAATAAGGAATACAGATACTGAATGTTGTTTTAGAATTACCAATTTCAACTTTAAAGTTTGATGTTAAAACGACATCATCCGGTGAACTTGTGATATTGGTGAATTTGCTCTGTATTTCTGAACGAATGTATTCAGTTTCAATTGAATATATATCTGTCCAGGCATTTTGATAAAACGTTAACGCTAGTTCGAGTACGCGTTTAATAATTTGCTGTTCGGTATGGGTAAATTCACGTTCTTCTGTATCGAGTTGCGAAGCATGGCCATCACCACCAAATAAAGTATCAACCACGGTATAAACAATCTCAGGCGAAAACGCAAATAAGCTTGAACCTCGCAATGGATTGAGGTGCACAAGATTTAAATGGTTAGCCGCTGAAATCTGTGAAAACTCTTTAAAAGTTTGAGGTTCAATCGGTGAGGCAATGACATCCGTATTTCGTCTTAATAAGTTAAATAAACCTATTCTAAATTGACGAGCAAAGCGCTCATTCACAATTTCTAACGCAGTTAAACGTTCAGGAATAAAACTATGTTTGACAGATAAATCATAAGGTTTAACTTCAATTTTTTTTGATGATATATGATTGTCAGGATCTTTCTTATTTGTTGTCATTGGTTTGTCTTCGGACGGTGGTAAGCTATCAGAAGACTCATTCATATTACGCGTAGGCGCTTGCTTATCCGACATGATAATCACCGTATGATAAAATCGGTAAACAATACTTCATCCACCTTCACTGAATGTTTAGGATCGTATTGTCTGGATAGAGCGACTTTGATTTGCTCTTGTAAATCAAGTTTACCTGTTTCAAGCTTTAAATTATTGACATATTGTTTAGACGTTAACAGTAATACATCGCTTCTGACTTCTGGTAAATATTCTAATAGCACAGATTTTTGTTCTTCGTCAGCAACACGTAATACCATACCAACATAGAGAACTTTGTTAATTTCTGTACTATCTTCTGAAGTTGGTAATGAAATTGTAAACGGTTTTAGTGTTAAAAATACCGGTGATAAAACAGGTGGCTCTTCTTTAGCTTTAATTGTATTTTTAGACTGATTTTGGAACCATAAATAGGCAGTTGTTGCTAATGCTAACATTGTAATGATAATAAGTATTAGGTTTAAAATACTCACTTTTTTCTTGGAAGTTGGCATGTTTATTCTTATCTCAGTTAAAATTTGGAAAAATAATAACCAATTGAATGGTTAAAAATACAAGAATAATAGATCAAGCTGACAGAATTGATTTGAAGAATAGGCGATAAAAATATCACCTATTCAGCCTTTTTATTCTCTCATCATTTAAAAAAATAAATGCAATGCCTTACTCAGCTTTACGCAAATATACTCAACCCCGATTTTGCTAAATGATTACTAACCTGATTAGGTTGATGAATTTCCTCAATGACGTTTGAATGTTCAATTATTGGTGTTTGACGATTCTTTGTTTGTTGATATTGCGCCGACTGATCAGCATCATTCATCATTGAAAAGTCACTAATATCGGCTTGCTCTAGTGTGATACCTTGCTCTTCAAGCGAACTTTTCAAATAGGGTAAGGCAGATTCTAAAACGCTTTTGACTACGGCATGAGCAGTCATCATATGCAAGTTCATTTTATCTTCCAACATATCCAATTTTATATGTAATGAACCTAGCTCTTGAGGATTAAGTTTAATATTCGCCGTTTGAATCCCTTGCCGGTTAAACATGATGATCTGCTCAGTCAGTGATGACGTCCATTGTTGATTTGTGACTGCGACAGGCAAGTTTATCGACGTGGTGATTTTTGCAGGCGTCAACATTACTCCTGTTGGATCTTGTCCATGCGACGATGTGGTTATTGCTGTCTCTTGATGGATAGTCATATCGCTTGTGAACTGCTGTATCGAAACATGACGTTGTTGGTTTTGTAATTCTGCTCTAGCATTATTCAACGGAAAACAATTATTTGCGACGGCTGATAATTGACGATTTGAACTCTTTTTCAAAGTGGCTATTTCAGTGTTATTTAAGTTCGCACTAAAATGATGTGGGTTACTTCCCTTTATTGCCATATTGTTTTGCAATGAAAGTTCATCGATTATTGCTTCACGCTCATCAAGGCTATTAACGGGTAATCGTTGCTCGTCATCAGTGATGTCTGATGCGAAAGAATTTAATCTATTGATTGCATCATTTAAGGGGTTAGTGATTGCACTATTAAGATGATATGAAAGATGACTTGCCGGTAATTTGTCACGCATTTCTGATTGAATCATACTGGTATCATAAGGGAAAACAGGGAAGATTAATCCATCAAGACTATTGTTTTGATCATCAAATTCACATCCCTCATAGTCAATTTGATTTAGGTTGTTTGGCTGTTCTGGATGCGATAACGGCTTTTCATTGTCAGCCAATAACTGCTGAAAAAGATTCGCATCATTCACATTAGCTTCCTCATCAAGTTGTTTTGATAGATTCGTTGATATTAATTGCATATCACTATTTAAATTAATATTCATGTAATACTCTCCTTGATAACTGTTGCTGGGCAAATTCATCCGTCATTTTTTGCTGTATTCGATTTTGAAGTTGTAATTGCTTTTTGTGCTGTTTTTCTAATAACGTGGTATAGGTATTCAAACTTTTATTGGATTGATTAAGTTCGTTGGTTATCTGTTGTTGTTTAATCGCTAATGTGAGTAGCAATTTTTTTTGTTGTTCGATACCTTGCTCAATATTGGCTATAAATGCGGTAAAATTAGTTAATTCGCATCCTTTAATACCATTCGATAAAGCGCTATTTAATTGCTGTTGATATTCAGCGTAATAATCATTAAGTACCTTAAGTTGTGATTGTGCTTGTTGATGACTTTCGTTTGCTTTTTTTAATCGAATTAAACTATCATCAATCGATTTTTGTGCTAACTGTTTTAAGGTTAAAAAAGCATGTTGTGTCGAATTTTTATTGTTCATGATACTTCCTTACGATCCCATGGCGTTAGGATCAACAATTGCAACTAGCTGTTGATAGGCTTCTTGATAACTACAATGTTCATTAATCCCTTGCTGTAAAAAGGTTTGCATAGCCGGAAATAGCGTAATTGCTTTATCTAATAAAGGATCAGTACCGGCGACATAAGCACCAACATTGATTAAATCACGATTACGTTGAAAGCTCGAAAACAGTTGTTTGAACAGACGTGATTTTTTCTCATCTTCAGGCGCGGTGAGATCCGTCATAACACGGCTAATGGAGGCTTCTATATCAATAGCTGGATAATGACCCGATTCAGCAAGTGAGCGTGAAAGTACGATGTGCCCGTCTAAAATAGCCCGGGCTGAATCAGCAATCGGATCTTGTTGATCATCTCCTTCGGTTAAAACGGTATAAAATGCGGTAATTGCGCCTTTACCATGATTATCATTACCGGCTCTTTCAACCAGAGCGGGTAATTTAGCAAATACCGAAGGGGGATAACCTTTCGTCGCTGGTGGCTCACCGATAGCTAAGGCAATTTCACGCTGCGCCATTGCATAGCGAGTGAGCGAATCCATAATTAAAAGGACATTTAACCCTTGTTCACGAAAAGATTCCGCAATTTTGGTGGCGTAAGTCGCCCCTTGTAAACGTAATAATGGTGATACATCCGCAGGCGCTGCTACCACGACAGCGCGTGACAGTCCTTCTTCGCCTAAAATATTTTCGATAAAGTCTTTAACTTCTCGTCCCCGTTCGCCGATTAAACCAACGACAATAACATCTGCTTGGGTGTAGCGTGCCATCATACCGAGTAACACACTTTTACCGACGCCCGAACCGGCAAATAACCCCATTCGCTGTCCTTGCCCAACGGTGAGTAGAGCATTGATTGCTCTAACCCCTACATCGAGCACTTGATGAATGGGCGTACGTTGTAATGGATTGAGTGTTTTACTCGATAAGCCTTGATACTCGACATTTTCCGGTAAGGGTTTTCCGTCTAGCGGTTTTCCCATTGCGTCAACAACTCGCCCCAATAACGTCATACCAACCGGTAATAATTTGTGACTAAAATGGGCTAAATCGTATTGTGCGGTGTACACTCTTGCGCCCAGTAAAATACCGTCAGTGGATTCGAATGGCATTAGGTAAAGTGTATGTGCATTAAACCCTACCACTTCGCATTCAACGGCATCGATATGACCTTGGCACTGTCTTTCAATATAACAGTTGGAGCCTAATGGTAATTTTAATCCCACTGCTTCAAGGACTAGCCCAGACGCTTTTACTAATCGACCATAATGACGAATCAATGATAAATCTTTAAGCTGCTTTGTTGCTTGAAGGAGTTTGGTTGACCATTGACTTGAGTATCGCACGTTAATGGTTCTCGCCTTGTAAGTGATCAGACATCATTTGCCAATGTTGATTAATATTGCTATTCACTTCGTTGGTATCTGTCAATAATTTACATCCGCCTTCTTCAACATTTGCATCAGCAACAAATTGCCATTGGTGTAGATTAATATCATCATTTAACATCGGTTCTAACCAGCGTAAATCAGCAGGGTTAAGGTGTAATACGATTGGATCAGATAACATAGAACATTGTTCAACTAATTGATTAATCGTGTGCATTAATTGCTTTTGTTTAACTTTAGATAGGCTACCAACCGTTTTTTGTGCTGCAACTAATGCTAAATCAAATAATTGAGGCACAATTAATTCGTCAATCTCTTTAATGGATTGCTCAAAATTGTTGATTAAGTGTGTGATAGCTTGAACAGCTTGTTTTTTTTCATCATCAAGTTGTTGTTCAATCTGTTCACGACCTTGCTGTTGACCAACTAAATATCCTTGGTCATACCCAGATTGTTTGCCATTCTCAAAGCCCTCTTTATGACCTTGTTCGAATCCTTCTTGATAGGCTTGTGATTTTGCTTCTTGCTTTAACAGTTCTAACTCTTCTTCACTGATAGAGGGAGCCGGTACAACATCTATGTGTTCTGGCTCAGGCTCACTTTCTACTTCGTCAACCTGAGTAGACATAGATTGTTGTGTTAATGGTGAAAAGTCTGATGACGATAAATCCTGAAAACAGAGCGGTTCCCAGCTTAATTTATCTGAACTATTACACATATTCGTCATCACCGCTACTTAAGATAACTTCACCGGTTTCAGCTAAGCGACGCGCAATAACCAAGATTTTCTTCTGCTCCGTTTCCACTTGTGATAAGCGCACCGGCGGTCTGTTTTCAAGATCTTCACGTAAAATAGAGGCTGCGCGTTGTGACATGTTGCTAAGTAATTTGTCACGTAATGCAATTGAAGCACCTTTTAATGCAATAATGAGCGTCTCGTTATCGACATCTTTAAGTAGACGTTGGATGCTTCTATCATCCACTTCAACCAGATTTTCAAACAAGAACATTTCATCAATAATTTTCTGTGCAAGTTCATTGTCGTAATCGCGTAATGCGTTGATAACCAGCTCTTCTTGTTGGCTCTTCATTAAGTTAATGATTTCGGCTGCGGTTCTGATTCCGCCTAAGTTATTAAGTTTAATATTTTGTCCGTGTAATAATGTTGATAATGACGTAGATAATAATCGGAGTGCTGACGGTTCAACACCACCAAAAGTGGCAATACGTAACATCACATCATTACGTAAATCGTCATCGAATAGATTAAGAATTTCCGCCGCTAAATCTCGGTGTAAATGGACTAAAATAGTGGCAATAATTTGTGGATGTTCTTTTTTAACCAAATCAACAGCTCGAGCAGCATCAACAAAATTAAGCATTTCAAGACCGTCGGTGGCTTCTTCAATATCTTTTCCTAACAGCTCATCGAGTAAACGACCAGCTTTTTCACTACCAATAGATTTTTCTAATACTGAACGTAAGTAGCCATTGGTATCTGTATTAAGTACCGCACACTCTTCTAGTGTTTTTTGGCATTCATTAAGAATACCTTTTAACTGTTCTTGTGAAAGCTGTGGCAAAGACATCATCGCACTACTGATTTGTTGCACCTCTTTAGGATTGAGATATTGCATCACTTGTGCAGCGATTTCTTCACCTAACACCATTAAAACTGTTGCGGCTTTTTGTGATTCATTTAAATTCATTCGTTGCTGTCCTCTTTACTGATCCAGCTGCGAATAATTAACGCCATAACACGTGGATCCTTCTCAACAATTTTACGGATGTACTGCTGTTGTTGCATATTATCTTCAAATATCTTCTGCTGTTGTTTACTGTGCGCTTTGTAATCTAATTTTTCATCAATACTTGTTTGGGTATCTGATGTATTATCTGGCGTACTGAAGTATTGTCGTTGTAACTTCATCCAAACATTACGTAATACTTTGCGCCAAATTATCCACGCAATGAAAATATAGATCAGATATTTAATGCCTGTTTTAGTGTTTTCATAAAATTGGTGAGTTTCCCAAAATGCCAATCCGTCATTTTCATCATCAAGTTGATCACTAAATTTTAAATTAGCTACAGTTAAGGTATCGCCGCGTAAATCTGAATATCCCATTGCTTGACGAGCTAACGCTTCAATATTTTTTAGCTCTTCATTATCCAGTTTGACCCATTGTGGCGTATTGTTGTTGGCTTCATTTGTTTTTTCGTCTGTTTCAGATGTTGCAGACACATTATTCACATCGGAATCTGAATGATTAGCATCTGGATCGACATATTTATAATTGACTAACACGGCAACCGATAAACGTTTGATTCTGCCCTCGGGTATCTTACTGTGAACAACTTGCCGGTTAACTTCGTAATTTAAAGTATTATTTGACTGTAAATTATAGATTTTTTGTTTCTCATCTTGTTCTTTTGATTCAGGTTGTTCATCAATTGATGCACTTGCGGTTGGCGCAGGTTGATTAGATAGTGCACCGGGGACGCCGCCTATGCCCGCATTATTACCCACTTGACGATTTTCGATTCGCTGTTTGCTGCGAATAGTTTGGTTAGCGATATCACTATTTGGATCAAAGGTTTCCGATGTCGTTTCTTGTCGACTAAAGTCAATATCAGCATTGACTTGTACCATGACATTTTTTTTACCTAAAATCGGAATAATAATTTTTTCCACACGCTCACGAACGCTATTTTCAATGCGTTCATTAAATTCTAAATGAGCAATATTAAATGTTTTATCTCGATAATTTTCACCGGTGAGTAAATTACCTTTCTGATCGATAATGGTAACTTTATCGGCTTGTAATTCAGGTACACTACTTGAAATAAGGTGAATAATGGCATCAATTTGACGTTGTGATAGACTACGACCAGGTAATAAGGTTAATGCGACAGAAGCTGAAGGAAATTTTCGTTCTCTGACAAATAATGAGGGTTTAGGCATAGCTAAATGCACTCTGGCATCATCAATACTACTAATGATTGAAATTGTTCGGGATAGTTCACCTTCTAAAGCACGTTGATAATTGATCTGCTCGTTAAATTGGCTCATCCCAAAACTTTCTTTATCAAGCAATTCAAAGCCAACGGCGCCCCCTTTTGGTAATCCAAGTTGAGCAATGCGTAAACGCGTATCGTAAACTTTTTCTTCAGGAATTAAGATGGTTGAACCAGATGATGTGAATTTATAAGGAATATTCATCTTATCCAATTGACTAATGATTTCACCGCCATCTTTGTCGCTTACATTACTAAACAAAACCCCATAATCGTCATTTTTCATCCATAAGTAAGTCATACTTAAGATGGCTAATATCACCACGCCGGCAATAAGTAGCAGCATTTTTGGATTTTGTTTTAATTGATTGATAAAAGGTAACTTATTTAATATTGATTCGCCTTTTTTACCGACAGTTTGGCTAGTCATAAATATCCTAATTCTAAACTAATTAGATGAATTCTAGAGTTTATTATCTGTGTATTTAGAAAAATCAATAGCTAAAAAAGAAAAGGATTTTCCCCTTACTTGTGGCATTTAAATTTTTTGTTGTATGGTAAATTGAGGATTAGTTGAGCAATTTAAATAAGATTAAAATTTTAACCACATGAATACTTTAAATAATTTTGACAATAGCGTTCTCTCATCGATAAAATCCCCCAATCTGCTTGAAAAAAAACAATCAATTTCCAATCAATCCGGTTTTGCCACTGAACTAAAAATGGCGTTGGATTCTATTAGCCAAACGCAAATACAGGCTCAAAATCAAGCAAAAGCGTTTGAACTGGGTGAACCCAATATTGCCTTAAATGAAGTTATGGTGAATATGCAAAAATCGACGGTTTCACTTCAATTTGGTATTCAAGTTCGTAACAAACTTGTTGCGGCTTATCAAGAAATCATGAATATGAATGTTTAATATGCATTAAACATTGATATAAGTGCAAGATCGTTAATGTCTAGTCAATATTTTCAATCTTGCACTTAGCAAATATTTAATAAAATTTATCTGTTAAATTAAGTTAGCGACGTGTTGGTAATTTTCAATTTTACTCTGTTGACGGACTTTTTCTCCGATTAATTCCCCTAATTCAGCATGCCGTGTGGTAACTAATTGGCTGATTTGCTGTTGATAACTTAAGATATTTTGAATATACATTCGTACTCTATCTTTACATTGCGTGGGGACGTGTTCGGTAGTTAAGGTACCGTCAAGTTCTATAATATTTTCAGATAATTGTGAGTATTGATTTTGCCAACTCAGTAACGTATTCCAATCTTCCTTATGTGCGCTGATTAACATTTGTTCTGTCACATAATCAAGTTGTTCATAGTGTTTTAATAATGTTGTTCCTTTCATAACCATCTCTTTTTTTATTTTGCAATTTCACGCCAAGATTCAGCAATATTGTTGAGTAGGTCAAAACAGTTTTGTAGCTTATCTTGATCGTTATATAAATTAGCCAGTACTAATTGTTGGCTGATATAGTGATACAAGCGCTCTAAATTTTCGGCAATTTCGCCTCCTTTTTCTAAATCTAAACAGCTTTTTAGTCCGTTATCAATGATATTGATTGCTTTTGATATCGCCATTCCTTTACCTGCTATGTTTCCTTTCTGAATGTATAATTTGGCAAGTTTGATCGCATTTAGTGCGCCATCATAGAGCAATACGATCAATTGATGTGGTGAGGCTTGGCTCACACATGTTTCTAAATTAACTTGCTCATAAGCTTGAGATCCTAATTTATACATTATTGTTAATCCTTATTTTTTCATGTTTGCCATCATTTCGAATTGGGTTGTTAAATAATTACTCATACTGTCTAATGAACTAATTAAAACATCTAATTTAGTAAATTGGACTCGATAGCGTTCGACGGTTTGCTCAATTGAATTGTTCACTTGTTCATATCGTTTATCTAACGATTTCAATGTTGAATTTAATCCTGTGGTGGCTGAATCAATCATGCCTTCACTATCTATAAATCCACTGACTTTATTAAATACTTCATTAGCAATACCGGTGGTCTCACCGTCACCGGTAAATAACGTAGCAACAGCATCACTATTTTCACTTAGCGCTTTTTTTAATTGATTTTCATTGATAGTAAGTGAACCTTTGTTATCCATGTTAACGCCAATTTGGGCAAGAACAGAAAATTCACCTGATTGACCCTTAGCAAAGATTGAACGAATACTTTGATCGATATTACGTAGCGTAGAATCACCAATTAGTGGACCATTATTGTTGCTTAACTCGTCAGAATTGGTCTCTTTAGCGGTAAATTGAGTCAGGCTTGAAATGGTTGATTGTAATTGATTAAATGCCTCAACCCATTCTTTTATTGCCGTTTCTGCTTTTTCATTATCAGCAGTAATAGCTAAATTTTGACTGGTCGTGGTGGTTGCTTTTAAGGTGATATCAACACCTTCAATCACTTCTTTAATGGTATTTGAAGCACTTGTTATAGCAACACCATTAAATGTTAATTTAGCATCTTGCGCTTTAGCAACTTCTACCATATTACTTGTGTCGGGTTGCTGATGATTAAATCCAATAATTTTATTGAGTTTTTCATCGTCGGAAGAAATTGACGTAATGGCTTGTTGTTCACCAGTTTCTTTCGATGTGATAACTAATTGATAACTATCTGAACCACTGCGAACAATCGCTGCACTCATGGTTGAATGACTACTTGTCCCATCTTCATTAACCACTTTGGCATTATTAATGGCGTTGGCAATGGATTCTAATGATGTTTCGTCCTTAGACAGGTTAACTTCAAGTTTTTGACCATTAGCTTGTTCAATGGTAATGGTTCTTGTTTCATTGTCATTACCTAAATTTGTGTTCTTATCATTAATGGCTGATGTTGCAATACTGTGTGAAGTCGCCAACTGATCAACAGTCACCGCATAATTACCTAATGCCGCTTTATTATTGACTGTTGTGGTAAAATAATTGTCATTACCTGCTGATGCTCGACTATAAAAAAGTTCTTTTTTCTGTAGTTTTTCTGTAGCAGAATTAAACGAGCTCAACGCATTTTTTAACTTACCGAAGCCACTGATTTTGGCATTAATCGCTTTTTGTTGAGCGGTGATCGGGGTTAAACGTGTTTTTTCAACGGATTCTAACTGACTTAATACTTCATTAAGATCGATACCAGAACCAATCCCTAAAATGCTCATTGCCATAATTTTTTGCCCTTATTTAATCACTATTTATCAACCATAACTTATCTAGCTGTTATATCGGCTTTTGGCATAAAAAGTTTAGAAGAAATTTGTGATTGATTGCTGGTTTTAAAAAAATTAAAAAATAAAATATCTTTCTTATTGATTTAATAAACTGAATTATAAAAAGATATTTTAACTATGGGGTTTACTTTTAGTTTGATAACACAACAAAAAATAAAAATTATTAAAGTTTCCTATTTTGCTACCGATAAGTTAATTATCAGCAAATATATTGGACATCTTGCTTCAATATGCCGTTGATTTGACTAATCATATTAAGGAGATAAAAAAATGGCACAAGTAATTAATACTAATACTATGTCTTTAATGGCAAAAAATAACCTGAATAATTCACAAAGCGTTCTAGGTACAGCAATTGAACGTTTATCATCTGGTATGCGTATTAACAGCGCAAAAGATGATGCGGCAGGTCAAGCTATTGCTAACCGTTTTTCATCAAATATTCGTGGTTTAACTCAAGCTGCTCGTAATGCTAATGATGGTATTTCACTTGCACAAACTACTGAAGGTGCATTAAACGAAATCAATAACAACGTACAACGTATTCGTGAGTTAACTGTTCAAGCTGCAAATGGTACTAACTCTCAAAGCGATTTAGTATCAATCCAAAACGAAATCGATCAACGTTTACAAGAGATCGACCGTGTTTCTAAACAAACTGATTTCAATGGTTCAAAAGTATTATCAGAAGATAAAACCCTTAAAATTCAAGTAGGTGCAAACGATGGTGAAACCATTGAAATCAATTTGAAAAAAATCGACAGTACTGAGCTTGGTTTAGCGGGTTTCAATGTTTCTGATAAACCAACTGCCGATCCATTAAAAACCCTTGATGCAGCGCTATCTAACATTGATGCATTACGAGGTCAATTAGGTGCGGTGCAAAACCGTTTTGAATCAACTGTAACTAACATCAACAACACAGTAAACAATTTAAGTTCTGCACGTAGCCGAATTGAAGATGCGGATTATGCAACTGAAGTTTCAAACATGACTCGTGGTCAAATCTTACAACAAGCAGGTACTTCAGTTTTAGCACAAGCAAATCAGGTGCCACAATCTGTACTTTCTTTATTACAGTAAGAGTTAAATCTATCTGATATTCTACTCAATTGAATTGTACAACATAGTAATAACGGTATTTTTGATATCGTTATTACTAATAATCATAATTACCTCTTTTTTATATCTTTATTCATCACATTAAATCCATTTGTTAAGGACATAATAGTATTAAGCATATTTTTAACCTTGGCTCCTAAAAATGGATGATAGCTTATATAACTCGCAAGGCATAATTAATCAAGTCGACTGGCAACAGTATATCCATTTAGTTCGTAATGAAGCATTAAAATTAGCCGTTCGTCTGCCTACCACAATTGAACTCGATGATTTACTGCAAGTTGGTTACATCGGCCTGTTAGATACGATAAAGCGTTATGATGTATCTCAAGGCTATACGTTTGCCACTTTTGCAATACCGAGAATAAAAGGGGCAATGTTAGATGAACTCCGTAGTCGGGATTGGCTACCAAGACAAACTCGGAAAAAGATTAAAGATATTACTCAAGCCATTAATCAACTGGAACAGAAACTCGGTACCACGCCCAATGATCACCAAATTGCAGAATATTTGCAATTATCGATTTCTGAATATCGTAAAGCGTTGTTGGATTCAAATTGTAGTCAAATCTGTTCTTATGACGAAATGCAGAAAAAATTAGGGGATAACATCGATGCTATTGTCGATCATGGTGAAGATAGTGATCCTTTTTCGACTATTATCAATGACGAAATTCGTGACCAAATCGCTCGACAAATTGATAAGTTACCCGAAAAAGAAAAAATGATTTTAGCCCTGTATTACCAAGAGGAACTGAATTTAAAAGAGATTGGAAAAGTCATGGATATTAGTGAGTCACGAGTCAGTCAACTACATAGTCAAGCGATAAAAAGAATACAAAGTAAAGTGAAACCATAGAAAAATAAAAATAAACTGCGTAAAACAAAGCGTAATTAAACGAAAATAAATTGAAATGATTTTTTTATTGACCTTTCTCGTTTAAAAATGTAATTTTATGTGTAAAAAAACAGTTAATAATAAATTTTGATTGTTTTTTGTTTTTTTACTGCGAAATAAAATAAATAGGATTGGTGATTAAATTGGGTAATATACTAGAAGACGATATTCTTAAATGTATACATCATTTAAATCTTTCAACATTATTGTTATGCCAACGAATGCTTGAAAAAGACAAAGCGATGGCGATGTTTAGATTAGGTATTGATGAAGAAACTGCTGACGCAATAAGTAATTTAACTACATCACAAATGTTAGTGTTATCTGAAACAAATCAATTAACATTTCAATTACGATTTGAAAATTCAGAAATGATTAAAAAACTAACTGAAGATTCTCGGATTAGCGATATTAAACAGATGCATACAGGGATTCTTTTATCTAGTTTACTGTTAGATTCAATCAATAAGTAGGTAGGTAATTAAGATGAGATGTACAAGTATCGTTCAATCATATAAAGAAGTCCAACTCGCTATTCGTTTAATTTCACTCGGCGCCAGAATTCAAATGCTTGAAAGTGAAACAAATCTTAGTCGTGGTAAGTTGATAAAACTGTATAAAGAAATTCAAGGTTGCCCGCCACCGAAAGGATTGTTACCGTTTTCAACAACATGGTTTATGACATGGGAACCGAATATCCACTCAAGTATTTTTTATAATGCTTATCATTTTTTAGTGAAACATGGCACCAAACCCGGAATACAATCGATTTTAAAAGCTTATCAGCTTTATCTTGAACAATGTCCGGCTTACAACGAAGAACCAGTATTAGGATTAACTCGAGCTTGGATATTAGTTAAATTTGTTGAAAGTAAAGTGATGCAACAATCATGCTGTAAAGAGTGTAAGGGGCGTTTTATCACGCATGCATACCAACCACACAACAGTTTTGTTTGTAGCTTATGTCAACCACCATCACGGGCAGAAAAAAATCATAAGACACATCAAGAAAATCAGGCTAAATGTTTGCAAGTGCTATCTGTCGCTCATGGTTTTAATTCAGAGGTTGCAAAGCAGTTAGCAAGTTAAATAAATATTAGGAATATCAGTCCTATTTACTGTTATTTTATGGAGAAAGAAGAAAGCCAATGCTAATCATTATAGGATATATTGTTGTTATTGCCTCTGCTTTATTAGGTTATGTACTTAGTGGTGGTTATTTAGCAGTACTTTTTCAGCCATTAGAATTTTTGATTATTGGTGGTACGGCTATCGGCGCTTTTATTGTCAGTAATGAAAAAAAAGTGATCAAAAAAACGCTCAAAGCATTAGGGCAGTTATTTAAATCATCCAAATACAATAAAGCATTATATTTAACGCTAATTAATTTAATGTACACCATTTTAACTAAAATCCGTCAAAGTGGCGCACTATCGATAGAAGGAGATATTGATAATCCACATGAAAGTGAATTGTTTAAGCAATATCCGCTTATTTTAGCCAATCCTCGAATTTTAGATTTTATCACTGATTACTTGCGTCTGATGATTAGTGGCAATATGGATGTTTATGAAATCGAAGCCCTAATGAGTGAAGAAATTGAAACTTATGAACATGAACTTGAAAAACCGGTTAGTGCGATTTCAAGTATTGGTGATGGTTTACCTGCTTTTGGTATTGTTGCTGCCGTTATGGGGGTCATTAACACTCTAGCTCAAGCCGATAGACCAGCAAGCGAACTGGGTGAACTGATAGCACATGCGATGGTAGGAACGTTTTTAGGTATTTTATTGGCTTATGGTTTTGTTTCGCCTTTAGCTGCATTGTTAAAGCAACGAAATTCAGACACGGTCAAAACTCTTGAATGTACCAAAGTGATATTGATCGCCAGTATGCATGATTATGCGCCACAAATTTGCATTGAATTTGGTCGCAAAATGATATTTTCTGATGAACGACCATCTTTCTTTGAATTGGAAAAATATATTCAAGACGTGAAAGATAAAAATGCCAACTCAACCGAAAATAATTAACAATGAAAGATAACTCAATAAGAATTATTACTCGCAAAAAGTCAGGGCATGGAGAAGGGCATCATGGTGGTTCGTGGAAAATCGCTTATGCTGACTTTATGACCGCCATGATGGCGCTGTTTTTAGTTATGTGGTTAATCGCAAAATCAACGCCGCAGGAACTACAAGGAATTGCTGAATATTTTAGAACACCGTTACTTATGGGGCAAAATGGCGGTCAAAATATCAGTGATAGTGAAAGCCCGATACCTGGCGGTGGTGATGATGTTACTCAGCAACTGGGTGAAGAAAAAAACGATATTGCCAATCAACAGCAACAAAGCGAATTTGAAAAAAAACAACTTGAAAAAATTCAGTTGATTGAAACAGCACGCAAAATTTTTGAAATGTTTGAACTCGATCCTCGTCTAAAAAAATTAGCACCTAATTTAATTATTGAACTCACTGAAATGGGGTTACGTATTCAAATTCTGGCATCAGATGATAAACCGATGTTCAATGTAGGCAGTGCGGTTATACATCCTGATATGCAAAGCATTTTGCATGCCTTAGCACCTATTTTAAATTCATTACCTAATAAAATAACCTTATCGGGTCATACCGATGAACGTCAATATGTCACTGGTGATAGAGGTTATAGTAATTGGGAGTTATCAGCTGACCGAGCCAATTCATCAAGACGAGAACTTATTGCAGGTGGATTAGATAAAAATAAAATTATTCGTATTGTTGCGCTTGCTGATACCGTGGGATTAAACAATCCACATTATAGTAAAGATGCCAATCGACGAATCAGTATTTTAATTTTAAATAAATCGGCACAACAATATATTGAGGATGAAAACAATATGACTGGCATTGATTTTTTAAAACAGGCTAAGCCAGTTAAACAAAATTAATCCTATCGTTATATTATGAAAGGCATGAATCAAAAAAAATCTACTGAATTGAAAATAAAAAAATAAAAATTCAAAAAAAATAGCAAAAATGATTAAAGCTTTAATGAATTGTGCCGATATAAAAATTAAGTTTACAAATAATCATGATGTTATTAACTAAGTTATATTAAGGAGTTTTTTAATGGCAAATTCATTGATGAATACTGGAATTAGTGGATTAAATGCAGCGCAAAATATGCTTAATGTAATTAGCAATAATATCAGTAATGCCCACACCGCAGGCTATAATCGCCAACAACAGATATTAACGCAGGCAAATGGTACTCATCATCATTTTGGTTTTGTCGGTAATGGGGTTTCAGTGACAGCGGTAAATCGTGCATTTAACCAATTTGTTGTTGGGCAATTGCGACAATCGCAATCACAAAATGGATCGATTAAATCATATTATAATGAATTATCAAAAGTTGATAATCTTTTAGCTGAAAATGAAAACAGCATTTCATCGCAAATTAATAATCTTTTTTCTAGCTTAAATAAGCTTACGTCAAATGCGGGTGATGCCTCGACAAAACAATCGGTTATCAGTAATTTGACGTCGTTGGTTGGACAATTTAATAAAACCGAAAATAATCTTAAAAATCAAATTGCCAATATCAATACTGAATTAACGAATAATGTCGCTCAGGTTAATACTTATTTAGAGCAAATTGCCGAATTAAATCAAAAAATTTCAAAATTACAGGCCGTGAGTGGTGGTAATGAACCTAATGCCTTGCTTGATCAGCGTGATCAGCTGGTCAATGAATTGAGCGAAATTATAGGAATTACCGTGACGGAGCAAAATGGACAATATAATCTGTCGTTAGCTAACGGTTTAAGTTTAGTGCAGGGATCGTCGGTGAACTTACTATCTGTTCAACCGTCACAACAAGATCCTGCAATAAATACAATTGTTTACACGCATAATTCTGGTGCGACTCAAGAACTGACAAGTCAAAATATCGCATCAGGCCGATTAAATGGATTATTAACTTTTCGTGATGGACCACTCTCTCAAGCTCGCAACCAATTGGGCTTAATTGCACTTAATTTAGCTGAGCGTTTCAATGAAGTACATATGTCTGGCGTGGATATCAATGGTCATGCCGGTGAAAAAATGTTTGATTACCGTCAACCAAGTAGTATCACCAATGCTAAAAATCAAGGTAATGCTACCGCTAAAATCAATTTTGATTCAGTCACCGAAGTTAAAGCCTCGGATTATAAAATTGAATTTAATGGTACTGATTGGGTTGTGACAAGACTGTCTGATCATCAAACTATTACCCCTCAAATTGAAGATGGCAAACTAATGTTTGATGGTTTATCAATTGAAATAACGGGTAATGCGGTGAAAGGGGATTCGTTTTTAATTAAACCTGTTGCTGATATCGCATCGTCATTAGCGTTGTTAGTGACAGATGTGAACAAATTGGCAACCGGAATTAATGATGAAGAAAACGGTGCGGGTGATAACCGCAATGTGAGCAAATTATTAGACATACAAAATGAAAAATTAATTAACGGTACAACGACCTTAAGCAGCGCTTATAGCACGTTAGTTAACTATATTGGTAGTGAAACTCAAACCGCTAAAATTTCGGCACAATCAAGCCAAAATATAACGCAGCAGATTGACGAACAAAATCAATCAATATCGGGCGTAAATATTGAAGAAGAGTATATCTCTATGCAAGTTTATATGCAGTATTATCAAGCAAATGCAAAAGTTATTGATGCTGCAACAACGCTATTTGACACTATTTTAGGTTTAGCGAAGTGATAAAAGGATAAAAAATGCGTGTAAGTACCAATTCAATGTATCAAAAAAATTTAAATAGTATTTTAAACACCAACAATAAATGGCAAAAATCGGGATTACATTTAGCAACGGGTAAAAAGATTTTATCGCCTTCTGATGATCCTATGGGCGCATCACAATCATTAATATTAAAACAAGCGCAATCTCGAAACGACCAATTTCAAGCCGCGCGTGAAAGTACCGATAAGTCACTTAGTCGTCAAGATACTATCTTAAAAGAAGTTAATACCGTCATACAAAGTATTCAAGAAACATTGGTTTATGCCGGTAATGAAACATTAAATGATGAAAATCGACGTGATTTGGCAAATAAATTACAAGGTTTAAAAGATCAGCTTGTCGCTTTAGCCAATTCAAAAGACACTAACGGCAATTATCTGTTTGCCGGTAATAAAAATGATACGCCCCCTTTTGTGGTTAGTGAATCTGGCGAAGTGAGTTATGTCGGTGGTACCACCACAATTAATATTTTTATTGATGATTCACGCGAAGTCCCACTCAGTTTTACCGGTCTTGAAGCCTTTATGACAGGCTCTACCGTTAAGTTGCCAGACGGTTCGCCAGCAGAAAGTAATCTATTTGCGAGTATCGATTATGCGCTTGACGCGTTAAAGCTCGATTTAGATGACAACAATGAAGATACCATTAAGCAATATCGTGAAGGCTTATCTAAAGCAAGTTGTGGTGTTGATAACTCATTTGATAATGTTTCGACCCTTAGAGCAAAAGGCGGAACAGTATTACAAGAAGTCGAAAGATTAACAACACTGGGTAAAACGCTAGATATTGAGTTTGAAACGCAAATTAGCCAACTTGAAGATGTAGATTGGTACGATGCCATTTCAGAATACGTTATGCTTCAAGCTAACTTACAAGCAGCACAGTATACTTTTATGAGTATGCAAAGCATGTCACTGTTTCAAATGAAATAGTCGAGTGAAAACAGATAATAGTATTCATTTCTACTCATTATAACTAGAATATATATCCAACAAGTTTAGGAGGCTTAAGCCTCCTTTTTTATGTCTCTGTTCTATAAGTCAATAATAACCCGTGGAATTAAATAGTTAGTTGCTAACTGACAAGGTTTAAACAGGGTGTTAGCAAAAATCCTGCCCCCTGTAAGGGGGGACATAAGGGCAATACTTAACATGGCTATTTTTCCGCCCCGACTTCGCAACGAATTTTATCCCACCCTTGGTAAGGTTCGGGTTGGATATGTTTCATTGACTCAACCCGATTTTTATATTCTTGATTATCTAGAAGCCTATCATAGGCACCAAAATTAGAGCCGTCTCTAATCCGTTCATCAGAAAAAGCTGCGGAAGGATAATATATTGGGTATTCTTTTAACCCAAGTCCGTAATCAATTTTGTTATAACGATAAGATGCGCCAAATATTACCTCGCCATTTTTTAACACAAAATAGCCGGTATTGCCTGAGATAGTAAGCGGTATATCACCTTTTATTGGATCAAAAAAAATGTCCTCAATGGGCGAATCATCAACACCAATAAAGAAATCGACTTCATCACCGGGTACCGCTGCCATGGGTGATACTCTGGCTGTAATAAAATGCTGTCCGCCATCAACGGACATGGCAAAGTCGGTTAAATTTTGGGTAGGAATGGCAATATACTGCTTGCCGGGGTTGTAATA
>NZ_JBIDFL010000011.1:0-72359 GCF_046635785.1 Gilliamella sp. CG16
TATTTCGAAACGCATCCTAAGCACCACTGTGATGTTATCGTGATGAGTGATTATGAACAAGGACTGGAAGATGCCGGCAGTATTATAATCAAACAGCCAAGTGGACTGACAGATAATCAACGTCATAGCATATGGGACTTACAATTCAGTAGTAAAACCAAACCTAAGCAAGTTAGTGTTAACGACTACAATTATCGCATGGCAAACAGTCAACTACATGGCTCAGCCAATAGCCAGCCTAAAGATATCACAACCCATGGCGATGACTACCGTTATGAAGAGCATTATAAAGTATTGGGTGATAAACAAACCGTTGAAAGCGGTCAATGGTATGCGCACATACGTCACCAACACTATATATCAGAACAATTCATTATCTATGGTAAATGTAATGATTATCAACTGGTGCCGGGTCAACGTCTTATTATTGAAGAATGTCCGATTTATGACATAAAAGAAGGTATTATTATTATTGCTTCCGAAAGTCATGGTAATCGAACAGACTCTTACGAAACCCATTTTACTGCCATTCCATATGATGTATTAAAACCTTATCGCCCTTTGCCACTTCCTTGGCCACAAGTTAGCGGTACTTTACCGGCACGGGTAACCAGTCCGGATGATGATACTTATGGTTATATCGATACAAAAGGGCGCTATCGCATTAAATTCAATTTTGATTTAAAAAGTTGGAAAAAAGGCGAAGAAAGTTTATGGGTAAGACTGGCAAAACCTTATTCGGGTAATACGTACGGCTTTCATTTTCCGTTAATAGACGGTACAGAAGTGGCGGTTGCATTTACTAATGGTAACCCAGACAGACCTTATATTGCCCATGCTATGCATGACAGTACTCACCCCGACCATGTCACCACAATCAACAAACACCGCAATGTAATTCGTACACCAGCGAACAACAAACTGCGCATGGATGACAAACGTGGGCAAGAACATATCAAGCTTGCCACTGAGTACGGTAAAACCCAGCTCAACATTGGTCATTTAGTGGATAGCGAAAAACATAAACGTGGTGAAGGCTTTGAGTTACGCACTGATGAATGGGGGGCAATGCGTGCTGCTAAAGGGGTCTATATCAGCACCATATCGCAAGAAAAGGCTGAAGGTCAACAACTTGATATGAAACAATCAATCCAACAGGTAGAAAAATCTTTAGAGATTTCTTACACATTGATTGAATGTGGCAAATTAAGTGGTGCTGAACCGGCTGACATTAACGAACAACAAACACTGCTTAGCGCAACAAATCAATTACAAGAATCAACGGTCGTCATTCACGGTGAAAAAGGGATTGCCCAAACTTCACCAAAAAGTATTCAAAGTGCAGCCAGTGAAAATATTATTGTCACAGCAGGTAAAAATGCCAGCGTCAATATTTTAAAAAAATTATCCATGGCTGCTGGCGAAATGGTATCGATATTCGCACAAAAATTAGGGATCAAACTGATTGCGGCATCGGGTCGCATTCAAATTCAAGCGCAATCTGACGAAATGGAAGTAATATCCCAAAAAAATATGTTTATAACCAGTACCGATGGCAAAGTCACGATCAATGCCAATAAAGAATTATTACTACTCAGTGGTGGGGCAGGCATACGCATTAAAGATGGGACCATTGAGTTAATTGCACCAACCAGTATTTTACAAAAAACCGCACTATTGTCTTATTCTGGGGCGGAAAGTATAAAAGAAGTTACACCTTCTTTCCAAAAAGGCGATTTTGGGCGTAAGTTTAAGTTACGTGTAAATGGATCACCCACTCAAGTACTTAAAAATCATCCTTATCGAATTCATTTTAGTGACGGTAGTACACAAGACGGCATGACGGATGAAAGTGGTAACACCGAACAATTACCGATGACTGAATTAGATGATTTAAAAATTGAAATATTAACAAAGGAATGATGAATGTCGAATAAAACAGACTCAGATAAAGTACTTCATTCAGTTGAAAAGGTGAGTGGCGTTCCATCAAATTCGACCGATGCAATGTTGACCTGTAACGTTGATGTACCGGCACCATTACCTTGTATAGTTATTTTAATCCATGGGGTAAATGATATTGGTGAAGCATTTGAAAATCAGGATCAAGGTATCTGTAAAGGATTAAATAAGCGATTAGGTCGTTGTGATTTAATTCCCAATGAATGGGCGACGATTCAAGAGGAAAGTGACAACTTTGCACCAAGAATAGCAATAACCAAAAGTCACTACTCCCCAGTTATTCCCTTTTTTTGGGGGTATCGTCCGGTCGATAAACAAATGTATGATGAAGATCAACGCGCTTATGAAAAAAGACTCAAAGATCCGTCGGTGATTGATCCTGAATTACCCTACAGCAGTTATTGGCTAGATCGGGAATTTAAATTAGATACCGGTACCCTTGCTGTCGATAAACTCAATAGCGATAATTTTTTTAATTGGATCGATTATGGTTATCACCGTAATGGGGGGCCGTTTGCCAATGCGACCACCTCGATCCCCGATATGTATGGACCAGGCATGTCAGGTTTACTTGCCTTTGGCGGAAAAAAATTGACCCCTGAAGGTTCAAAAAGTTATGATAACCCGCATCGTATCTATTTTGCATTTGCGGCTTATCGGTTAGCAGAATTGATTAAAAAAATTAGGAAGGATACCGACGGGCAAGATATTCCGATTAATATTGTGGCGCACAGTCAAGGTACTATTATTACTATGCTGGCAACTTTTTTATTAGCAAAAGACAATGTTTTGCCTGCTGATTGCGTAATTTTGGCACACTCACCTTATGCCTTTGAACCGTCGTCTGCTGAAAAGGTATCTAAAGATTTGGCTATGGGCATTCAAAGTAAACAAAGTCGGGAACAGACGTTTATCAACTTTGTTAAAAAAATTAAAGATTTGCAAAAATTAAGAGGTAAGGAATTTACGCCTGAAACACTAAAAGAAAACTACATTATTAATACCACCGTTAACCCTGATGAAAAATATATGCAAGCCGACGGCAGCGAAAAGCAGTATGATCGCTTGGGCAAAGACGAGGAGATGTTTTATCGTGATAACTTCGGCAAAGTGTATCACTATTTTAGTCCCAATGATCACGTGGTTTCGTTATGGAATGTGCAAGGGATGGGGTGGAAAGGGATTCCTGATCATATCATTAAAGCGTGCCATGAAAATTTAAGGCAGCGAGTGTTTTCTCACCAAGTCATCGCCGGTAACAATCCGATCAATCCAAATTTTATTCTTCCTTTAGTGACCATGACCATTGACGAGCAAGACTACCCGCACTATATCAGTTTTGAGGATTATAAACAACGAGTTACGTATTTTACTGTCCGTGAAGAAAAAATAGCGAACGCAGTTGAATTACTTCCTGAACAGTTGCAAAAACTGAAGCAAGAACCGTTATTCAGCAAATTTGAGGGGATAATCGAACATGGTCAATATATTAAATACGGTCGCAAAGTGAGAGTGGTATATCGCCCGACTTTTGCCGAAATGTCAAAAGACCACCCAGAACAAACCTATAATAAGGTATCGGCTAGTGAAATGAAAAAACAGGGTGCAATGTGTTCAAGTCCGGACGTGCTATTGCGCGATAATCCAAGTTTAAAAATCAGACCCAATAATTCACTCGATGCATCGATACAAATGTTGAAATTTACAACGGCACAATGTGATAACTATGCTACCGGTGACATTCAAACTGCGCCTTTTATCCTTACAGAGCGGATTATCAATGGTGAAGAAGTGCCCGAAACCATGATTTATCAAGTTGATCAGCCCGGTGATAAAACTAAATTGAGCCGAGCCATACATTATGGGGATATCTACAATAAAAATCCTCAAAAAATAGAAAAACTAAAACAAGGGACAATCAAATTAACTGTGCCCCGACCAAGTTATATACCGCCGTCTAACCCGATTGATCTATTCGGGAAACCAGTTATTACCGATCCGGTTTTATTAAAAAAACTTAACGATGATTTGCAACTGTCGGATCGGGGGATTAAATATTTTAGGTATATCGGTAATAACGATATGGGTAAAGATAAAGACCAAATTCGAATTTATTATTATCTATCAAATCAACAATTAAAGGATGCCATTCGTGAACTGGTGGACAGTAAAAAGGATGAAAGTAGTCACCATTCAGGCATCACCAACAGCAAAGATGCACCGGCAAAAATTATGGCTTACGATCTAGCCCTTGGCGTGGTGAATGGCATTACCCCGCAAAAACAGCAACTACTTTTTGAATGGCGCGCTATAGCCGATTGGCGCCACCCCGAAAATAATGATACGGAAACAGTCTTATATAGTCGTTATGGCATTTTGCCAGACGATTTAAAAAAAGCGATGAATTATCCAACTAAACATATGCCAATTAAACAGGATTTGGTCGTCAATAGTTTTTATCATGTATCTCCCAATCCAATTGTGTATAGAGAATTAAAGAAAGAAAAATATCAAAAATTAAGCGAAGAGCCACAATGGCAATTACCCGATCCCGATATTAAGGAGCCTTAAATGTTAGCATTTTGTTATCTTTTAGTGACAACAGGGTTAGTCATTTACAGTTACGTCCAAAAAAAGCGAGGGTTAATGGCGATTAGCTATTGCGCTTTTATAATCTGTTTTTTGGCATTAATGCCGATACCGGGTCAAGACCGCACGGTTTTAGGAGCGCCCACTCAAATGGTGTTTAAATTTGACAACTACCGTTCGTTGCAGCTAACCGGCTTACGATGTCAAGGGCGGTTATATTATATTGACGAACAAAAACAGATCTATTCGGAATTAGCGCTACATTCAGCCCGAGCGCTAACCGAACCGTTTAGCCATATGCCCGAAGATTATATTTTTGTCCCTTTAAGAGATTATTCAGGGATTGACTATTCCCGTGACGGCGGGCGTACCTTTCAAACCACCCATTTTGAAACTTCGGATAAGGTAAAAGGGTATTACCGCCCAATGGTTGATACGGTTGAACAAATTGTGGTGCTGAATAATCAAATATTTGTGTTGGATAAAAACAGAGGCATATATCGCTCGCCGCAGCCTTATGGTACAAGAATTGGCTATGACTTATTATCGCCAACCAACCAAGCTATTTTAGAACGGCATACCCGTTATATGGGCCCCCGCTGGGACAATCCGCCTGCAAGCCTGCCAACAATGCCAGACCAGTATACGGGCTGGGACCGTTGGCAGTGTGACCCAAGTCTAAAGCAAGAGGTGATAATCCAAAGTCGCTTTAAACCGTTTCATCAATGGCAAAACAAGTTGCGAGCGGTAATAGGATTAAGTCATGACGAGGTAACGCATGAATCATAAATTAAAAGGGCTATTTTTGCTGCTGGTTGTGGTGCCGGCAATAATCTGGTTGTCAGTTTATTTGGTTGGGAGTTCTCGACCCGATCAGGTTAAGAAAGTGGGGTTAGATATTCCAATGGCTGAGCCACGAGAAGGATATGAAATCGTCTACCCATATATGTATGATTCTCCGAATGAACTCACAATAAGTACCATAACTCATTACGAAAAGGCAACATATTATTATTTAAGCCAAAAACGTCAGGTGGTTTATCGTTACGACGAACACCGCTATTTAGAGTTACAAGGTGAAAACTGTGAAGGGTTAATGTGGTATCACGATGATGCTAACAATATTCATACCCGAATCAATATTCCGTTTTTCACCAAAACACAATTGCCAACGTTTCACTATTACAATCCGGGCAAAAAATATATTGCTATTCCGGCAAATGATATGTCATTTGTTCTGTTTTCGTTAGATCAAGGGCGAACGTTTCACATTGGTGAAGTCACAAGCTATGCCGCAGTGCCGGCAGAAAAAGTCGAGCGTTTTATTGGGGTGGATGATAGTCCACTTAATGTAACATTTGAAGATATAAGAAAGAATGATTCAAATGGATTTACCAAAACCATCACCATTCCGGGCAATACCGGTTATTTTATATTAAAAAATGGTAATGTACTGTTTGGGGAAACCGTATTCTATGATAATGACAGGTTTGGAACAAAAAATCAGCAATCATTTCACTCTTTGCAAGATATCGACCTAAGCCTTATTCAGCAAAAAGATCCTAATTTATTAGGTATGCAATCATTTGGAGCATATTGGCGAATATATCACACATCTCATTATTTAGAACGGGTGCAAGCTGCACGAACTATTCAACCCGAACCTTACCAAGGCTGGGATAAGATTCGCTGTGTTGTCGGGGCGGAAAAGTAATATGTTAGCATTTTGTTATCTTTTTGTGACAACAGGGTTAGTCATTTACAGTTATGTCCAAAAAAAGCGAGGATTAATGGCGATTAGCTATTGCGCTTTTCTAATCTGTTTTTTGGCATTAATGCCGATACCGGGTCAAGACCGCACGGTTTTAGGAGCGCCCACTCAAATGGTGTTTAAATTTGACAACTACCGTTCGTTGCAGCTAACCGGCTTACGATGTCAAGGGCGGTTATATTATATTGACGAACAAAAACAGATCTATTCGGAATTAGCGTTGCATTCAGCCCAAGCACTAACCGAACCGTTTAGCCATATGCCCGAAGACTATATTTTTGTGCCTTTAGATGATTATTCAGGGATTGACTATTCCCGTGACGGTGGGCGAACCTTTCAAACTACGCATTTTCATGATACTTCGGATAAGCTAGAAGGATATTATTACCGCCCAAGGGTTGATACGGTTGAACAAATTGTGGTGCTGAATAATCAAATATTTGTGTTGGATAAAAACAGAGGCATATATCGCTCGCCGCAGCCTTATGGTACAAGAATTGGCTATGACTTATTATCGCCAACCAACCAAGCTATTTTAGAACGGCATACCCGTTATATGGGCCCCCGCTGGGACAACCCGCCTGCAAGCCTGCCAACAATGCCAGACCAGTATACGGGCTGGGACCGTTGGCAGTGTGACCCAAGTCTAAAGCAAGAGGTGATAAT
The DNA here is from genome assembly GCF_046635785.1 of Gilliamella sp. CG16. Taxonomy (NCBI): domain Bacteria; kingdom Pseudomonadati; phylum Pseudomonadota; class Gammaproteobacteria; order Orbales; family Orbaceae; genus Gilliamella; species Gilliamella sp. CG16. The sequence goes on from NZ_JBIDFL010000011.1 coordinate 6,989, forward strand.
CCAAAGTCGCTTTAAACCGTTTCATCAATGGCAAAACAAGTTGCGAGCGGTAATAGGATTAAGTCATGACGAGGTAACGCATGAATCATAAATTAAAAGGGCTATTTTTGCTGCTGGTTGTGGTGCCGGCAATAATCTGGTTGTCAGTTTATCTGGTTGGGAGTTCTCGACCCGATCAGGTTAAGAAAGTGGGGTTAGATATTCCAATGGCTGAGCCACGAGAAGGGTATGAAATCGTCTACCCATATATGTATGACTTACCTAATGAACTCACAACAAGAACCATAACTCATTATGAAAAGGCAACATATTATTATTTAAGCCAAAAGCGTCAGGTGGTTTATCGTTACGACGAGCACCGTTATTTAGAGTTACAAGGTGAAAACTGTGAAGGGTTAATGTGGTATCACGATGATGCTAACAATATTCATACCCGAATCAATATTCCGTTTTTCACCAAAACACAATTGCCGACGTTTCACTATTACAATCCGGGCAAAAAATATATTGCTATTCCGGCGAATGATATGTCATTTGTTCTGTTTTCGTTAGATCAAGGGCGAACGTTTCACATTGGTGAAGTGACAAGCTATGCCGCAGTGCCGGCAGAAAAAGTCGAGCGTTTTATTGGGGTGGATGATAGTCCACTTAATGTAACATTTAAAGATGTAAGAAAGAGTGATCCAAATGGATTTATGAATACTATCGCCATTCCGGGCAATACCGGTTATTTTATATTAAAAAATGGTAATGTACTGTTTGGGGAAACCGTATTTTATGATAATGACAAGTTTGGAACAAAAAATCAGCAGTCATTTCATTCATTAAATGATATTGATCCAAGCCTTATCCAGCAAAAAAATCCTAATTTTTTAGGTATGCAACCATTTGGAGCATACTGGGAAATATATCACAAACCTAATTATTTAGAACGGGTGCAAGCTGCACGAACTATTCAACCCGAACCTTACCAAGGCTGGGATAAGATTCGCTGTGTTGTCGGGGCGGAAAAGTAATATGTTAGCATTTTGTTATCTTTTTGTGACAACAGGGTTAGTCATTTACAGTTATGTCCAAAAAAAGCGAGGATTAATGGCGATTAGCTATTGCGCTTTTCTAATCTGTTTTTTGGCATTAATGCCGATACCGGGTCAAGACCGCACGGTTTTAGAAGCGCCAACCCAAATAGTGTTTAAATTTGATAATTACCGTTCGTTGCAGCTGACCGGTTTAGGATGTCAAGGGCGGTTATATTATATTGACGAACAAAAACAGATTTACTCGGAATTAGCGCTACATTCAGCCCGAGCACTAACCGAACCGTTTAGCCATATGCCCGAAGACTATATTTTTGTTCCTTTAAGAGATTATTCAGGGATTGACTACTCCCGTGACGGTGGGCGAACCTTTCAAACCACCCATTTTGAAACTTCGGATAAGGTAAAGGGGTATTACCGCCCAATGGTTGATACGGTTGAACAAATAGTGGTGCTGAATAATCAAATATTTGTGTTGGATAAAAACAGAGGTATATATCGTTCGCCACAGCCTTATGGTACAAGAATTGGCTATGATTTATTATCGCCAATCAACCAAGCTATTTTAGATCGGCATACCCGTTATATGGGCCCCCGCTGGGACAATCCGCCTGCAAGCCTGCCAACAATGCCAGACCAGTATACGGGCTGGGACCGTTGGCAGTGTGACCCAAGTCTAAAGCAAGAGGTGATAATCCAAAGTCGCTTTAAACCGTTTCATCAATGGCAAAACAAGCTGCGAGCGGTAATAGGATTAAGTCATGACGAGGTAACGCATGAATCATAAATTAAAAGGGCTATTTTTGCTGCTGGTTGTGGTGCCGGCAATAATCTGGTTGTCAGTTTATTTGGTTGGGAGTTCTCGACCCGATCAGGTTCAAAAAGTGGGGTTAGATATTCCAATGGCTGAGCCACGAGAAGGGTATGAAATCGTCTACCCATATATGTATGATTTTCCAAATGAACTCACTATAAGTACCATAACTCATTATGAAAAGGCAACATATTATTATTTAAGCCAAAAGCGTCAGGTGGTTTATCGTTACGACGAGCACCGTTATTTAGAGTTACAAGGTGAAAATTGTGAAGGGTTAATGTGGTATCACGATGATGCTAACAATATTCATACCCGAATCAATATTCCGTTTTTCACCAAAACACAATTGCCGACGTTTCACTATTACAATCCGGGCAAAAAATATATTGCTATTCCGGCGAATGATATGTCATTTGTTCTGTATTCGTTAGATCAAGGGCGAACGTTTCGTATTGGTGAAGTGACAAGCTATGCCGCAATGCCGGCAGAAAGGGTTGAGCGTTTTATTGGTGTGGATGATAGTTCACTTAATGTAACATTTAAAGATGTAAGAAAGAGTGATCCAAATGGATTTATGAATACTATCGCTATATCAGGCAATACCGGTTATTTTATATTAAACAATGGCGATGTGCTTTTTGGGGAAACTGTATTATATAATCATGAAGCGCTTAGAACGTTTGAACAAGCCTTTCACTCTCTTAAAGGTATTGATCCAAGCCTTATCCAGCAAAAAAATCCTAATTTTAAAGGTATGCAATTTTTCGGAAAATATTGGCAAATATATCACAACCCCAATTATTTAGAACGGGTGCAAGCCGCGCGAAGCATTCGCCCCGAACCTTACCAAGGCTGGGATAAGATTCGCTGTGTTGTCGGGACGGAAAAGTAAAAATATATAAAAAAAGGAGTTATTAATATTATGAAAGGTGTGATTCGCTTGGGTGATCCCCATTCACATGGTGGAAATGTTATTAGTGCGTCAGGCGCTAAATTTGAGGGAAAACCGGTTGCTTTAGTTGGTGATCAAGTTTCGTGTCCCAAAAAAGGTCATGGGGTGAATAATATTGTTGAAGGCCATCCTACTTGGAAAATGTTTGATCGCAATGTAGCTGTGAATGGTTGTAAAACTGCTTGTGGTTGTTCTTTAATCTCAACTTTACCCGTAGCAGGAAGCGAATAATGCAGTGGAAATTTCCTAATATACCCGAAAAAGCATTGCCTAAAAACTTTTCTATCTTTTTATATTTATTAGTTTTTGTGGTAAGTATTGCTATTTTTGCTTTTGCTGTAGTACTTATCAATGCTGAAAACATATTACCTAGTCTAGGGTTAAGTTGCTTATATTTTGTTATTGCACCACTATGTTTTGGTTTGTCGATAACGGGGATAGTGTATAATATTTATCATCATAAATTACTTTACGTACTTTTTTTTAATAAAAAAATCGAAAGTAAACACGAACAGTGGCAAAATTGGACTCGTCAATCAATTTGGTTAGTTGATTCACAATATCTTACCGATATTGAAAATCTAGGCTTGAAAATTATGGGTTTAGAAGGTAGTCAACCAATGAACCCAGAAAAACAAGTTCCCATTTCGACTTTGCATAATTTGAATAGTTCAGCCTTTTTTTATGTATTTGAAAAAATACTGCTTCCAATGAAAAAGAAAATTAATCAATTTTCAAATATAAAAGTGCAATTGAATACATTAAACAATTCAGATTTAGCAATGACTAATTTGATTAATTTTTGTCATTCAAATAATATCAGTATTCGTGATTCAAATATCAGTGCATCAGATCAAATCCCTTCACCAAAAATGATTAATGAATGGGTAGATGAATATGATAATCAAACAACATTGATTATTAATTTGGTGTTTGATGTCAAAAATAGTTTACCTTTTAGTGAATATTGTTGCGCTTTATTGTTTTCAAATGAATATAAAGCGTCAAAACTTTCAAAATTAAGAGTATTTCGCCCTCTTACAACCAAATTAACGGATTTAAGTGACGATATTGAGTATCTAATTAAAGCTGAGCAAGTTGATAAAAAGCAAGTTCGACAATTATGGGCAGCGCATTTACCTTCTTCTGCATTGAATATTCTAAAAGGAACATTTTTAGATAATGACAGTGAGATCATTATTGAACCGAATAAGCTTTATCATTTGGATGAGAACTTAGGTGTTTTAGATGATAGCCACGCATGGTTGACGTTATCGCTTGCTGCCGAAGCCGTAAATCAAGGTCAAAAAGGGCAAATGGTTGTAGCGCAGTGTGGTGATGAGATTCATATCATGCAGTTGTATGATAAAAATATGCAGCCTTCAAATCAAAAAAATGAATTATTTATTTTACCGGTTGTTTATCTTATAAGTATCATTTCGTTACTGTTTACCCTGATTGCTTTAATTCCGGCTAACGAAAATATTTTGATGACCTGTTTTATCATTATTTTAATGGCAGCCGTTGCTTTAGCTTTTATCATTCCGGTTTCTCAATATGGAGAAATAAAAACTTATGAGCATGAATTCCAAGAAATATGGTCATCAGAATTGGCAAAACTTGATCCATAAATACCAAGTAGTCGTAATAAAAAATTGATGATAGCAATGATTATTTAAAGGTATTTTGATATGTTTAGTTTAAACTGAACTTACTATAACTAGTTCTTTTATAAATATAACGTTAAGTTAAAAGCATTTAAATAATCGTTATTATCCCTTCGATACTTTATTGATAAACTTAAAAAACCTATCAAGTCCAAAGGGGAGGGATAATGGCAATAATATATTTTCACTCAGTCACTGACAACGGTTGCCTTAATCGGCTCATTTTGGGTGGCGAGTTTGGCTTATGATAATTGAATTATTTCTTCGGCAAAGAGCAGAAATTTATCTTAGTTTTTATTTACTTTTTTGAGTGTCAAATCCGCCCGAGTGAGTGTAAATAGAATGTTCTCTAAATTCAGATAATTTTTTGCTTTACTTATAAGACTATAAGACATTTTTAAATATAACTTTAAGTTATAAGCATCTAAATAATCGTTATTTATCCCCCCAATACTTTATTGATAAACTTAAAACCCTATTAAGTCCAAAGGGGGATAATAACAATGAAATTTTTTACTAAGTCACTGTCGGCAGCGACATTAATCGGTTCATTATTGGTCGCAAGTTCGGCTTATGCTGATCGTCTTGATGATATCGAAAAAAAAGGGGTAATTAAAATTGCGGTATTTGATAGTAATCCACCCTTTGGATTTGTTGATGAAAACTCGCATAATATTGTCGGGTTAGATGTGGATTATGCCAATGAAATCGGTAAAGCTTTAAAGGTAAAGGTTGAACTTGTACCGACTAACCCTGCCAATCGTATACCATTATTAACTTCACAAAAAGCCGATTTAATTGTGGCTAATTTCACCGTAACTGAGGAGCGTGCCAAAGCGGTTGATTTTAGTTTGCCTTATTTTGCTACCGGACAAAAATTTGTGGCAAAAAAAGGGATATTAACATCACCAGATGATTTGAAAAATCTTCGTATAGGCGCCGATAAAGGGACAGTAATGGAAATTACTCTACGTGAAAAATATCCTACAGCTAAAGTAATTTCGTATGATGATACGCCGTTTGCGTTTGCCGCTTTACGTAATGGGGTGGTGCAAGCTATTACGCAAGATGATGCTAAATTAATTGGTTTACTTGCCAACGTACCCGAAGAGCAACGTGCTATTTTTGAAATCTCACCCTTTAGTATTACCCAAGAATATCAAGCGGTTGGCATTCCCAAAGGCGAAACTCGTTTAAAAGATAAAGTGAATCAAATCCTGTTAAATGTTGAAACAGACGGTGAAGCGGTGACGATTTATAATCGCTGGTTTGGACCTGAAACGACGTCAGCAATGCCTCGTGGTGATTTTAAAATCGGTAAAGGTCAATAGATAGATGGTTGAGCAATTACTTGAACCACGATATTTGTGGTGGCTGTGGGACGGTTTTTTAGTGACGCTTGCGATTTCGTTATTAACCATAATATTGTCAACTGTGCTGGGTTTTTTGTTAGTGATTGCTCAACAAAGCCATATCAAAATCATAAAAGGTTTGGTGACATTCTATAATGCAATTTTTCGTTATTCGCCTTTACTGCCTCAACTGTTTTTTTGGTATTTTGGTGTCGGTAATTTATTACCTATTGAATTTAAAGTGTGGTTATTTGATGAACCCCAAATTCAACTCTTTTTTTTAACGTTAAAAATGCCTTCTTTTGAGTTTATTATTGGTTTGATTGCTTTAACGTTTTATTCCAGTGCTTTTATTGCTGAAGAGTTTCGGGCTGGTATTTTAGGTGTGTCAAAGGGACAACAACAAGCGTCTTTAGCGTTGGGGTTAACGTGGTGGCAAACTATGCGGTTTATCATTTTACCACAAAGTGTGCGCATCGCTTTTCCGCCATTAATTGGGCAATATATGAATATTATCAAAAATTCATCATTAACCATGGCTATTGGCGTGCTTGAACTTTCTTATGTTTCTCGGCAAGTCGAAACGGAATCCTTAAAGACGTTTCAAGATTTTGCTATTGCAACCTTGTTATATATTTTAGCCATTGTAATAGTAGGAACGGTTGGCAATATTTATCAAGCAAGTCGGTTGCAAATAAGTAAAGGTTAGTCAGTTATGGATCTTATGGGATTTGCTGTTATTTGGAATAATCTGGGTTACCTGATGTGGGGTAACTTTCCTGGTGGCATGTTTTTAACGTTATTAATGAGTGTTGTTGCAATTGTTTTTTCAACTATTTTAGGCATAGTAGCCGGTGTTGGTTTAACCGTGCTAAAAGGGGGAGTGCGTCAGTTACTTATCATGCTTCTTGCTTTTTTGCGAGCAATTCCAGTCATTATGTTAATTTTTTGGACTTATTTTCTATTACCCGTGATTTTTAATGTCGATGTACCGGCTATTGCTACCGTGATCTTTGCTTTATCATTAATTGGAGCAGCTTATATTGGGCATTCTGTTCATGCCGGTATGAATGCTGTTGGTAAAGATCAGTGGCAAGCGGCTTATTCATTGGGGCTGAATAAAGCGCAAGTGATTATCGCAATTATTTTACCACAAGCATTAAAGATGATGTTGCCGTCGTTTATTAATCAGTGGGTTTCACTCGTTAAAGATACTTCTTTGGCCTACATTGTTGGTGTTGCCGAGTTTACCTTTGTGGCAACACAAATTAATAATCGTAGTATGGTTTATCCGACTGAGATTTTTTTATTTGTCATTCTGGTTTATTTTTTCATTTGTTGGTTGCTTGATATTACGGTTTCATTTTTGGCAAGATGTTGGTTGCATTATGGCATCGACCACAAATAAACATGTCTAACTTTTCAGTATGTAAATTAAACCCGTATAACGATAAGTCACTCATGTAAAATAGATTAAAGGGGTTATTAAGGTTTTTTTAAGGTTAATAGGTTACATTTTTGATATGAATAATTCAGTCTGTTCAACTTTTCATGTGGTATGATATTAATACTAAACTCTTTTTATTGATTAATGCTTCTGATCAAGCATCAAAATCTTTTATCTATTTTGCAATCTTTTGTGCTAATTATTTAATGTTTTTTCCAATTATCATGTTAGCTGGCTATTGGTTTTTGAAGCCCGATTATCGACAATCGATTGTTAAAATTATGGTTAGTTTAGTGTTAGCGCTATTGATTTCTTTTGTGATACGTCATCTATTTTATTCGCCTCGCCCTTTTGCGCTTGATGTTGGAACCCATTATCTGTATCACGAAACCAATAGTTCGTTGCCAAGCCAACATGCTGTTTTTGTATGGACACTGTTTTTTTCTATTTTTTTCAATACAAAGCAGCAAGTTAAAAAATTATATTATTGCTGTTTTATTGTTGCGTTATTGGTTTGTTGGAGCCGAATTTATTTAGGTATTCATTGGCCTTTAGATATTATTATTAGTTTTATTGTCAGTCTTTTATCGGCTTATTTTGTGTCTAAATCTTGGGTTGCTTTTCTTAAATGATTGAGTGTATTTATCGTTAATTCAATAAAGTTGAGTCAATAAATCCAGTAATTGAATTTTTTCGATATCACTATTTTTACGTTAATTAAGGAACATTTAATATGAATGTCCAATCGACAATAGGATAACATTTAATGAAAATACTTATTGTTGAAGATGATAGCCTTCTTCAAAAAGGACTCTATGATGGCATTACTTCTAACGGTTATGTGTGTGAAGTGGCATCTAATGGTAAACAAGCTGAACAGTTTATTCAATTTGGTCAATTTAGTCTGGTAATATTGGATCTGGGGTTACCTGATTGTGACGGTTTAGATTTGCTAACGCGTTGGCGTAAAAAACAGATAGATACCCCAGTGCTTATTTTAACCGCTCGAGATACCATTGAAGATCGAGTTGAAGGATTAGATCATGGTGCCGATGATTATCTTATTAAACCTTTTGCTTTAACTGAACTTTTAGCCAGAGTGAGAGCCTTAATTCGCCGTAATCAAGGCACTGCTGATAATCTTATTTGCTTTGGTTCAATTACCATTGATATTAAGCAACAAATTGTCACTCAACATCAGCGTGAAGTAACATTGACGCCTAAAGAGTTTATTGTTCTTTCTCGACTGATGTTAAAAGCCGGCGAAAAAGTACACCGTGATTTATTGCAAAATGATCTATATGATTGGCAAAGTGATCCAAGTTCTAATGTGCTTGAAGTTTATATTCATGGATTACGAACTAAATTAGGTAAAAGTTTAATCAAAACTGTACGGGGCTATGGTTATCAACTCAATAGCGACAATTAAATTATTATTTTTCTTTATTGAATGAAAAACATGATGATCTTTAAATCGTTAAATAATATTCGTCAAAGTATTCGTTGGAATCTTTTTTTCACTTTGGGGGCGATTATGCTCATTTGCCAGATCATTACGGTGTTATGGTTATGGCATGAAAGTAAAGAACAGATAGATGTATTGGTAAATTTGACCTTAAGTCAAAACAAAATTGATGAAGTGGTTGAACATGAAGAACTAGAAGCTATTTTTGCCTTATTTTGTTCTGCTTTTTCAATGATGTTAGTCACTTTATTCCTTGCGTATAAAGCCATTAAATGGATTACAAAACCCTTAGAAGTGTTAGAAAAAGATTTAAATGAACGAACCGAAGATAATCTGAGTCCTATTGATCCCATTAGTAATAAGCGAGAAATTAAATCCATTACCACTGTTTTAAATAAGTTGTTTGTCCGATTAAGTAGTACACTTGCTCAAGAGCGTCTTTTTACGGCTGATGTTGCGCATGAAATGCGAACACCATTAGCCGGTATCCGTTTGCATTTAGAATTATTAGAAACAACACATCATATCGATTGTCATGAATTAATTGATCGTATTGATCGTTTAGTTAATACCGTCGAACAGTTATTAATGCTTGCCAGAGCTAGTCAAAAATTTACTGTTGGACACTATCAAAAAATTAATTTTCATGATGATATTATGTTGCCGCTTTTTGAAGAGTTATCCGAGCAAGCATTCCATAAGCAACAAGCGATTCAATGGAACATACCTGATAAAAAACTGATGTTTGAAGGAGATACCACTTTAATTAGATTATTGATTCGAAATTTGGTTGAAAATAGTAGTCGTTATAGTCCACCCAATACCAAAATTGTCGTTAATTGTTTTAAAGATGCCGAAGGCATTATTATTAATGTCGTCGATGAAGGTAGCGGTATTGATGAGTCTAAAAGCGAAAAATTAACTCAAGCCTTTTTCCGTATGGATCGAAAACATGATGGAATAGGGCTTGGATTAAGTATTGTGAATCGTATTTCAAAGTTGCATCATGGATCGTTCACTTTAGAAAATCGTCATGATCATCATCAAGGGACCGTTGCTCAGCTACGTCTTACTGATTTACCTCATCAATTAAATTAGCCACCAGTGGATTATGCCAATTATCTTTGATGATTGATTTTAAAAAACGTTGCCATGTGCGCTCAATCTTCGATTTTGCAAAATAGGGTATATAGTTGGCAACCGGAATAAAGGTCGAATTACCAATATTATCTATAATGACAAGCCGATTTTTTTGTTCTGAAAGATGTTGAAATAATATATTTTTGCTTTTAATGGTCATCGTAATGATACGATTGTCAAGCAATGTCGACTTTAATGCTTTTAACAAAACAATTAATTCATCATAGTATTGTTGTGTTAATTGTTGGTCAGCAAGATATGTTTCGAGTGGTGTAGCGGTTTTGCCATCATAATTACGAATTAATTCGAAAAGATGACCTTCACCAAAATTTGTTTGCACAGGGCCATAATATTTGGCTAACGCATCCCACGAGATATTGCGTTTAATAAGATGTTTGTAATAGGCAATTTCGCGGTTAGTTTCTTGTTCTGCTCCGTCATTATAGTTGACTTTAATACATTGATCGGGATTAGTCGGATGGTGATAGCACTTCCTATGTAAGCCTTTGCTTATATAATCTTTATCGGTAAGTTGAATTATCTGAGTCATCTAAAATAATATGATTGAGTAAAATTAGTTTTAAGTTTAACAGCAAGCGTTTTTACTTGCTATAATTTTTTATGACAAAACCTAGCACTTTTACTATATTTCTGTATAATATTGCAACCCACGTTACAACAGTGTTCTTCCCAACGCTGTTTTCGGTTGTCAAGGTTAATATAACAACTCGAAGGGGTTAGTTACTTAATCATTGCAATCAAAAAGTGTAAATAAATCGGTTGATTTATTAACGTGAGATTAATTAAAAATTGGATAAATACGAATGAGTACTTTTTCAGCTAAACCAGAAACAGTTAAACGCGACTGGTATGTTGTTGATGCAGCAGGTAAAACGTTAGGTCGTTTAGCTACTGAGATCGCAAGCCGTTTGCGTGGTAAACATAAAGCAGAATATACACCACATGTAGATACAGGTGATTATATTATCGTTATCAATGCAGAAAAAGTTGCTGTAACAGGCAAAAAACGCACTGATAAGATCTATTATCGTCATACTGGTTACATCGGTGGACTTAAAGAAGCGACTTTTAAAGAAATGATTGAACGTCATCCTGAACAAGTCATCGAGATTGCTGTAAAAGGCATGTTACCGAAAGGTCCTCTTGGTCGTGCAATGTACCGTAAACTTAAAGTTTATGCTGGTAGCGAGCACAATCATGCGGCACAACAACCGCAAGTATTAGATATTTAAGGGGATAGAAGATGGCTGATAATCAATATTACGGTACTGGTCGCCGCAAAAGTTCTGCTGCTCGTGTGTTTATTAAACCAGGTAGTGGAAATATCGTTATTAACAAACGTTCATTAGAGCAATACTTTGGTCGTGATACAGCTCGTATGGTTGTGATGCAACCTTTAGAGTTAGTTGAAATGACTGACAAACTTGATCTTTACATCACTGTTAAAGGTGGCGGTATTTCAGGTCAAGCGGGTGCGATTCGTCACGGTATTACTCGTGCATTAATGGAATATGATGAAACTTTACGCTCTTCATTACGTCAAGCGGGCTTTGTTACTCGTGATGCACGTCAAGTTGAACGTAAAAAAGTGGGTCTACGCAAAGCTCGTCGTCGTCCACAATTCAGCAAACGTTAATTGCAGACGTTACAAAATTATTTCAAAAGCCCAGCATTGTCTGGGTTTTTTTTATGACTAAAATTTATCACACTTCCAATTACCAAAGTCTTTTTTTTCATTTCATCGGATTATTTAATTGTGAGCCAACTGTTATTGATAAATTGTATCGGTTTTAATTGACTTAAACATGGTAAATTGTCAAAGTTTTTCACAATTAAAACGATTATTTGAAGAAAGATGATAAGAAAATTAATTTTTTTTAACAATTTTGTTATCCAATTTGCTAGAATAGAAACTCTCTAAACCTATTTTAAATTTTGCATATTTGGAGTGAACATGGTTGTTGCTGTTAATAAACGTTCTGTAATGACATTATTTTGTGATACAACAGATATCTATGGTCATCAGATCCGATTTGTGTTGGCAGAAAAAGGTGTGACTGCTGAAATTGAGTTTGTAACTGCTGATAATTTACCTCAGGAGTTACTGGATCTTAATCCTTATGGTTCAATTCCAACGTTGATTGATCGCGATTTAACACTGTATGAGCCTCATATAGCGTTAGAATATCTCGATGAACGTTTCCCTCATCCACCATTAATGCCTGTTTATCCGATTGTGCGTGCTAATTCTCGATTAACGATGTATCGCATTAAAAGAGAATGGTACAGTGCCTATGAAACCATTATCGCCGATCCAAATAGTGATGCCGCTAAAGTCGCACGTAAAAATCTTCTTGATGATTTAGTCTCAATTTCTGTCATGTTTAAAGAAAAAGACTTTTTTATGAGTGATGATTTTACGCTATGCGATTGTTATTTCGCACCTCTATTATGGCGATTGCCAATACTTGGTATAGAATTACCTAAAGTTGCGGAAAAAAATTATTTAGCCTACATGGCAAGAATTTTTGAACGCCCAGCTTTTATCAGTTCATTAACTGAAGATGAGAGAAAAATTAGAGTATAATAATTTATCTGCTCTAATTTATTATGTGATTTTAGAAGGTAATCTAAATGGATCCAAACCAAATGACTGCTCGACGCCCTTACTTATTTAGGGCGTTTTATGATTGGATTGTTGATAATGAACTTACTCCTTATATCGTGGTAAATGCTTCGGTATTCGGTGTTCTTGTACCGCAAGAGTTTGTGAAAGATAATCAGATCGTGTTAAATATTGCGCCACATTCCGTTGCGCAATATATGGCAACAAATGAAAAAATTGAATTTAATGCGCGATTTTCGGGTGTGCCACAACATATTGTTGTGCCGATGTCAGCCGTAGAAGCCATTTATGCTCGTGAAAATGGCGTGGGCATGGGATTTGAAGACGAACCCGAATATAAACAGCAACGCGAAACCGATATTCAGCAATCTGATAAAGTCGAGAAAAAATCAACAAACCCATTCCGAGTAGTGAAGTAATAATTTAACCTAAAACGTGATAATAAATTCAGTTGAACAGTTGGTTAACTATAGAAAGTGATGATCAACTGTTTATTCCCACCTAATAGTGTATATTTATTTCATTAATCGGGATATGATATAGCAAATTAAATCATATTCCCGTTTAAATTCATGAGTAATGAAATTGAGTTAAAATTCCAGATAAATAATTGTGACATTGCTGATTTACAATCTTTTTTAAACCAATGGGCAAGTAGTGATGAGCTTGAGTTTTCGAGCTTATCGAACAATCAGCGTACATTTTCAACCTTATCTTTGTGTAACTGTTACTATGACACAGCGGATAATTATTTGCGAAATCATCATTGTGGATTAAGACTTAGAGTAACTGAAAGCAACGAAAGTAAACAGTACGAAATGACGTTAAAACGTGATAGTCATGCTATCGCCGGTTTGCATGAACGCGCTGAATATAATGTTGATTTAAGTTGTCCACAACTCGATTTATCTCTATTTCCTGTAGGCGTATTTCCTAACAATTGTGACATCGAAAAGTTACAGAAAAATTTACAACCACTTTTTACTACTAACTTTACCCGTCAAGTGTGGTTAATCTCGTTTGCGAATAGCGAAATTGAAGTTGCTTTAGATTTAGGCAAAATAACCTCAAATGGTAAATTTAAACCAATACAAGAAGTTGAACTCGAAATAAAACAAGGCAATAAACAAGATTTGATTAACTTTGCGATTGAATTAAGTCGTTTTAACTTACATCTTTTTTCGCAGAGTAAGGCCTCAAGAGGTTACCGTTTATTATTAAATAAACCTGTTACTTCTGAACTCTTTTCTGCACAAATTGAACAAGATTTACCAAATTTACTCAACTTTTGGCAACAAAATGAAGAGTATGCTTTAGAAAATAATGATTTCATTTATTATAAACAGTTACTTATTCAAATAAACGAAGTATTAATAAACCTAAATCTTCAAATTGAGCCAGATTTTGAGCAGTGGCAAATGGCGATACAACGTATTGACTCGATTGCAAAGTTTGCTTATAGCGAGGTAAACACAAAACTCAAACTTAAACTAATTTCTGAAATAAATGGAATATAGGTATAACAATGAAATTGGACAGGACTTTTTTTAAACTACCACTATTATTAGTTTTATTTTATTGGTTATTTAATATTTTATATATCATAGTCTATGTTACTGGATTTGATGATTATCCTTTATTGTCAGATATGACAAATAATCAATTTATTCGGTATGTAACTAGGCAAGTCGTAATCAACTTCTTCTTCCAAATACCTTGTTCGATTGTTTTATTTGTTGTTTCCATCGTATTATTTAATAAATACTCCATTCATCAAGTCAATTCGAGAAATATTATTAATACTTTACTTGTTGCTATTTTATTTGCCTCAATGGAGGTTGCAGGACGATCGCTTTTCTACAGTGATATCTTTTTATGGGTTAGATATAAACTTAATTATTCAAATTCTGTTATCTCTTCTTCGTCTCTAACTTATGAATTGATTAATTTTGTTAACATATTAATTAGTTATATTTTTATAACACTGTGGACTTATCTTAGTATCAAATTGTTTAATAAAAATTTTATTCGCAGCAATGACGTATTAACTCAATCTGAAAGTCAGCGGTTACATTTTGGGTTATTTATTTCGCTTTATAATTGTTATTTTAGCACGTTGTTATTTCCTCTAATTTTTTTCGGTTATTATCACAGTTTAACAAGTTCAATTATTAATCTAACAATTTTAGTTCTATTTTTATTCATGACTAATTTGATAGGCTATTTTTTGTTGAGAAAATGTTTTACAGGCGTAACAGAAATTTTAAACCTGAAAAAACTTATATTTAGTTCGCTATGTATATTTATTTTCAATTGTATCTTGGTTGCAATAATTTTTTGGGTATCTGTTTTTCTGTATGAATATTTACAAGCATTCTATAGATTCTCCAATAACTTTTTATTGTGTTATACATGGATAACGATAGCAATGGTGTTTATTTTAAGTTCGATACTGGTTAGAATTATGACTAAACTGTTATTTGATTCAAAAAAATAACATTAATATCACGCCATAATACAAGTTGTTATAGATGTATTGGTGAAAATGAGTTTTAAAGTAATATATAGATTATGTTTTCGGTTATAGTAAATGGCGTTGATGCAATGATCTAACAAATCAAACCCGATAATACCTTGTGTGAGACAGAAAAATGCCCCAATCTAATCTTTTTAAAGATCAAAAGCAACGCGTTATCAATCAGCTTCAACATTGCGATCCAGTACTGGTACAAGCAAACCTTGATATTTTAGTGCAAAGTAATTTTCTTGTTGAGGCATTTTCTCGTTTTCCACATTGGCTTGCTGATTTTGTACAAAACCCACCACTGGCAGATGAAAGACAATATTATCAATCTTGGTTAAATGAACAATTAGTTTCAGTCATAGATGAAGCCTCGTTAATGAAAATATTAAGGCAATTTCGCCATAAAATGCTAATTCGCTTAGCATGGTCTCAATTAATAAAGGCAAGCAGTGATGAACAGATTTTGTTACAACTCAGTGAATTGGCAGAAATAATTGTTGTAACGGCTCGTGATTGGCTCTATTCATTAAGTTGTCAAGAATGGGGAACGCCAAGCAATATGCAAGGAAAACCCCAACCGTTATTGATTTTAGGTATGGGTAAATTGGGTGGCGGCGAGCTAAACTTTTCGTCTGATATTGATTTGATTTTCACTTATCCAGAACAAGGACAGACACAAGGCGGACGTCGAGAATTAGATAATGCGGTTTTTTTTACACGTTTAGGACAACGTTTAATTAAAACGCTTGATCAGATTACAGAAGATGGATTTGTTTACCGTGTTGATATGCGTTTACGCCCTTTAGGGGATGGTGGTCCATTGGTTCTTAGCTTTTCTTCTATGGAAGATTATTATCAAGAACAAGGTCGAGATTGGGAACGTTATGCAATGGTGAAAGCAAAGGTATTAGGTGATCAGCATGATACTTATACCCAAGAACTCTATCAAATGCTTAAACCTTTTATTTATCGCCGTTATATCGATTTTAGTGTTTTACAATCACTGCGAAACATGAAAAGTATGATTGAACGTGAAGTCCGTCGTCGTGGCTTAAAAAACAATATTAAACTTGGCGCTGGCGGCATTCGGGAAATTGAGTTTATCGTTCAAGTCTTTCAACTTATTCGAGGTGGTCGAGTGGTTGGATTGCAGACACGTTCGTTATTAAGTGCTTTGCAGGTTATTGAACAAGAATCATTACTGAAACTCAGTGAAGTGATTTTACTTCGAGAAAATTATCTTTTTTTACGTCGTTGTGAAAACCTTTTACAAGCGATTAATGATGAGCAAACCCAAACTTTGCCAGACAATGAACTAGATCAAATGCGTTTAGCAATCAGTATGGGGTTTGACAATTGGGAAAATTTTGAACAAGACTTGGCAAAAAGAATGTTGATCAACCGTGAAATATTCAATGAATTAATCGGTGATGAACAGTCCGAATCCACCCAGTCTAAACAATATAATGATAAGTTTGATGATTTATGGGTACCAGACTTAGAATTAAGTGATGTCAAAGCGGTGTTACCTAACTATTGTGATCAAACGGCAAATCAGCTTTGTCAATTGTTGTTACAATTTCGCAATGATATTGGTAAACGGACAATAGGTGTGCGTGGGCGAGAAATCCTTGATCAACTTATGCCGAGATTATTAGAAATACTCTGCAATGAAAAAAATGCCTTAATTGTGTTAGCAAGAATTTTTCCTTTGTTAGTCAATATTGTTAGCCGTACCACCTATTTAGAATTATTACTTGAATATCCTACCGCTTTGAAGCAGTTAATTCGGTTGTGTAGTGCTTCTCCAATGATTAGTGATCAGTTGGCACATTATCCGATCTTGTTAGATGAACTGATCGATATTCATTCACTTTATCAAACGGTTGCCCCTAATGAATATAAAAGTGAACTTTATCAATATTTGCTTCGCATTCAAGTTGATGATGAAGAACAACAACTTGAAGCGCTACGCCAGTTCAAGCAAATGCAATTATTGCATATTGCCGCAGCCGATGTTGCGCATGTATTAACCACCATGAAAGTGAGTGATCATTTAACGTTTGTGGCCGAAGCTCTCCTTGATTTTGTTGTTCAAATGGCATGGAATCAAATGATAGCTCGATATGGCAAGCCAGAACATCTTACAGATGACCATAAAGGTTTAGTGGTTATTGCGTATGGTAAGTTGGGCGGTTGGGAGCTGGGTTATGGGTCGGATTTAGATTTAGTTTTTTTACATGACTGCCCTGTTAACAGTATGACTACGGGTGAAAAACAGATAGATAGTCGTCAATTCTATCTTCGCTTAGTTCAGCGTATTATCCATTTATTTAATGTACGTACCAGTTTTGGTATTTTGTATGAAGTTGACGTTCGTTTACGTCCGCAAGGGGAAGCGGGTTTATTGGCTTGCAGTTTAGCTGCTTTTGAGGACTATCAAATGGAAGAAGCATGGACTTGGGAGCATCAAGCATTAGTCCGCGCCAGAGCCATTTATGGCGAAGTTGAACTTATTGAGCGTTTTAAACAAATCCGACATAAAGTACTTTGTAAAGTACGTGATGAACATCAATTAAAAACCGAAGTTAGAGAAATGCGTGAAAAAATGCGTACTCATTTGGGGTCAACTCAACCAGATTTATTTAATTTAAAAATTGATCAGGGTGGAATAGGGGATATTGAATTTTTATCACAGTATCTTGTGCTTAATTACGCACATCATTATCCTAAAATGACAACTTGGAGCGATAACGTTCGGATATTAGAATTAGCTGCTAATTATCAGATTATGGAACAGGATGAAGCCCAAAAGCTCACTCAAGCTTATATAGATATGCGTAACGAAATTCATCAATTATCATTACAACTATTACCTAGCACGGTTGATAACACCTGTTTTGTTGAGGAAAAACAAATCGTCAATCAAAGTTGGTCTAAATGGTTAATGAATTAAAAAATATTAATGTTGATGATCAATTTAAAATTTATCGATAGAATAATCGATTGAATGTTATCAGTGAGTTAACGCTATTAAAATTGACGAAAAAATGATGTTTTAGATTTGTTATCCCACTAAAGTGTTGAGTGGGATAATTTTACAAAATAGCGATAATATAAAGATCTATTTAACTTCTTTCCATAAGATCATGTCTTGATCTTCAAGGTCGGATGCATCAAATCCAATCGGTTGGGGCATATCTTCGTGATCAAATGCTATATCTCCTCCATCAATTACGTGATCCCCCTTTTTAATTCCTTTGAAATCAAAAAGTGAAGTATCACAAAGATGCGATAGAGTAATATTTTGGGTTGCACGGAACATGGTTTCAATGCGTCCGGGATATTTTTTATCCCATTCATTAAGCATCTCTTTAATCACTTGACGTTGTAAATTGGGCTGTGAACCACAAAGGTTACAAGGAATAATTGGGAATTGCTTAATTTCAGCATATTTTGCAATGTCTTTTTCTTTGCAATACGCAAGCGGACGAATAATGATATGTTCACCTGAATCATTCATTAATTTGGGTGGCATTGCTTTTAGTTTACCGCCGTAGAACATATTTAAAAACAAGGTTTCTAAAATATCGTCACGATGATGACCTAAGGCAATTTTTGTGGCGCCCAGTTCGGTTGCGGTGCGATATAAAATTCCACGGCGCAGACGTGAACAAAGCGAACAAGTTGTTTTACCTTCTGGTATTTTTTCTTTGACAATACCATAGGTATTTTCTTGAACTATTTTATATTCAATGCCTAATGACTCAAGGTATTGCGGTAATACATGCTCAGGAAATCCCGGTTGCTTTTGATCTAAATTAACGGCAATAAGATCAAAATTAATAGGCGCACTGATCTTTAAATTTAATAAAATATCAAGCAAGGTATAACTATCTTTACCGCCTGATAAACAGACCATAATACGATCGCCTTCTTCGATCATATTAAAATCAGCGATCGCTTCACCAGTAAGGCGACGCAATCGTTTATGGAGTTTGTTTTGATTATAGGTTTTCATGACAAATTAATACGTTATTCTGATCGTCCCATAAAACGACGTTCGGCGATATGAATTTTGACCTTTTCATTGTTATCAATATATTCTGGAACTTGAATAACAAGTCCTGTTGATAATGTAGCTGGTTTAGTGCGAGCACTTGCTGATGCCCCTTTGATACTTGGTGAGGTCTCAATAATTTCTAGATCAACCGTTTGTGGTAATTCCAATGCAACGACTTCACCATCAGCCATGAGTACTTGAATGCCGTTCATGCCACCTTCTGGAATAAAAAGAAGTTCTTCTTCAATTTGTGCTTTTTTGAAAATAAATGGCGTATAGTCTTCATTGTCCATAAAGACATATTCATCACCATCGATATAGGAAAAGCTGACTGGACGTCGAAAAAGTTCAATGGTTTCGATAATATCGTCACCTTTAAATCGCTCTTCAACTTTACCGCCTGTCTTGACATCGGTAAAACGCATTTTATAGAGTGTACTTGCACCACGGGCACTTGGACTTTGAACATCAATGTCTTTAACCAGTAATAATTTGCCATTATAAGTGACGGCATCGCCACGTTTTATTTCATTTGCTTTTGCCATAATAGTTTCTTTGTAAGGTTTTAAAATTGAATTTAAAATTTAGCTCGCTATTTTACCGCTATCTTGCTATTGTCACCATCAAAATTTATCGATGTTCCTTAAATTAAAGGAATCTTATGACAGAATTGGTTAAATGTCGTCAAAATTGTGGGGCCTGCTGTATTGCACCTTCGATCTCGTCCATTATTCCCGGAATGCCCAATGGCAAGCCTGCCGGCGTGCCTTGTATCCATTTAGATAGTCGTTTTCAATGTCAACTCTTTGGACAATCCTCCAGACCAAAGGTTTGTTGTCGATTAAAGCCATGTATGGAAATGTGTGGCAATGATCGTGAACAAGCTTTAGATTATTTAACTCAATTAGAACAGGTCACTAGCGCCTAAATATTGCTAATATTTAACAAACTTGCGTTATTATTAGAATTATTTATCTCGTGTTGTTTTTTTTTTGATACACTTCACCGCATTTCATTATTTAATGATAAATATACACAATAATTAAGATAAATAGCGTTTTCTATCAATTTGTTAAAATAACCGATTAGAAACTGAAGTTTTCTTAATTACCTTTACTCTCTTTAAAAGAAGATTTTTGTTATGAAAAATAAATTAAAACGGGATTTAAAGGCTCGCCATTTAGCCATGATTGCAATCGGTGGTTCAATTGGGACAGGGCTTTTTGTTGCATCCGGTGCGACAGTTGCACAGGCAGGGCCTGGCGGTGCTTTGCTTTCCTATGCCATTATTGGTGTAATGGTGTACTTTTTAATGACCAGCCTTGGTGAACTTGCAGCATATTTACCTGTATCTGGGACATTTGCGACTTATGGCGCGCGTTATGTTGACGAGGCGTTCGGATTTGCGATAGGTTGGAATTATTGGTACAACTGGGCAATTACCGTCGCGGTCGATCTGGTTGCTGCGCAGTTGGTGATTTCGTATTGGTTTGATGCCGGAGCGTATAGTTGGCTTTGGAGTTTGCTATTCTTAAGCATTATCTTCTGTTTAAATTATATTTCTGTAAAAGGTTTTGGCGAAGCTGAGTTCTGGTTCTCATTAATTAAAGTTGTGACTGTTATCATTTTTATTGCAGTTGGCTTATTAATGATTGTCGGTATTTTACGTGGGAGTGAAAGCACTGGTTGGCAAAATTGGACTGTTGGTGATGCGCCTTTTGTTGGTGGCTTTTCTTCGATGATTGGTGTTGCTATGGTGGTTGGTTTTTCATTCCAAGGCACAGAACTCATTGGTATTGCAGCCGGCGAATCAAAAGATCCTGAAAAAAATATTCCTAAAGCCATGAAACAAGTTTTTTGGCGTATTTTGCTATTTTATATTTTTGCAATTTTAGTCATCAGTTTAATTATTCCTTATACCGATCCTAATTTACTTCGTAATGAGGAGACCGACATTAGTGTCAGCCCATTTACATTAGTATTCCAACATGCGGGCTTATTATCGGCAGCAGCCATAATGAATGCGGTTATTCTAACGTCAGTCTTATCCGCAGGTAATTCTGGTCTATATGCCTCGACACGTATGCTATATGCCTTAGCAAAAGAAGGAAAAGCACCTAAAATCTTTTCAAGATTATCTTCAACGGGTGTGCCTCGATTTGCATTATTAGCCACAACATTTGTTGCTATGTTATGTTTTTTAACATCAATGTATAAAGATCAAGAAGTTTATTTATGGCTTCTTAATATGTCGGGGATGACCGGATTTATTGCTTGGCTTGGGATTGCGATTAGTCATTATCGATTCAGAAAAGGATACATGGCTCAAGGTTTTGATGTGAATAAATTACCTTATCGTTCAAGTTGTTTCCCTTTTGGCCCTATATTTGCTTTTGTACTTTGTCTCACCATCACCCTTGGGCAAAACTATGAAGCATTTTTACAAGATACCATTGATTGGAATGGTGTAATAGCGACTTATGTTGGTATCCCGTTATTCTTTATTATTTATTTCGGTTATAAGATTGTGAAGAAAACTAAATGGGTGAAATACGAAGATATGGATTTTTCTCAAACGGATTAGTTTGAGAAAGTTGGTTAAAATTTTCTCTTCCGTCGACATTTATGTCGACGGAATTTTATTAAAAAAGAGAAAAATAACCCATAAGGTTAGTTAATTTTTAAATAACAAGTTTGATAACGATATTAGCGACTACGGAAGATGATACGTGCTTTAGAAAGATCGTAAGGCGTCATTTCAACAGTAACTTTATCGCCAGTTAAAATACGAATATAGTTTTTTCGCATTTTGCCAGAAATATGTGCAGTAACGACATGACCATTTTCAAGTTCAACACGAAACATCGTGTTAGGAAGAGTATCAAGTATGGTACCTTGCATTTCAATGTTATCTTCTTTTGCCATTGGGGCCTCTTAATAATAAAAACAAATTAACTATACACAACTCGTTTATGATATCCCTTTTATTTTTGAGGGAAAGAAAAGTCAACTTTGGATGCTTTTCTTAAATGACTAGTTCAGTATTTTATCATAAGATAAAATGATAGTGTGTATAAACATAAAAAAGCTCAACTTACAACATATAAGTATCGCCGCAAAATAATGCCGAAAAAACTCCCAGAAGTAAAGTCATTTCTAAATTTTCTTTGTCTGGTAAAGACCTTGTTGGTGGATATATTGCCAAACTTTTAGTGGTAATAGACCTTCACAACTTTGTTGATTCTTAATTTTTTGCCTGATTTGCGTTGCTGAAATATTTTCTAAAGGCGTATCAGAAAAATAGATACATCCTTGAGCAGAATCATGCAAATTTTTTATATTAGTCGTACGATTTTTATCAATCCATTGTTGAAATTCAACATTATCAGTTCTTGCGGCATAATTTGGTCGCTGACAAATAATCAAATGGCAATAATCGAGTAATGATTGCCATTTATACCAACTGGGCAAATTCAGTAATGAATCTTGCCCCATAATGAATGCAAGTGATGCGGTTTTCCCGTTTTCATGACGCCATTGCTTTAAAGTATCGATGGTATAAGAAGGTCGATTTACAGTGCTAGGAACAATTTCACGGGTGTCAACGGTAAACAAAGGTAAATCTTCAATGGCTAATGCTAACATTGCCAGACGCTGTTGTGTGGTTGCATCTGGTTGCGCTTTATGTGGTGGTATTTTATTGGGTAATAAAACTATCTGTGTCAAACCCACTTCTTGCGCTAATGAAATTGCAGTGCGTAGATGACCATAATGAATAGGATCGAACGTGCCACCAAATAAAGCGGTTAGCATTGATTTAATCCCATAAATTGCATCATCAAACTGGTCAAATTGTCCCAAATTTGCAATTGGCTATCGTGCTTTAAACCGATCTCAATATCGGTCAATTTTGCCAAAGTGGTAAATAAATTTTTGATATCACAACGCGTTAAATAGGCGGTATATAAAGCTCTTTTGTTTTGCCATATTTTATATTCATCAAACGCTTGTTTAAGCGATTTTTTTTCTGAAGATTTTTTTAAATTAATAAGTAGAATTAGCTCTCGTTGAAAAATTCGCATTAAAATCAGTGGTTCCAAATCATTCATTTTTAGTTGGTGTAATATATGTGTTGCACGTTTAGATTTATTGGCAACCATGGCATCAATCCAATGATAAGGCGTAAATACAGCCGAATCATTAATGTTATTTTCAACTTGATCATAACTAATGGTATGATTGGGATATAGTAATTTTAATTGTTCAATAATTTGTGTTAATGCGAGTAAATTACCTTCATAATAATAACAAAGTAGTTCAATCGCTTGTGGTTCGATGCTTATTTGTCTGTGCTGAAGATGACTTTTTATCCAATGAGGTAATTGTAAGGTATCGGGCGTGACGCAATTAACGACAACAAGTTTATCGTTTAACGCTTTATACCATGTTGCGTTTTCTTGGGTTTTAGTGATTTTGTTTAAACTGATTATTAGCGCAATTTCAGGGGTTAAAACGTCACTTAGTGTATTAAGCTTTGTTATTAAGGCTGTATTTAATGCATTATCACCAAAATCAAGAAAGATAAGCGTGTTATTCGAAAATAGATTTAATGCCTGACAACTGTCATAAATTGCTGACCAATCGGTTTGATTGTCTATCGTATATGTCAGTTGCTCATCGAATCCTTTCTGTTTGAAAGTATGACGCAATTGAGTTTGTGCATAATGTTGCAGATAGGGATCACTTCCTACTAATAAATAATAGGGTGATCCTAGGTGATTAGTAATTTGATCAGCATTGATTTTAATCATAACAACGTTATTTTTTGGCATCTACAGATTTTAATTTACCTATAATCTGTTTTGCTGCTTGCCTATACATTTCGTCTTCGATTAAATTTTGCTCTGCTGTTTTAGATAATGGCGTTGACGGATTATCAAAGAATGTACGGAATATCCGTACATTAATTGGATATATTTGCTTACCATTGATTACGGCTTGAGCATGGACGGTTAAAACTAATTGATATTCAGCAGCTTTACCGTCTTGATAAATCGATATGGTATTACGATCAATATTTTCATTGGTGATATTCAGTGTCGGATATTTGCCTGAAGCATCATCATTGACTAGTGTGATATGATTATCATGCAAGAGTTCTTTAACATATCTTGATAATTTACCGTAAGGATCATAACTTACGTAAGACATAGTTTTAAATCGTGCAGGTATCTCTGTTTCATTTTGCAAATGAAATCCACACCCTGTCAGTGATATTGCCATTAGCATGATTAAGACGATATATTTTTTCATAAGTATTACCACCAATTTTCGTTATTAACAATATTAACCAACAACCAAATTCAATAACTTACCTGGTACATAAATGACTTTACGAATAGTCACATCTGCCAAATATTTTTGTATATTAGGTTCTTGTTTAGCTTGTTCTACAACAAAATCTTGCTCAGCATTAGCAGGTACAGTGAATTTGCCCCGAACTTTACCATTAATTTGTACTACGATGAGTTTTTCATCTTCAATCATCGCTGATTCATCAGCAATCGGCCATGTTGCATCATCGATTGATTCACTATGCCCTAATGCTTGCCACATAATAAAACAGACATGCGGAATCATTGGATAAAGTAAACGAACAATCGCGTTTAAAGCTTCGTTCATTAATGCATAATCTTGATCGTTTTCTAAAGGTGCTTTTTGTAGACGATTCATAAACTCCATGACAGCAGCAATTGCCGTATTAAATGTTTGTCGACGTCCAATATCATCACTGACTTTGGCAATGGTTTTATGAAGTTCACGACGCAATGTTTTTTGTTCAGCATTCAATTGTGTCACATCTAATTTGACACTTTTGCCTTGCTGCGCATATTCATACACTAAACGCCAAACACGTTTAATAAAACGGTTAGCCCCTTCAACACCTGATTCTTGCCATTCAAGCGTCATATCAGCAGGCGAGGCAAACATCATAAATAATCGAACTGTGTCAGCACCATATTTTTCTACCATTTCTTGTGGATCGATGCCGTTATTTTTCGATTTCGACATTTTAGTCATACCTGCATGCACAAGTTCATTGCCTTTG
This sequence comes from Gilliamella sp. CG16, assembly GCF_046635785.1. Classification (NCBI taxonomy): domain Bacteria; kingdom Pseudomonadati; phylum Pseudomonadota; class Gammaproteobacteria; order Orbales; family Orbaceae; genus Gilliamella; species Gilliamella sp. CG16. Next base: position 32,209 of record NZ_JBIDFL010000011.1, read on the forward strand.
CGGTCGATTGCTTTACAAATACGACCTTTTTCATCACGTTCAATGGTGACTTCGGTCGGTGATACCCAAATGCGTTCGTTTGTTGGACTGGTATAATAAAATGCATCAGCAAGTACCATGCCTTGACAAAGTAATCGTTTAGCTGGTTCATCAGAGCTGACTAAGCCAAAATCACGCATTAATTTATGGAAGAATCTAAAATAAAGTAAATGCATAATGGCATGTTCAATACCACCAACGTACTGATCGACAGGTAACCAGTAATTCGCTGCTTTTTCATCTAACATGCCCTTGTCATAGTGCGGACAAGTATAACGTGCGTAATACCATGATGATTCCATAAAGGTATCAAAGGTATCGGTTTCTCGTAATGCCGCTTGACCATTAACAGTCGTTTTTGCCCAATTTGGATCGGCTTTAATTGGACTTGTGATCCCATTCATTTCGACATCTTCAGGTAAAATAACCGGTAATTGGTCTTCTGGCGTCGGAATGGTGGTTCCATCTTCAAGGGTGACCATTGGAATTGGTGCACCCCAATAACGTTGACGGGAAACACCCCAATCACGCAAGCGATAATTGACTTTACGCTCACCAATACCCAATGCAGTCAATTTGTCGGCGATCGCATTGAATGCTTGCTCAAAATTAAGTCCATCAAATTCACCCGAGTTAAATAGCTTACCATGTTCAGTATAAGCATTTTCAGACAAGTCAGGAGCTTGCCCATCTTGATTTAAGATAACTGGTTTAATTGGCAGATTATATTTTGAAGCAAACTCATAATCGCGCTCATCATGTCCCGGTACTGCCATTACTGCACCAGTGCCATATTCAATTAAGACAAAGTTGGCAATCCATACTGGCACTTTATTACCCGTTAACGGATGAATAGCATAAAACCCAGTGGCGATGCCTTTTTTCTCCATTGTTGCCATATCGGCTTCTGCCGTTTTGGTATTTTTGCATTCTGCAATAAATTCAGCAATTTTCGGATTATTTTTCGCTGCTAATTGTGCTAATGGGTGCTCAGCGGCAACTGAGACAAAACTTACGCCCATTAAGGTATCAGGGCGAGTTGTATAAACACGCAATTTATCATTGTAGTTTTCTACAGCAAAATCAAATTCGACCCCTTCAGAGCGACCAATCCAGTTTCGTTGCATTGTTTTAACTTGTTCTGGCCAATCTTCAAGCGTATCTAAATCATTGAGTAGCTCTTCGGCATAGTCAGTAATTTTGATAAACCATTGTGGGATCTCTTTACGCTCGACGGGGGTATTACAGCGCCAACAGCAACCTTCAACGACTTGTTCGTTCGCCAGTACAGTTTGATCGTTAGGGCACCAGTTAACTGCTGAAGTCTTTTTGTAAACTAAACCTTTTTCATAAAGTTTAGTAAAAAACCATTGTTCCCATTTGTAGTATTCTGGTCGGCAAGTGGTGACTTCACGATCCCAATCATAACCAAAACCTAATAATTGTAATTGCTTTTTCATGTAAGCAATATTTTCGTAAGTCCATTTTGCTGGTGCGGTATTGTTTTTTACTGCCGCCCCCTCAGCGGGTAAACCGAAAGCATCCCAACCTATTGGTTGTAATACATTTTTACCATTTAGACGTTGATAACGTGAGATCGTATCACCGATTGTATAATTACGGACATGACCAAGATGCAAACGACCTGAAGGATAAGGAAGCATTGACAAGCAGTAATACTTCTCTTTAGATGCATCTTCAGTAACGTGAAATGTTTTGTTCTCTAGCCAATGTTGTTGAACTTTGGCTTCAATCTCATCTGGGCGATATTGTTCTTGCATGACGAATTAATGTCCTATCTATTATTGCTAATAAAAAATAATTTGCTAATTGTATTGGTTATTGGCACGTTTTACAAACGATATATGAAACAAGGAGAATGATTTGATACCAATATTTATAAGAATTAAAATCAATAGAGTTAACAAAATAAAAGAAATAAATCTTTGCTTCTCAATATATTTAAAAAAACTTAAGATATATTTCTAAAAAATATAAGGAATAGCTTATGGAAAATCGTACATTTGGATTTCGTTGTTTCACTCGTCGCTCATTTATTGTTTTAGTTATATCAGTTATTAGCTTTGCTTCATTTGTCGCAGGTTATCTCATTTTTTTATTTACCTCTGATGCTGTCATGCCTTTGATCCCCAAACAATATTTTATGGAGATTCTTTTTGGTGGAATCCTTGTGTTGAGCTTACTTTCTGGCGTTTTGTTTGCTATAAGTATTGTGAGTTTATTCCGTAAAAAAATGACGTTTAATGTCAATTCATATTCGATTAATATTGATGACCATAAAAAATTGAATCAAATGTTTCAATGGTCAGCATTACAAAAAGTAATAATGTTTAAAGTCGAAAACGCTGTTTGGATTAATCAGACACTTATCCTGGAATTTGACAATGAGCGTATTAATATGCAGATAGTAAAGGGAAGAATTCCACTATTATCCAAAAAAGATATCGATCAATTTTTTGAATTTACACAATATCTTCATGAACAAGTTCTCAAACCAGATTTTACATTATTCTCGGTGGATAAAACTTTATCATCTAAAACAGCTGAATTTCTAGTGGATGTTTCACATGATTTAGAATATCGTTACCTTTATATCAGAAAGTAGCTAATGCACATATGTTGTTTGTAAATTAGTGATAAAACAATGGCTATTGAATGGTTAAATAGCCATCAACTGTTTTGATAAACGTTAACTGTCTTTTAATTGGTCAATATAATAGCTATCATTAAACACACTTAAGATACGAGAAAGAATGATTTTTCTCTTCAACCGGTATATTTTCGAAATTGGTTTAAATAAGTTCATCGACTTTTGGGGCTTCAATCTCATCTAGGCAATATTGTTCTTACGTGATGAATATATGTCCTATCTATTATTGCTAATAAAAAATAATTTGGTAACTCTATTGGCACGTTTTATAAACGATGTAAGAAACAAGAAGAATGATTTGATACCAATATTTATATGAATTAAACACAATAAAGTTAACAATATAAATAAAAAGAAATAAATCTTTTCTTCTCAAAGTATTTAAAAAAAATTTAAGATATTTTTCTAAAAAAATATAAGGAATAGCTTATGGAAAATCGTACATTTGAATTTCGTTGTTTTACTCAGCGCTCATTTAAAAATTTAATGATACTCATTTGTTGCTTTGGTGTTTTAGTCCTTGGTTGTCTCATGTATTTATTTTTCTCTGATGCGATTATGCCGATGATTCCCAACCGGTACTTTGAGGTCATTTTTATTGTTGGACTGCTTGTTCCGGAATTATTTTCTATCTTTCTATTTGCTATATGTATTGCTCGCTTGTTCCGTAAAAAAATGACGATTAATGTCAATTCATATTCGATTAGTATTGATGACCATAAAACATTGAATCAAACGTTTCAATGGTCAGCATTAAAAACAGTAATAATGTATAAAAGTACCGTAGTGCTATATCAAACGATTATTTTGGAGTTTAACAATAAGCTTATTAATATGATGATGGCAAAAAGTATATATTTATCCAAAAAAGATATTGATCAATTTCTTCAATTTATACAATATGTCGAAGAACAAATTATAAAGCCAGATTTTACATTATCCTCATCAGATACAACTTTATCAACTAAACTTACCCAAGAACTAACAAAAGCATTAACAAATATAAATGATGATCATGGAGTATACCGTTATTTATATGTCAGAAGGTAACGAGGCAATGTTTCTTGATGATAAAATACTAATATGGCTATTTAAACAATTAAATAGCCATACTCGATTTTATACAAATTTGGATATGAAGTGATTAATGGTTAATTAGCCGCCATTAAAGACGCTAGTAAACCGTGAAAAGAATGACTTTTGTTGCTCTTTGGGCATATTTTCAAGATTAGCTTGAATGAGTTTATCAACATTTTCGACTTCTGCCGTTAACCCTAATTCTTGATAAGCATTGCGCATTAACAATAGAGCAGATTTTGTTGAATCTGTATCGGGAAATAGGGATAGCATTTGTGTCACACGATTAATGACAGCGACATACGCCCCACGTTTGGTGTAAAATTCAGCCACTTTTAACTGATAACGTGCTATTCTATTTTTTAAAAAAACTAAGCGTTTTTGTGCATCAGCGGCATAATAACTTGAAGGAAAACTGGAAACGAGGTAGGAAAAATCTTTAAAAGCCGTGATCGCATATTGGGAATCGCGATCTGAACGATCAACATTGAACCAACCTTGAATCATATTGTCATCTTGAGCCATATTAGATAGGCCACGCATATATATCACCCAATCAACATTTGGATGAGTCGGATTCAATTTTAAAAAACGGTCTATTAAGGCTACAGCTAGTGGTAAATCTGCAGTTTTGTAATATGCATAAATTAAATCAAGTTGAACTTGTTGAGAATAGGGACCAAAAGGGTAACTTTTATCCAATGCTTCTAAAACAGTAATACTTGATTTTAAATTACCACTATTAAGTGCATCTTGTGCTTTACTATGGAGTTCAACCTCTGATACATTTTCAACATCAGGCTTTGTTGATGTACAACCAATAAGCACACCACTTAATGCGATAGCCAATAACGAGTGTAAGCGTAATTTCATTCAGTTTCCAATCCAAAAAATAAACAATAACCGTTATGATTAGTATATAATACTCTAAAACATATCAGCTTAAAATAGATAAATTACATATGCAAGAATTAAAATTATCAAATCAAATTGAGTCAACTCAACTTGGGATGCGTTTAGACCAAGCATTATCAGAACTTTTCCCCGATTATTCTCGCTCAAGAATTAAAGACTGGATTATCAATAATAAAGTATTAGTAAACGATGTGATAGTTAATAAACCCAAAGAGAAAGTATTGGGTGGTGAAAAAATTATTATTCATGCTGAGATTGAAGAAGAGACTTATCATCAACCAGAAGATATTAAATTAAATATTGTTTATGAAGATGATGATATTTTAGTGATAAATAAACCACGTGATTTAGTTGTTCACCCTGGTGCAGGTAATCCAAATGGCACAGTATTAAATGCGTTATTACATTACTGTCCTGAAATTGCTCGCGTTCCACGTGCAGGTATTGTTCATCGGTTGGATAAAGACACGACCGGTTTGATGGTCGTTGCTAAAACTATCGTTGCCCAAACGCATTTAGTCGAATCGCTACAATTAAGAGAAATAACCCGTGAGTATGAAGCGGTAGCTATGGGTATTATTACGGCGGGAGGAACAATAGATCAGCCGATTACCCGACACCCTACCAAACGAACTCATATGGCTGTGTTTCCGACAGGAAAACCTGCTGTAACACATTATCGTGTTTTAGAAAAATATCGATTGCATACAAGATTGCGTTTACGATTAGAAACTGGACGAACACACCAAATTCGAGTACATTTAGCACATATTGCTCATCCTTTGGTCGGTGATCCTCTTTATGGCGGACGTCCAAGACCACCAAAAGGGGCAAGCGAAACACTTATTAACACATTACGAGAATTTGATAGGCAAGCATTACATGCAACCATGTTAAGGTTATATCATCCAATAACGGGTGAGCAAATGGAATGGCATGCGCCTATACCAGAAGATATGCAAAGACTAGTTGAAGCATTACAAGAAGATACAGAATTATATAAACATGAGCTGGATTGGTGAAAGAAAAATGATTAAATCGATTTATCCTTACTGGTTTGCGCCGAAAAATGTTCGAGCGTTGACCACAACACGAATGGGCGGTGTCAGTATGCCGCCATTTGAAAGTTTAAATATGGGAGGGCGTACCGGTGATAATATAAATGATGTTGCAGAAAACCGAAAACGCTTAATTACCGCTGAACAGATACCCAGCGAACCTTATTGGCTTAATCAAACTCATAGTACTGTCGCCCTTGATATTTCACAAATAAAATTACAACCCCCCACTGGAATCGTTAATAATAAACAAATATTTGAAGCTGATGCGGCTTATACTCATCAAGCAAAGCAAGTGTGTGTTGTGTTAACTGCCGATTGCATGCCTTTATTATTTTGCTCTTCGAAAGGCGATGAGGTCGCGGCAGCGCATGCGGGTTGGCGAGGATTGTGCAATGGAATTTTAGAAGAAACCGTTAAAAAATTCTCCTGTAAACCATCCGAAATTATGGTTTGGATGGGACCAGCCATAAGTGCCAAAAAATATGAAGTAGGAGAAGAAATAAAAAAACAATTTGAGGCCATCGATCCAGAAGCAAAAAGTGCATTTAAATTAATCAATATACCAGAGCAAAAATATTTGGCCGATCTCTACTTAATTGCCAAACAACGTTTGAATTCAACAGGTGTAAATAAAATATTTGGTGGTGATTATTGTACTTATACAGAACAAGATAAATTCTTTTCTTATCGACGAGAAAACCGAACAGGAAGAATGGCATCAATGATTTGGTTTGAGTGATATTTAAAAAAATGGTGCAAACATTCTCAGATTAGCTGGCAAATAAAGAAACCAATCATGACGTTCCTCAGTTATTCTATCTTGGTGACTAAAAAATATAAAACTTCTCTTCTGCCAGCTAAATAATCATTCTTACGTGTTTAACTGAGTGAAGTTAAGTTAATTTTCATTAAAAATTTATCTTTCATGTTTTGAGCAAGTTAATCTTGGCTAATAGTATGCAAAATTCAAACATGTTATTCTTATTTTCGTAACAAAAACTTTATTAAATTATTAAGTTATATAACCATCACAATCGTTCAGGGCAAAATTATGAGCCGTTAACGGTAAACAGATGTGCTTTTTCGTGATTAATTATTCAATATTAGCAAATTTATGCGTTTGGATATTCAGTAACCATTTATTTTCAATACGATTTTGATTAATTTGTCCAAGTAATATGATTGTGTCATGCATGTTAAACTCGCCATTTCTTTCACAAGGCGATAAGTAATAGCGTTTAGCTTGAATATTTTGTTCTATATATTGGCAAAACGAAATGAAGTCAGGATGATTTTCAGCAACGATTCTCACTTCATTAGCAATTGACTGAACTATTTTTTGATAACGTGATTGATAGCAAAACTTAGGACTGAGAGCAATATAGTCAATTAAAGCGTCGACTTTGCCTAAACCATTACTTTCAATAGCAATAAAATAACCCGCTTGTTTAAGGGGTAAGAGTAATTTAGATAGATCTTTAACTAAGGTTGGCTCGCCACCCGTAATAATGATATTTTTGCTTTTATACTGTTTCACTTTGTCGAGAAGTTGATCTAATGTGAAACGGGTATATTGGCGAAAATTGGTATCACACCAACAACAATTTAGATTACAACCTGCCAAGCGAATAAAAATGGCGGGCATACCGGTATTATAACCTTCGCCTTGCAGTGATTCGAAGATTTCAACAATACGAAACTCAAGCATAGTTAACCCCGTTGATACTCGCAGTATGAGCTTGGGGTTTCCCACAGTTTAATCTTGGATATGGGTAAATAGTTCGATAAACAATCAAAAATGTATTGACTCATTCCTTCAGCGGTTGTGCGACACGGAAAAGCAAATGTTTTTCGATCCATTTCTTGCAATAAGGTAGCAATACGGCATTCATTAACATTATTTTGGTGGTAAAGATAAGCATGATCGAGCGGATCAATAATATGTTTTTTTACAATGGATTTGAGATCAGCGTAATCCATTACCATATCTTCGCTGGAACCCTTATTAATGAGTTCACCACTAATTTCGACGACTAATCGGTAAGTATGACCATGCAGGTTATGACATTTTTTGTTATGCCCGTCTAACATGTGACAAGCATCAAATTGGAACTCTTTGGCAATTTTGAACATTTTACATTCCTAGTTTTTTTTCGTGGGATGGATCACGAACCACGGTTAGTTAACCTAACAGAAGAAAGCGGTTAATATAATAGATATCAAGTTATTTGTCACCTTTCAATGATTATCTGAAACTAGATATTCTATTTAGGATGCGATTGTAAATATATTTAAATTTATCATTTTTAGGTCTAAAATGTTTCACGTTAGTCAGTTTTTATTATCTGTAAAAAAATTCTTGACAAGCTCTTGAAATTTTTCCTTCCACACTCATTTAGTCATTATGCAAATGGAATAAGTGTTTAATCATTTATGCCAAATTTATTGCTAAGGAGATAGATAATATGAGGTTAGATAAACTCACAAACAAATTTCAACAAGCTTTAGCTGATGCGCAGTCTTTAGCATTAGGTAAAGATAATCAGTATATAGAGCCTATCCATGTACTTTCAGCAATGCTTAATCAAGAAGGCAGTAGTGTTAATCCATTATTGGCAGCTGCTGGGGCAAATAATGCCATTTTACAACAAGAATTAAATCAATCCATTGACCGATTACCTCAAGTGCAGGGTGTCGGTGGCGAAGTTATCCCTTCTCAAGATTTAATTAAAGTTTTAAATTTATGCGATAAATTATCTCAAAAAAATGGAGATAGTTATATCTCTTCAGAGCTATTTATATTAGCTGCATTAGACGAAAAAGGGAGCCTTGGCGATATCCTAAAAAAATCGGGTGTCACTAAAGATAAATTTCTTCAAGCAGTCAATCAATTAAGAGGAAGCGACAACGTGAATGATCCAAATGCAGAAGATCAACGTGGTGCGTTGAAAAAATACACTATTGATTTAACACAGCGTGCAGAACAAGGTAAACTCGATCCAGTTATTGGGCGTGATGAAGAGATTCGCCGTACGATACAAGTGTTACAACGTCGTACCAAAAATAACCCTGTGTTAATTGGTGAACCAGGTGTGGGTAAAACTGCGATTGTTGAAGGATTAGCACAACGTATTGTGAATCGTGAAGTCCCCGAGGGATTACGTAATAAACGTGTCTTATCCTTGGATATGGGAGCCTTAATTGCTGGTGCTAAATATCGTGGTGAGTTCGAAGAGCGTTTGAAAGCTGTTCTTAAAGATATCGCTAAAGAAGAAGGTCGTATTATTCTGTTTATCGACGAAATTCACACTATGGTCGGTGCAGGTAAAGGCGATGGTGCTATGGATGCCGGAAACATGTTAAAACCAGCATTAGCTCGTGGTGAATTACACTGCGTTGGGGCAACAACACTTGACGAATATCGTCAATATATTGAAAAAGATCCTGCATTGGAACGTCGTTTTCAAAAAGTTTATGTGGCTGAACCGACTGTTGAAGACACCATTGCCATTTTGCGTGGTTTGAAAGAGCGTTATGAATTGCATCATCATGTTCAAATTACCGATCCAGCCATTGTGGCTGCGGCAACATTATCGCATCGTTATATTTCAGATCGTATGTTGCCAGATAAAGCTATTGACTTGATTGACGAAGCTGCATCGAGTATTCGTATGCAAATGGATTCTAAGCCAGAATCATTAGATCGTCTTGAAAGACGTATCATTCAACTTAAACTTGAGCAACAAGCGCTTAAAAAAGAGTCGGATGATGCCAGTAAAAAACGACTTGAGATGTTAAATAATGAACTTGCTGAAAAAGAAAAGGATTATGCGTCACTTGAAGAAGAGTGGAAATCAGAGAAAGCTGCACTTTCGGGCACTCAGAATATCAAAGCAGAGTTGGAAAAAGCTCGCACTGAGATAGAACAAGCTCGTCGAGCAGGGGATTTAAACAAGATGTCGGAATTGCAATATGGCAAAATTCCGGAACTTGAAAAGAAACTCGCAACAGCTACGCAATTAGAAGGTAAAACCATGAAATTATTGCGTAACAAAGTGACCGATAACGAGATTGCCGAAGTATTATCGAAAGCGACGGGTATTCCTGTTTCGAGAATGCTTGAAAGTGAAAAAGATAAATTATTACACATGGAAGACGCTTTACATAAACGTGTTATTGGGCAAGATGAAGCTGTTGTCGCTGTAGCAAATGCTATTCGTCGTAGCCGTGCTGGTCTTTCTGATCCGAATAAACCGATTGGGTCTTTCTTATTCTTAGGTCCAACAGGTGTGGGTAAAACCGAACTTTGTAAAGCATTGGCAAACTTTATGTTTGATAGTGAAGATGCCATGGTACGGATTGATATGTCTGAATTCATGGAAAAACATTCCGTTGCTCGCTTAATTGGTGCGCCTCCTGGTTATGTTGGTTATGAAGAGGGCGGATATTTAACCGAAGCCGTACGGCGTCGACCTTATTCAGTGATTTTACTGGATGAAGTGGAAAAAGCGCATCCGGATGTCTTTAATATTTTATTACAAGTCTTAGATGATGGTCGCTTAACTGACGGACAAGGTCGTACAGTGGATTTCCGCAATACGGTTATCATCATGACATCTAACTTGGGTTCTGATTTAATTCAAGGACAAGTTGAGCTTAGTTATGACGAAATGAAAGCATTAGTTATGACCGTGGTAACTAAACATTTTAGACCTGAATTTATCAACCGTATTGATGAAACGGTGGTCTTCCATCCACTGGGTCAAGAAAACATCAAAGCGATTGCTAGAATTCAATTGGCACATGTTGAAAAACGCTTAGATGAACGAGGTTATGAAATGGATATTTCTGATGCAGCGTTAGAACATCTTGCTAAAGTTGGTTTCGATCCAATTTATGGTGCAAGACCGTTAAAACGCGCTATTCAACAAGAAATTGAAAACCCATTAGCACAACAAATATTGTCCGGTAAATTAGTACCAGGTAAAACCATTCATTTGGATTTAGTGGGTGATAATATCGAAGCTAAACAGTAATCAACAAATAAACCGACCTTAATGGTCGGTTTTTTTTATTGTACCGATCCGTCACTTTAACAGTGTATATTGCGGTAAATAAGTCATCGACAATTTTAGATCTATCAATAATCAATCGATCCATTCTCGTTTTAACTCATTTGCACTAATAATAACTTTAACATATTAATAATATTGAGTATTTCCTAATTGAAAAACATCAATAGAATTTAAATGACTTCATTTTTTGTGATCATGATCTCATCCTGAACGATTACAATATTGCCAAATCGATCATAAAACATCATAATCAATCATATCTTGATTGATTAAATGAAATTGCAATGAGAAAGGATATTAAAATGATTAAATTGATTATAAGTGATCTAGACGGGACATTTTTAAATAGCCAAGGTGATTATGACCGTCAGCTATTTTCGCAAGTGTATGCACTCATGGCTGAACAACAAATTCATTTTGTGGCATGTACCGGTAAACAATGTGAACGGGTTGAAGAACTCTTTGGTGATTACAGCGACAAAATCTGGATAGTCGGTGATAGCGCAACGACCATAAAACATAAAGGTGAATTTATTTATCGCTCATTCATCCCTAATGAACTAGGGCAGCGTATGATAAAAACCTTGGAACAAGTTAGTAAAGAGCACGTTATCATTGCTTGTACTGCTCAAGGAGCCGTCATCAAAGCCCATTTACCTGAACGATTAAAAGCTAAAGTCCGAGGTTCATATGCAACAATAATTGAAGTGGATGATCTGACTCATATCGCTGATGACTTTATCAAAATCACTGTATATGATGAAAAAGGACAATGTTTACAAACTCGACAGCATTTAACCCCTTTTGAAAACCAAGCTTATATAGTGGTATCTGAAGCTACATGGATTGATATCACTCAGCATGATGTTCATAAAGGGAATACTATCAAAAAATTACAACAACTACTTAAGGTAAATTATCATGAAACCATGGCATTTGGTGACGGTTACAACGACATAGAATTACTTGAACAAGCGGAGTATAGTTTTGCAATGCGTAATGCATTTGAAGAAACCAAAGCTGTCGCTAAATTTATCACCGGTTTCAATGATGATAGTGCGGTACTGAATACGATAAAGCAACTAATTGAATTGCAAAGCAAATGATGGCATGCTCAGATTGAGTTGATGACAGCTGAATCTATTAAGCGATTTCTATTTTGAGATTAAAATCTTCAAAGCCCTCAATTTTGCTATCTCGACTAGCGATAATGATATCTATATCTTCACAAGTGGCAACTTTATAGCGAGCAACTTGTTGCATTTTGTCGGCAATCACTGCGGCTATAACCTCATTGCTTTGCGTAATGACTTCTTTTTTGAAGCAGGCATCATCATAATAAACTGCGCTTAACCCCGCATGCGGGTCAAGTCCACAAACGCCAATAAAGGTTTGATCAAAGACCATATTTCGGATTTGATTAACGGTATCAGCGCCCATTGTTCCCCCCGTTAACGGATTAACTTTGCCACCTAATAAAATGAGCTCGCCATTGGTACGGCTACTTAAGACCGAAGCAATTTGAGGAGAATTGGTGACAATCGTTAATGTCAAATTTTGTGGGATATAACTTGCCATTGCTAAATAGGTGGAACCAGTATCAATAAAAATGCAGGAATTATTTTTGATTAATTTTGCACATTTTATTGCTACTGAAGATTTTTCGTCTACACATTGATTAATACGAGTTTCAAATGTGGCTGATTGTTTTAAATGGCTAACTGCTCCACCATATACACGCTTGCAAACACCGTCACGGGCTAGTTTTTGTAAATCTCGACGAATCGTGTGTTCTGAAACCCCTAACAATTTAATTAAATCAGCACTGACAACACGCCCTTTTTCAGTCAAAAGCTGCCGGATAAAAGATTGGCGTTGTTCAGGGAATGCATTATAATCAATCATCTAATATCCTTTAAAAAATTATGCTGATTTCTAAAAATATCTTTAATGATCATACCGTTTTTAAGCGAATTATCCTATGATTTTTTAAAAGGATAAATTACTTATGCCCCCGAATTTTTTAATTAACTTATTGATTGTGTGGTTTTTTTGTATTAAAACTTGATTAACCTTTCATATTTTATTTGTTATTATTTAGAACAGAAATTAAAATATCTTTTTTTACCTGAGTTAGGTTGGAAGTAATGTCTATTGCTGTCGTTAATGTTAATCGTCAAGCTATTCTGCATAATATTGAGTATGTGAGACGAAATTCACCTAATAGCTCCTTAATGGCTATTCTTAAAGCAAATGCTTATGGTCATGGGATTGCTGGCATTGCTCAATTATTATCCGATAAGGTCGACTACTTTGGGGTTGCAAGACTTTCTGAAGCGCTTTTGTTACGGCAAATTGGGATCATTACCCCCATTGTTTTGTTGGAAGGTTTTTTTCCACATGATGAAATAACGGATTTAATTGATTTTAATTTGCAAACTGTGGTTCATTCAAGTTGGCAAATTGATGCGTTAAATGCGATTAAAATTGAAAATCAAATCACAGCTTGGTTCAAAATTGACACAGGTATGCATCGTTTAGGGTTTCGGTTTGATGAGGCTCAAGGTGAATTTAATCGATTAGCAAGTTGTTGCGTTGTGCGTAAACCATTAAATATTATCAGTCATTTTAGTTCTGCTGATGATTTTTCTTCCAACCAAACGTCAAATCAATGTTTGCTGTTGGACGAATTTGTTGAATCAATTTCTAACAAATCATTGCTTGATAAGCAATCTATTGCTGCTTCTGGCGGTATTCTTGCTTGGCCAAATTCACATCGTGATGTGATTCGATTAGGTATTGCTTTGTATGGCGTTTCTCCTTTTGAGAATCCCATTGCCGAATTACACCCAGCTATGACGTTTAAGTCAGAGCTAATTGCAGTAAGAAAGCATAAAAAGGGTGAATCTGTGGGCTACGGGCAAATTTGGACAAGTCATAAAGAGACAAAATTAGGTGTTGTTGCAATGGGGTATGGTGATGGATATCCTCGCGGTATACCCGAAAATACGCCTGTGTTAATTAATGGTAGACGTGTTCCTATTGTGGGGCGTGTTTCAATGGACATGATTATTGTTGATCTGGGACTGAATAGTTCGGATAAACCAGGCGACGAAGTCATTTTTTGGGGGAAGGAATTGCCGGTAGAAGAAATTGCTAAACATACAGGTATTAGTGCATATGAGTTATTAACGCGCTTAACTACACGAGCTAAGGTTCACTATATAGATAAATAAGTTATGATTAAAAAAATATTTTTATACACGTTTTTGGCAATAATTTTAGTTGTTACCGCTTCGCTTGCGTTGGGTTACTATTTTTTACAACAGTTTTCTAAACAGCATATTCATGTTAATGATGATAATAAAGTGTTTATTATCAAAAAAGGAACGTCAATACATCAGTTAGTTGAACAAATAGATCAAGCAAATTTAATGGATAGGGCTTATCTACTTCCTTATTTGTATAAATTAAATCCTGAATTAAGTACTATTAAAGCTGGGGGATATAAATTAGAACCCCATATGACAGTTGATGAATTTTTAAAATTATTAGTGTCAGGCAAAGAAAGCAGTTTTACGCTAAGATTTGTGGAAGGGAAGCGAGCCAATGATTGGTTAAATACCATAAAAAATACTCCTTACATTCAACAAACTTTGGTTGATAAATCAAGCGATGATATTGCAAAAATTTTAGGTATTGAGGGGCCTCTTGAAGGGTGGCTTTCGCCAAATACTTATCTTTATACGGTCGACACCTTAGATATTAATATTTTAAAACGTGCTCATCTCACTATGAAAAATAACTTGCAAAGAGTGTGGGAAAATCGTGATAGTGGGCTGCCATATAGCACACCGTATGAATTACTTATTATTGCCTCAATTATTGAAAAAGAGACTAGTCTCAGTTCTGAACGTGCGAATGTCGCATCTGTTTTTGTTAATCGATTAAAAGCAAAAATGAAGCTGCAAACCGATCCTACAATTATTTATGGTTTAGGTGATAAATATACGGGTAAAATTAGACGTATTGATATGACCGATAAGACTAATCCTTATAATACCTATGTCATTAATGGTTTACCACCTACGCCTATTTCAATGCCAAGTTTAGCGTCGTTAGAAGCTGCGGCACACCCTGCTGATACCAAATATCTGTTTTTTGTCGCTAATGGTAAGGGCGGACATACGTTTACGACGAATTATAATAGCCATTTAAAAGCGGTCAATGAGTATCGAAATAAGTTAAAAAAATAAAAATTGTGTTCTTTATTAAAATTACCGCGTGCAGAACGCGGTAATTAACTTCTCAGATCTATTCAATATCACTTTTTCATATGTTTAAGCCACCATTAACTATTTGGATTGGGTCAATTCATCAAGTTGTTTTATCAGATCTAACAAATGGTCAATATTGTTCTCTGACTCTTTTAACGCTTCTTCAAAATAGGGGTGTAACGCAAAGGGGGGAATAGCCGAATTGGCATCAATTATAGCTCGAATTCGGGGTATAAAAATCCATTGTAGCCATTCGTATGACTTCATGGTATCAAGTGCAAAAGGTTGTTGACTTAAAAAAGCATCCTGACTGGGTGGTAAGGCTTGCCATAAATCTATTTTTTTTAACGCTTGCTCAATTCGTTCTAATTGATCTTTAATTAAGTTAGCTTGCATTTTATTAGCAAGCAAATGCCTATAATATTGCCAATCAAAATAAGGCCCAGGATCTGTTTTACGTTCTGGTGCAATGTCACTGTGTCCGGTGATATTGTTAAGTGGATAAGTTTGTTGTAGTAGAAGGGTGACTTTTGCCAGTTGTTGATATTGCACTTCGGTAAATTTTTCACTATCACATCCTTCCAATTCGATTCCTATTGAAAAATCATTACAATTTTCTTGTCCTTCAAATGCTGATATACCTGCATGCCATGCTCGTTTATCAAAAGCTACAAATTGAATTATCTCACCGTCACGACGAATAAATAGGTGACTTGATACCTGTATTTGATAGATATCGGCAAAATAAGGGTGTTCATTTGGATCAAGCTGACCTGTGAACAGCTGTTCTACATAAGGGCCACCAAATTGATTGGGCGGAAGGCTTATATTATGAATCACTAATAATGAAATGGGTTTATCACTTGGTCGATCATTATAAAATGGTGAAATGACCTGTTTTACACCTTGTAACCAACCATTAACTATCTTTAAGGACATATCGACTCCTTATCTTATAAAACTTTGTTATCAAATTACTGATTTGTGATTTGACTTCCAATAATTTAAATAATGATGAAATCAGAAAAACAATTATTGTTATCCTTTTTCCATACTTGGCATACCGTTATTATTTCATTTTTTTTAAACGCTATAAAGTTGCTTGTGTTTCGTTAGCAATTTAATAACAGAGAATGAATATGAACAAACAATCGGGATTTTCCTTATTTGAACTCATGATAGCAATTATAGTAATTGCTATTTTAACGGCAATTGGTTTGCCTGCTTATCAAGGTTATGTAAAAAAAGCAGCCATGACCGATATGCTACAAGCCATGACCGCTTACAAAACAGCGGTAGAAATATGTGTAATTGAGCAAGGTGGATTAGCAAATTGTAATAATGCAAATAATGGTATTCCAATGACTAAATCAACCAATTATGTCACCTCAGTGACAGTCACAAATGGGATGATTGAATTAGTTGGACAAAATGCCTTATCTGGCTTAACAGTAACGATGACACCGACGCTGAATATAACCCATGGTAATGTTGATTGGTCACGTACCTGTGTAACTAATCCTGTTGATGTAAGCTTAAATAGTGTATGTGAAGATATCTTTAAATTTTAAATTAATGCAACAATAAAATGGTTTTAGTCATGCAAGAAGATCAACTAGTCGACAGTATTGATAAATTATTGCTTAGAGCTTTAAAAAAACGTGCTTCGGATATTCATTTTGAACCTTATCAACAAAGTTATCGCATTCGTATGCGGATTGACGGTGTATTGCATACCATACTGGCTCCTCCTTTAACACTGGCAAAGCAAATCGTTGCCAGATTGAAAATAATGGCAAAGTTGAATATTGCAGAACAGCGATTACCCCAGGATGGGCAATTAGTAATAGATCGTTATGCTATGCGGATTTCAACCTTACCGGTCATGAATGGTGAAAAAGTGGTGTTACGCGTACTTGATAATCATGTTTCACCGCTGTCGATTCACGATTTAGGATTAACGGATCGGGATCTTGTTCAGTTTCAACAAATATTAAATTACCCACAAGGATTAATATTAGTTACAGGACCGACAGGTAGCGGTAAAACGGTAACGCTGTATAGTGGACTGAAAACATTAAACCTGCCTCATTGTAATATCTGTAGTGTTGAAGATCCGATTGAAATACCGGTTGAAGGTATTAATCAAACATCTGTAAATATGAAAATTGGGTTAAGTTTTGCAACCATTTTACGTGCTTTGTTAAGGCAAGATCCTGACGTGATGATGATTGGTGAAATTCGTGATCATGAAACAGCAGAAATAGCCATTCAAGCTGCCCAAACCGGACATTTAGTCCTGTCTACCTTACATACTAATTCAAGTATAGAAGCAATAACACGTTTGAATCAAATGGGAATAGAACGATATCTCATCTCTGCTAGTGTTAAATTAATCATCGCTCAACGATTAGTACGTAAGTTATGTTGTCATTGTAAAGTGGTGGCGAGCGAGCTGATTAGGCTAGGACAAAAGCCGATTCCACATTATGTCGCAATCGGATGTGAGAACTGTGTAGGTGGTTACTCAGGACGAATAGGGTTATATGAATTTTTAACTATCACCCCTGAAATTCAACACCAAATTTTAAATCAACAGGTTATAACACCTTCAAATCAAATTTCTTTAAGGCAATCAGCTGAACAATTAATACAGCAAGGGATAACGACCTTAGCAGAAATAAATAGAGTATTAGGTGAAACATGAAAAGGCTCTATTATTGGTACGACATCAATTTTGTAGAACATAAAATTATAGCGGCTTCACAAAACGATGCGCGGCGGCAATTATTATTGCAAGGTGATATCGCTATAAAATTCAAGGCAGGTCACTATGTATTTTCAAGTAGTTTTAAGCGTATTGAATTATTTATCTTGACAAAACAACTGGCTACCATGCTAAAAGCTGGATTACCTTTGCTTGAAATTTTGCATTTACTTGCGCATGAACACCCTAAACAGCATTGGCAATGTTTATTGACGGAAATTGCAGGGCAACTAGCTAAAGGAGAACGACTATCAACAGTACTAACTCAACATCAATCTGTCTTTCCACCACTTTATGCTGAAATTATTGCAACAGGGGAATTAACAGGACAACTTGATTTGAGTTTTGAACAATTGGCTTTTCAAATAGAGGCATCAATTAATTTACAAAAACGACTAAAAAAAGCATTGCGTTATCCATTATTCCTTTTGTTTATGTCAGTTGTTGTAACACTAATTATGTTATTGATAGTATTACCTAAATTTGTAGATATTTATCAAAGTTTTGACGCTGAACTTCCCTTTTTTACATTATTAATTATTGATTTGTCTTACTATATTCAGAATAACTATGGGAAATGGGTCGGCATGATTGGTTTGTTTTGGCTTATTTATCATTATCACTTAAAAAAATCTTACGCCCCAAAAATGGATAAATTAATATTGAAATTACCATTCTTGAATTCGTTAATTCATACTTTGCATTTAACCCAAATATTTCAGACTCTTTCGATAACTCAAATAGCAGGTATTCCTATATTGAGTGGGTTGAATGCGGTTGCAACAATTATGCAAAATTACCATTATCGTCATGTTATTTATCAAATTATCGCCGGAATTGAACAAGGCTATTCATTCAGTGCTGTTATCGAGCAGCAAAGTTTATTACCTCCATTGTGCAGTCAATTGATCTTGGTTGGTGAAGAGTCAGGTACATTAGATTTGATGCTAAAACAACTAGCAGAATATTATCAGGAACAACATCAAACGCTGACTGATAATATGATACAGTTGTTTGAACCGCTATTGATGTTAATTCTAGGTTTGATTATTGGTAGCTTAATTATTGCCATGTATTTACCGATTTTCCAATTGGGGGATGTTATTCATTGATGATTTGGTTAATTATTGGATTGGGAATGTGTTTGGGAAGCTTCATTCATGTGGCTTACTGTCGTTTTAAGCCTATCTATTCAGGGTATGAATATTTAATTGCTATTTCTTTTCATCGCTCTCGTTGTCCACATTGTCACAAACAACTTAGATTTTGGCAACTGTTTCCTGTTTTTTCATGGCTATTACTGAAGGGACAATGCTGGGCGTGCAAAGGGAAAATTCATTATCGTTATATCGTATTTGAGATTTTATTTGCGGTTATTTTTGCTATTCTATTTTTGACAAAAGGCTGGACTTTAAATACGATTTTATTAATGATATTAGCGTGTTATTTTGTCTTATTGGCAATGATAGATCTAAAATATTATTTATTGCCAGATCTATTTACTCAACCCCTACTATGGTTAGGGATTTTAGCTGGCTATTTTAATCTGTTTGGCATTACGTTAAATAAAGCGATCACTGGCATTATTTGGGGTTATTTTTTATTAATTGTCCCTAAAGAATTATTTTATTTGCTGACCAAAAAACAGGGACTAGGGCAGGGTGATGTTAAGTTATTGGCTGCTTTAGGCGCATGGATATCTTATGAAGATCTTCCCTTGTTGTTAGTTTTTTCATCATTTTTAGCTATCGTTTATTATCTTATTTTGCGTTATGGATTAAGTGATCAATCAATAACTGTAATTCCATTTGGTCCGTTTTTGTTAATGTCGGGTTATTTGATTTTGTATTACCATGTGTGAGTTTTTTCAGTTATATACTGTTTTCAAAGCCGTTTTAATGTTTGATTGAAAATAGAGGCGTTTAACTAGTTTTAAATGTGAAACTTATAACTAAAATTAATAATCATAGTAAAATTAGTTATTTTTATTAAGAATGATATCGTATTATAGTGGCTATTAATTCGAGGTATAACTGGTAAATCAATTAGTCAGAAAGGAATAATTAATGGACTCAATTACACAACTAAAAAATGAGATGATCTCATGGCGTCACTATATTCACTCTCATCCCGAAACTGCATTTGAAGAAACTAATACCACTCAATTTATCATTGAAAAGTTGAAATCATTTGGTATATCAGAATTATACACTGACTTTGCACCCACAGGGGTTGTTGGCATCATAAAAGGTAATAAAGAAGGGCGGATGATTGCTTTACGAGCTGACATTGATGCCTTGGATATTACCGAAGAGAATAATATTGATTATTGTTCAACAATACACGGAAAAATGCACGCTTGTGGTCATGATGGTCATACAGCAACGTTATTGGGAACGGCAAAATATTTGAGCCAGCATCGTGATTTTAGTGGAACGGTAGTTGTCATCTTCCAACCAGCCGAAGAAAACGAAGGGGGTGGCCGTGTAATGGCGGAAAATGGGCTATTTGATAAATTGCCTATTGAAGCAGTATATGGAATTCACAATCAGCCCAATATGGCATTAAATCATTTCTATATTAATCACGGTGCAATAATGGCATCTTATGATATCTTTGAAATTAATGTGACAGGTGTTGGCTCACATGCAGCGGCACCACATCTGGGTAAAGATACAATTTTAACTGCAACACAAATCGTCAATGGATTACAAAGTATTGTGAGCCGTAATGCCGATCCTCTTAGCTCCTTAGTTGTCAGCGTAACACAAATTCATAGTGGTGATACTTGGAATGTATTACCTCAACAAGCTGTAATTCGAGGAACGGTTAGAGCATTTAGTTCCGATGTTCAGGACATGGCTGAATCAAGAATCAAACAGATAGCACAGGGCATCGCATCAACTTTTGACGCCAAAGCGGAAGTCAATTATCAGCGCCGATATCCTGCTACCATAAACTATGCTAAGCAGGCGGATATTGCCATTAGCGCTGCAAGAAAAGCGGTGGGCGATGATAATGTAACGATTGATCCTCCTCCTTCAATGGGATCTGAAGATTTTGCCTTTATGTTACAAAAGGTTCCTGGTGCTTATGTTTGGTTAGGTGCAGGGCAAGGAGCAAATTTGCATAATCCTGCTTATAATTTTAATGATGAGCTATTAACAACGGGTGTAAACTATTTTGTGCAAATTGTTTATCAAGAGTTAGGTAAGGGATAATTAAAGATTTCATTGATAGCTAGAATATATTTATCTATATTCTAGCTATTCTTATCAATTCAAATTGTTTAATTTTAATGAATATAAATTGAAAAATCGATATCGTTTTTAATTGGAATGATTAATAGCAACTAATTAATCAATGAAAATTTAGCTTGCTTGTTGATTGTCCTTTAATTCTAAAGTCAGTATTGATATCTATACCATTAGGTAGTACTACTTGTACATACACATCATGATTTTGATTAAGTTTTAGTGATGCTAACACTTTCCCCCCTTCTCGCCAATTTCCTTCTATTTGATATTCTATCGTATCACCAATGATAGGTAGTACATCACTTTTGCCAGATAATAGATAAAGTCCACGTTTATTAGTGCCACGAAATTGCGCTCTAGCAACCATTTCTTGTCCGCAATAACAACCTTTATCAAAACTAATGGCATTATAGAGTTGTAAATTACACGCTTGCGGTAATAAACTTTCTGTATTTTCACTATCAATAATGGCATAGCCTGCTTCTAAATCAAGTTGTAACCATTTATTGCTTGGTTGTAAATGACTTTCAATAGGCTGTGGTGTAATGACAATGATTCGGGGGTGAGGTAACATTAATTTAATATAAGTAGTGTCATTATCATTAACACAATTATCATCATTGAATTTTGATAGTATTTGCGCTGGTAATGCATCAGCCATAATCCCATACATATTTAAATCTTGTTCCTTTTCAATCGTCACTTTGGAAAAAATAGCATATTTTTTTAGTTCGGTAATTTGCTTTTCTGCAACACTTTTACGCAATAAATAATATATCTCAGCACCGCGCATAAATAATAATAGATTACTCCACATTCTCCCTTTAGCATCACAATGAGCAGCAAACAATGCTGAGTGCTCGGAAAGATTTTTCATATCAATAGTCACTTGACCTTGTAAATATTTAAGATTGTCTTCTCCTGTCACTTTTACTAATTGCCAATCAGTAAGCGAGATAGGTTCCAAAGAATAATTGCTCATGATAATACCTTTTAGGAATAATATGTCGGGTTTAGATAAGACTTAAATAGACTTTTCCAAAGTGTATAGAAAAAACATAAAAATAACAATAAAACACAAAAATTATATTTTGCGTTAAATTTTTTAACAATATGTTTTATATTGACTTTTATTAGCATTTGTTTACGCTGTTATCGTATAAAGAAAATTAATAACCTTATACAGTTTATTGATTTAATGTAGTAGTTAATGCAAAATAAATGACTAATTTGTAATATTGGAGGCAACAATGATGGCAAAACTGTCAGGCGCAGAAATGGTCATTCAATCTTTGATTGATCAAGGAGTAAAACAGATATTTGGTTATCCCGGTGGTAGTGTTCTTGATATCTACGATGCAATTCATACTTTAGGTGGCATAGAGCATATATTAGTTCGTCATGAACAAGCCGCTGTACATATGGCTGATGGTTATGCTAGGGCTACAGGTGATGTTGGTGTTGTACTCGTAACATCAGGGCCTGGAGCGACCAATACCATTACTGGTATTGCGACTGCCTACATGGATTCTGTGCCATTGGTTGTTATTTCCGGTCAAGTAGCAAGTAACTTGATTGGCAATGATGCCTTCCAAGAGTGCGACATGGTCGGTATATCACGCCCGATAGTCAAACATAGTTTTCTAATAAAAGACAGTAAAGACATTCCTGAAATTATTAAGAAAGCTTTCTATATTGCGTCAACAGGTAGACCTGGCCCGGTTGTGATTGATCTGCCAAAAGATATTGTTAATCCTGCAAATAAATATAATTACCATTATCCTAAATCTGTCTCAATGCGTTCATATAATCCAACTATTCAAGGACATAAAGGACAAATTAAAAAAGCATTAACGACATTATTGGCAGCTAAAAAACCCGTTTTATTTATTGGTGGCGGAGTAATTAGCGCCGGTGCAAGTGATGCTATTAAACGTTTAGCCGAAAAATTGAATCTCCCTGTTGCGTCAACATTAATGGGGATAAGTGCTTTTCCTGGTACAGATAAACACTATTTAGGCATGATTGGAATGCATGGGGTGTATGAAGCCAATATGGCGATGCATAATGCCGATGTAATATTTGCTGTTGGTGCCAGATTTGATGATAGAACAACCAATAATGTTGAAAAATATTGTCCGAAAGCAAAAATAATACATATTGATATTGATCCAACATCAATTTCAAAAACAATTTCTGCCACTATTCCTGTTGTGGGTGATGCTAAAGTAGTGGTTGAAACGATGTTATCCGAACTTAATGAATTGCAAGCTGATCGTGATCTTGATGCATTAGTGGATTGGTGGAAACAAATTGATCATTGGCGTTCACGTCGCTGTTTAGCTTATAGTCATGAAGGTGAAAGCATCAAACCACAAGAAGCAATCGAAGTTTTATATAAATTGACTCAAGGTAATGCATTTGTCACTACTGATGTAGGTCAACATCAAATGTTTACTGCTTTGTATTATCCTTTTGATAAACCTCGTCATTTTATTACTTCTGGTGGTCTAGGTACCATGGGGTTTGGTCTTCCGGCTGCGCTTGGGGTGAAACTTGCTTTTCCAGATCAATGTGTCGTGTGTGTAACCGGTGATGGTAGTATTCAAATGAATATTCAAGAACTTTCTACCGCTTTACAATATGGTTTACCGGTTATTGTTTTAAATCTAAATAACCGTTTTTTAGGCATGGTTAAACAGTGGCAAGATATGATTTATGCTGGGCGACATTCTTGTTCGTATATGGAATCATTGCCTGATTTTGCAAAAATAGCGGAAGCTTATGGTCATGTTGGTATGGTCATTACCAAGCGTGAAGATCTGGAAACAAAACTTAAAAAAGCCTTGTCAATTAAAGATCGATTAGTCTTTATTGATGTCATGACCGATGCAACTGAACATGTCTACCCAATGCAAATACGTGGTGGAGCAATGAACGAAATGTGGCTGAGTAAAACGGAGAGAACCTAATGCGATATATTTTATCAATTTTAACAGAAAATGAACCCGGGGCTTTATCTCGAATTATTGGTCTGTTCTCACAACGTGGTTTTAATATTGAAACCATTACGACAGCACCGACAGAAGATCCGACCATGCACAGAATGACCATTCAAACAACAGGTGATGAACATGTGCTAGAGCAGATTCAAAAGCAGCTTCATAAACTTGTCAATGTTTACCGTGTACATGATTTAACCGAAGGGCCTCATGTTGAACGAGAAATTATGTTAGTGAAAGTGGCTGCTAAAGGGTCTGATGCACGAGATGAAGTTAAACGTTGTGCCGATATTTTTAGAGGCTCGATTGTCGATGTTACCGCAACGCATTACATTGTTCAATTATCGGGTACAAGTGAAAAACTAGATTCTTTCTTAGCGTCGATACGTGAAACTTGTCATATTGTCGAAATGGTTCGATCGGGAATTATTGGATTATCGCGTAGTGAAAAAACAGCAAATCACTAAATAAAAGAATCAGATTGACCAATTTTATCAGTTAAATATAACTATAATAATGTTTCATAAGGAATAAGTCACAAAATGAATATATTTGGTTTAATATTAGTCATTCACATTTTGGTTTTGATCGTTTCGTCGATTAGAAAAAACTTCAAAAGTAACAAAAAAAAGAAAAAGTTAATTGAAAAAAACTATATTGTTGATCTTAGGCCTATTAGGCAATTGTCCACACTAGAAGAACGTCTTATAACACCTTATCTAAAAACAACAAAACATTTATCTTCAGAGGTAAAAGAATCGTCATTAATAAATTCAGATGTAATATCAATATCTGGCAAATTAGTCAAACAAAATATCAATCACTATGTTGGCGAAACACTTTTTTATAAAATTAATAATATTGATGTCATTATCCCCTATGATATGGATCGTTTTATCTTAGATGATAATGTGGCTGAAGTAGTTTTCACTGAAGATTATGCCATTGTGATTAGGTTAAATGATCACGATATTCGTTATGCAGCGCATCAAAATATCATCAATGAAAAAAAATTAGAAAAAGATGATTTGGAGTATTGGGCAAGTGAATTGTTTGATGTTCAACATCCAGAAAATTATAATCATAATCATGACAATGAGACTATAAACAATCGCATTGAAAATCAACAAAAATTTGGTTATGAAATTTTAATGACGCGGCAAGAAACACCGTTAGAATCAGCGTATCGGAATAAAAATAATAAAGGGATAGTTGCGGTATTTTTTTGCTTTTTAACAATTAATTATTTTTTAGATTTTTGGCAAAGTAATGAACTATTTGATCTGTTTTTATTTGGCATAAATTTGCTAGCAGTTATCTATTTTTATTGTCGTAAACCAAAGTCTAAAGTAAAAATTCAATTTGTTAATCGAATAAGAGGAAAAGTTAAAAATAAAAACTCTAAAACGAAACAAATTACTGTTGGTCATAATTCTATTTTAAATTATCCTGATAATTGGCAAGCATATATTCCCGAACATACATTAACTAATGTTGAGCTTGATGTTACTTTTGAGGATAAAAAAATAATTCGTTATGGTTATACATTGTCAGTTTCGAAAGAGATTGAAAATTTTGGACCACCAAAGTTTGCGGGACGTAATTTATGGCTTTTTCTTGTAGGTATTATTTTGACATTTATTGTTTATGCAAAATCCAATGTTAAAGATAATATCTTTTATATGTATCACTTTGCTAATCATGACCTGACAAGTTGGAATTTTGATGATAGTTCACAATTATTAACCAACAATCTAAAAGAGGGCGATTGGGTAAATGTTACCACGGAAGGGGCACTTTGTGATAAATATAACAAAAAGGTGAATAGTAAGTGCGGAAAAGTAGAAATCCATAATCAAACCGATAATGTTTCTTTCTTCATTACGCTGAAAAATAAGTTTTTTAACGAAACAGATAGCAAAGACCAAGAGGATTTAGAATCTAATCGGGTTTCGAATTCAACTTTTCAAAATAGTTTGAATAGCCAATCGGGGCGAGTCAATTTTTCTGGATTAGTCTCAGATATTTATTATCGAGATGATAATTCTATCTCAGGATTTACGATTAATCCTGACATTAGATATCAAATTAATGAACAAGACAGGTGTTTACCCATTATTTTAAGTATCTCTTTATTTGCTTTTTTTGCATTAAGTACGATTTTTAATGGTTTAATTTTCATTTGGAAACGGATACAAAATCGAGTTCGAAAAAGTAATATTAATAACTTTTATGCTAATCTTACAGTTTAGATTGATTGTCGAAGATAATTCTGTTTTCAAATTAAAGTTGATTAGATTGAGTAGCATTAAATCTATCTAATCAGCTTAATTAAAACATCTGTTAAAGATAATTATTCAATTGTGAGCAAGGTCAGATTCTGTTATACTATTTTCCCGTCTGATTTATCGTATATTGTGTTGCTTTTATCGTTTGAAAACGACGCAATATTGTTCTTATAAATTAATAATGGTCTGGTATTAATGGTCACGAATTATATTTTTGTTACAGGCGGTGTCGTTTCTTCTCTTGGTAAAGGCATTGCCGCAGCATCACTCGCTGCAATTTTAGAAGCCCGCAATTTAAAAGTCACCATGTTAAAACTTGATCCCTATATTAATGTCGATCCGGGTACAATGAGCCCGATTCAGCATGGTGAAGTTTTTGTGACGGAAGATGGGGCAGAAACGGATCTTGATTTAGGTCATTATGAGCGTTTTATTCGCACTAAAATGACTCGCAAAAATAACTTCACAACAGGGCGTATCTATTCTGATGTATTACGCAAAGAACGTCGTGGGGATTATTTAGGTGCAACTGTTCAAGTCATTCCCCATATTACCAATGAGATTAAATCTCGCGTTATTGCAGGAGCTAAAGGCTTCGATGTTGCTATTGTTGAAATCGGTGGCACAGTTGGGGATATTGAATCACTTCCATTTTTAGAAGCGATTCGTCAATTAGCGGTTGATGTAGGTCGAGAACATACCTTATTTATGCATTTAACCCTAGTGCCATATTTAGCTTCTGCTGGAGAAGTTAAAACAAAACCTACACAACACTCAGTCAAAGAGTTGTTATCTATTGGTATTCAACCTGATGTGTTAATCTGTCGTTCAGATCGTATCATTCCAGCTAATGAGCGAGCAAAAATTGCACTATTTTGTAATGTGCCTGAACGTGCAGTTATTTCATTAAAAGATGTCGATTCAATTTATAAAATACCTGCTCTTTTAAAATCACAAAATTTAGATACTTTTGTCTGCAATCGATTCCACCTTGATTGCGTTGAAGCAGATCTATCAGAGTGGGAACAAGTGATTTATGAAGAGGCCAATCCTGTTGGTGAAGTCACAATAGGTATGGTGGGTAAATACACTGAATTACCCGATGCTTATAAGTCTGTAAACGAAGCATTAAAACATGGCGGGTTGAAAAACCGTTTAACTGTACATATTCGTTATATCGATTCTGAAGATCTTGAATCGCGTGGTACGGATTTACTTTCAGGTTTAGACGCAATACTTATTCCGGGTGGATTTGGGTATCGTGGCGTTGAGGGTAAAATCATTGCTGCACGCTATGCGCGTGAAAACCAAATACCTTATTTAGGTATTTGTCTTGGAATGCAAGTTGCCATGATTGAATATGCTCGTAATGTGGCTGGAATTAAAGACGCAAATTCTACAGAATTTGTTAAAGATTGTGCGAATCCAATCATTGCGTTAATCACTGAATGGAGTGATGAAGCGGGTAATGTTGTGCAACGTAATGAAAATAGTGATTTAGGTGGTACTATGCGACTTGGTTCTCAGATATGTCATTTAGAACCAGACTCATTAGTATTTGATATGTATAAAAAAGAGTCAATCACTGAGCGTCATCGTCATCGTTACGAAGTGAATAATAATTTATTACCTGAAATTGTAAAAGCAGGATTAAAAGTAACCGGACTTTCAACTGATAGAAAATTAGTCGAGATTATTGAGGTTCCTAATCATCCATGGTTTGTTGCTTGTCAATTCCACCCGGAATTTACCTCGACACCACGAGATGGGCATCCACTGTTTAGTAGTTTTATAAAAGCTGCCAAGGAGTATCAGCAGCTACAACAAAAATAGTTTTAAAGTTTTACATTTGTAATATATCTGTCATATAGAGGAAAATAACATGGCAAAAATCGTTAAAGTACATGGTCGTGAAGTCATCGATTCTCGTGGGAACCCTACAGTTGAAGCTGAAGTTCATTTAGAAGGTGGTTTTGTTGGTCTAGCAATCGTTCCATCTGGTGCATCAACTGGTTCGCGTGAAGCATTAGAACTTCGTGATGGTGACAAATCTCGCTTTTTAGGAAAAGGTGTTTTAAAAGCAGTTGAAAACGTAAATGGACCAATTGCGAAAGCAGTTGTGGGTAAAGATGCGTTAGATCAAGCGGCTATCGACCAAATCATGCTTGATTTAGATGGAACTGATTTTAAATCTAACTTGGGTGCAAACTCAATTCTTGCAGTATCATTAGCTAATGCTAAAGCAGCAGCAGCAGCAAAAGGTGTTCCACTATATCAACATATTGCTGATTTGAATGGTACGCCAGGTCAATATTCAATGCCATTACCGATGATGAACATCATCAATGGTGGTGAACATGCGGATAATAACATCGATTTACAAGAATTTATGATTCAACCAGTTGGCGCGAAAACAGTACGTGAAGCAATCCGTATGGGTTCTGAAGTATTCCATAACTTAGCGAAAGTTTTACATGCTAAAGGTATGAATACTGCTGTAGGCGATGAAGGTGGTTTTGCCCCTAATTTAGATTCAAATGCTGAAGCATTAGCTTGTATCAAAGAAGCTGTAGAAAAAGCGGGTTATGTACTAGGTAAAGATATTACTTTAGCGATGGACTGTGCTGCTTCTGAATTCTATAACAAAGAAACAGGTAAATATGTATTAAAAGGTGAAGGTAATAAAGAGTTTACTGCTCAAGAATTTACTCACTATTTAGAAGGTTTAACTGAACAATATCCTATCGTATCAATCGAAGATGGTTTAGATGAAAGCGATTGGGACGGTTGGGCATACCAAACTAAAGCATTAGGTCACAAAATCCAATTAGTGGGTGACGATCTGTTTGTAACTAACACCAAAATTTTCAAACAAGGTATTGAAAAAGGCATCGCTAACTCAATCCTAGTTAAAGTTAACCAAATCGGTACATTAACTGAATCTATCGCAGCGGTTAAAATGGCAAAAGATGCAGGTTATACTGCTGTTATCTCTCACCGTAGTGGTGAAACTGAAGATTCAACTATTGCTGATTTAGCTGTTGGTTTAGCTGCTGGTCAAATCAAAACGGGTTCTATGAGCCGTTCTGATCGTGTTGCTAAATACAATCAATTAATCCGTATTGAAGAAGCATTAGGTGCTAAGGCTCCATTCAACGGACTTAAAGAAGTGAAAGGACAATAATTGAGTTTATAAAAACTGAATAATTGTTTAATAAGAAACGGTGACCAGTTCACCGTTTTTTATTTTCTTTTCTTATAGAATAAGATGGCAAAGGTTGCGTTGATTTATGTTGTATTGTACTCTTTAAAGTTGGTATTTATGACTAATCTTTGATATCTATTGATATTTTATAATTTAGCCACATATAAATTTTTTATAAATTAACTAACTCAAATTTATTTTTTCTGCTTATGAATAATATTACGAATATGTCCCAGCCAAAAAGCAAATGGCAACTTTTTAACTGGCTATGTACCGGTAAACTTCCGCTAAATGAACTTTGGCTTAATCCGACTTATCGTTATAAATTTTTTTTTAGAACCTTATTTTTAAGTCCTATTACACTAAAATGGTTGGATAAATTAAGACAATATCCATTACTTGGCTACTATTTTTCTTGCCAAACCAATTTACCGTGTAAATTACAAAGACCGTATTTATCATCAAATTTGTCGCAACAAGAGCGTTTTGATGCGTTAGCATATCACTATGATTTTTTAGCGAATCAGCCTGATAGCATGACTAAGGCTTTTTATGATCCTAAAACTCCATATGTATTGGCTAAACTAACAGCAAAAAATGAAGCTAATATTCAAATTGCGATTCAAGCGCGTAACAAGTTTGCTCGAGAAGGTGAAATAAGCCTTTATTTTTATGATAATGACGGTATTGATTTAGCAACATTAACTTTTTCAATCATTCAATATCAACAAAAAACGACTTTATTTATTGCAGGGTTGCAAGGTACCGGTCATCATGAAGCGCGAGTTCGGGTACAAAAAGCGACTAAGCAATGTTATGGATTATTTCCAAAACGAGTCGCCGTTGAGGCAGCATTAATCATTGCGCATTATTTTCAGCTTGAGCAAATTGTGGCGGTTGGAAATAAAACGCATGTGTATAACAATTGGCGTTATAACAGCAGACAAGAACGCATTTTGTCTGATTATGATGATTTTTGGTTAACAATCGATGGTCAACAAGATGATCGTGAGTTATTTATTTTACCCACTGAGATTACACGTAAATCGTTAGAAGATATAGCAAGTAAAAAACGTTCTGAATACCGTAATCGTTATGCTTTGTTAGATCAACTCAAACTGAATATTGAAACACAATTAGCATCATTAATATAATATACTAAAGGTAATGATTATTTACCTAATGTAGTGTCAAATTATCAAAATTGATTACAATCGATATTCAACTTGTTGTTTATCGATTTTTTTAATTAAAGCTCAATAAAATAATTGTCTTAAATTAATTAGTAGGGAATGAAATATGTATTTTGGTATTCTAATAGCACTTGTGCCTTTGTGCATTGGTTATTTAATTAAATGCAAACAAGAAAAATGGATAGCTAAAATTAACCAAATTCTAAGTTGGATGGTTTATTTTATTCTTTTTATTATGGGCGCAGAACTTGCTCATTTAGATAACCTTGCGACTAATTTGCAAAATATTCTATTTTATACTGCTATTATTTTTATCTGTACTTTTGGCGGGAATTTTATTTTTCTAATGTTATTTGACCTATTTTTACCGTGGAAAGCCTCAAGCGTTAAACAAACCTTTGGTTCACGCGTAAAAATGATATTGGAATCATTGCGTGTCTTTATTGCACTTGTTTTGGGATTTATAGTCGGACTTTTTCCATTGTTTGTATGGCAATATACCGAAAACATTATTCAGGTTGTTTTAGTTTTTTTACTCTTGTTAATTGGTATTCAGTTAAGAAGTAATAATATTTCACTTAAACAAATTTTACTTAACAAAGTTGGTATTGCAACAACGCTAATCGTCATTATAAGCACTTTTATTGGTGGAATGGTAGCCGCTTTACTATTAGATCTTCCTTTGCGTATAGGATTAGGTATGTCATCTGGATTTGGTTGGTATTCTTTGTCAGGCATTTTAATGACTGAAGCGCATGGGGCAATTATTGGCAGTGCCACATTTTTAAATGATATATTACGTGAACTTTTTGCCATTATACTTATTCCAACATTAATAAAACGGTATAAATTAACAACACTGGGTTTATGTGGTGCAACGTCTATGGATTTTACTTTGCCTATGTTACAGAAAGGAGCAGGAATAATGATAGTGCCACCTGCTATCGTGCAAGGTTTTTTGCTTACATTGCTAATGCCAATATTTATGACGTTATTTAATTATGGATGATAGATTATCCATTACTTGAGTCAAAAATCATATATTGATGAATTGAACAAAATTGCATGGATTGCAAATTGGCAATATGATTACCTTATGTTACACTGCCAAAATCCGAATGGTTTGAGTGAATTATGAATACTGGATCGATTGATTATTGTGCGATAGGTCAGCGTTTACGGGCGTATCGTATAGCGGCTTCCTTAAAAGCAGAAGACATAGCACAAAATCTTAGAATTTCAAGAGCTGCGGTTTACCGTCTTGAAAAGGGTGAAATTATCAAAATCGAAACATTAGGACGTTTAGCGACTTTGTTAGATACATCCTTAGCAAGCTTGCTTGGTATTGATACTGAATATTATTCAAGTGGTGAAGGTTTTTTTGAACGTATGCGCCAACTTGAAGAACAATCAACACATATTTATTCTCATTTTGATCCTTTTTCTTTTTTACTCACTTCACCAGATTATCTTTCTCATCTTGCTATGATGCTAGATGAATCGGGCGATTCAATTAATTTAAAAAAATATGCAACAACGTTAGCCATTTTAAAAGAACGACAAACACAATTCTATCAATCAGCGCCTAAAGTCATTAATTTAATTAGTTTACGCAATGTAGAACGTTTTTTACATATTGGTTTAGTCGGTAATTTAAATCTTTCACCGGGTAAAAAGTCTGAACGCATGCTATTAGCTCGCAAAGAAGTCTATCACTTAATTGAATTAATTGAACAACAAACTTATTCGCCTACCATTGCTATTACAGAGCATGCAATTCCATCTATTGCTTTTCAACTATTTTATCAAAATGAAAACCCGATTTCGTTAGCGATGAGCCCGTTTCGATTAGGTGAATTACCGAATGTGACCACAGGGATTGCTTCTATTACCTCGTCTCACGATGCGATTAAGCGATACCGGTTGTTATTTGATAAATTGTGGCAAAATAGTGCTAAAGATAAACAAGCAATTGAATTGTTGAAAGCAACTTTAGATAAATTTTAAAAATCTTAAAAATATAAAGAGAACTATCATGTTATCCCTAACATTACAACCGATAAAAAGATTTAATGGTACGATAAACTTACCGGGTTCAAAAAGTGTGTCTAATCGGGCGCTACTTTTGTCTGCATTGAGTCAAGGTAATACACGTTTAACAAATTTATTAGACAGCGATGATGTCCGTTATATGCTTGATGCTCTTAAAGCATTAGGTGTTACGTATCAATTATCGAATGACCGCACGATTTGTGATATTCAGGGTGTCGGCGGAAAATTACATTCATCCCATGCATTAGAGCTTTTTTTAGGGAATGCCGGTACGGCGATGCGTCCTTTAACTGCTGCGTTATGTCTTGGTGAAAATAATATTGTGCTTACGGGCGAACCACGTATGAAAGAGCGTCCAATAGGGCATTTAGTTGATGCGCTTCGTCAAGGTGGGGCTAACATAGAATATCTTGAAAATGAAGGTTATCCACCACTGCATATTCATGGGGGCTTTATTGGCGGTAATATTCAGGTTGATGGCTCTGTTTCAAGTCAATTTTTAACGGCGCTATTAATGGCATCCCCACTTGCTGATAACGATACTGAAATTACTATTTTAGGGGATTTAGTTTCTAAACCGTATATTGATATCACGATCAAAATGATGGCGATATTTGGGGTGTCGGTCATCAATGATAATTATCAAAAATTTGTTATTAAAGCAAAGCAAACTTATAAGTCACCGGGTACTTATTTGGTTGAAGGTGATGCTTCATCAGCTTCATATTTTTTAGCTGCAGCGGCGATTAAAGGGGGCACTGTTCGCGTCACGGGTATTGGTAAAAAAAGCTTACAAGGTGATACCCAATTTGCCCATATACTTGAAAATATGGGTGCTAAAGTAACGTGGGCTGATGATTATATCGAGTGTAGCCGAGGGGAACTTAACGGTATTGATATGGATATGAATCATATCCCTGATGCGGCGATGACAATAGCAACAACCGCTTTGTTTGCCAAAGGATCCACAACTATTCGTAATATCTATAACTGGCGAGTTAAAGAAACTGACCGCTTATCTGCTATGGCAACTGAATTGCGTAAAATAGGGGCAGAGGTTGAAGAAGGTAACGATTATATAACGATTATCCCCCCTAAATCTTTAACACATGCTGAAATAAAAACCTATAACGATCATCGTATGGCAATGTGTTTTTCATTAGTGGCATTATCCGATACGCCCGTGACTATATTAGATCCTAAATGTACAATGAAAACATTTCCTGACTATTTTGAACAATTTAAACGATTGAGTGAATACTAAATGAATACATTAGTTCCTGTTATTGCTGTCGATGGCCCTAGTGGTGTGGGGAAGGGCACGTTGTGTCAAGCGTTAGCTAATCATTTCAATTGGCATCTTTTAGACTCCGGCGCGATTTATCGTGTGCTTGCGTTGTTGGCGCTTAATCATCATATTGCGCTGAATGATGAACTACAATTAACTCAATTAGCATTAAATTTACCTTTAACTTTTGATACCCATCATGGCGAAGTCAAAGTACTATTAAATGGCGTCGATGTCTCTAAAGATATTCGTACTGAAGAGACTGGGGGCGCTGCTTCTAAAGTGGCTTCGCTAAATCAAGTTCGGGCAGCATTATTGCAACGACAAAGAGATTTCAGGCAGTTGCCGGGGTTAATTGCGGATGGGCGAGATATGGGGACAGTTGTGTTTACTGATGCACCAGTAAAAATTTTTCTGGATGCCAGCCCGCACTCAAGAGCAGAAAGAAGAATGAAACAGTTGCAAGATAAGCAAAAACATGCTAAATTCGCCGAAATTTTGCAGGAGATAACTGCGCGTGATGAGCGAGATCGTAATCGAGCCGTTGCCCCATTAAAACCTGCAACAGATGCACTAATAATTGATACCACATCACTCTCTATTCAAGATGTATTTAATCAATCTATTACGTATATAAACGAAAAACTTGCGTTGTAAATTTATTTATAACGTGAACAAAGCTCCATTATAAGGACGAGTGGAGTATCATAAACAACCCCACAAGACATGATGTAATGTGGACGTTAATATTAATTTAAGTATATAAATATGACTGAATCTTTTGCTCAACTCTTTGAAGAGTCTTTAAATCAACTAGACACTCGTTCTGGTAACATGATCCGTGGTACTGTCGTTGCAATCGACAAAGATGTTGTTTTAGTTGATGCTGGTTTAAAATCTGAATCAGCAATTCCAGTAGAGCAGTTTAAAAATGCCCAAGGCGAATTAGAAGTTAAAGTTGGCGACGTTGTTGATGTCGTACTTGACTCAATTGAAGATGGCTTTGGTGAAACCATTCTATCTCGTGAAAAAGCTAAACGTCATGAAGCGTGGCTTACATTAGAAAAAGCAGTTGAAGATGCTGCAACAGTTTTAGGTGTTATCAATGGTAAAGTGAAAGGTGGCTTTACGGTTGATCTTAATGGCGTTCGTGCGTTCCTTCCTGGTTCGCTTGTTGATGTACGTCCATTACGCGATACTTCTCATATTGAAAATAGAGAAATCGAATTAAAAGTTATTAAATTAGATCAAAAACGTAACAACGTTGTTGTTTCTCGTCGTGCAGTAATTGAATCTGAAAATAGCGCAGAAAGAGAACAACTTCTTGAAAATCTTCAAGAAGGTTCTGAAGTTAAAGGTATCATCAAAAATCTTACTGATTACGGTGCATTCGTTGACCTTGGTGGCGTTGATGGTTTACTTCATATTACTGATATGGCATGGAAACGTGTTAAACACCCAAGTGAAGTGGTTGAAGTGGGTCAAGAATTACTTGTTAAAGTTCTTAAATTTGATAAAGACCGTTCACGTGTATCTCTTGGCTTAAAACAATTAGGCGAAGATCCATGGGTTTCAATTGCTAAACGTTACCCAGAAGGCACTAAAGTAACTGGTAAAGTAACTAACTTAACTGATTACGGTTGTTTCGTAGAAATTGAAACTGGCGTTGAAGGTTTAGTTCACGTTTCTGAAATGGATTGGACTAACAAAAACATTCACCCATCTAAAGTGGTTAGCTTAGGTGATGAAGTTGAAGTTATTGTTCTTGAAATTGATGAAGAACGTCGTCGTATTTCTCTTGGTCTTAAACAATGTAAACCTAACCCATGGTTACAATTTGCTGAATCACACAATAAAGGTGATAAAGTTAGCGGTAAGATCAAATCAATCACTGATTTCGGTATCTTCATCGGTTTAGATGGTGGTATTGACGGTTTAGTTCATCTTTCTGATATCTCTTGGAATATGCCAGGTGAAGAAGCAGTTAAAGCTTATAAGAAAGGTGATGATATCGAAGCGGTTGTATTACAAGTTGATGCAGAACGTGAGCGTATCTCTTTAGGTATTAAACAACTTGAAGATGATCCATTTAGTAGCTTTGCTTCAAACTTCAAAAAAGGTTCAATTGTTAAAGGTCATGTAACAGCTGTTGATGCTAAAGGCGCAACAATTGAAATCGCAGAAGGCATTGAAGGTTACTTAAAAGCTCAAGATATCGCACGTGAACGTATTGAAGATGCAACAACTGCATTAAAAGTTGGTGATGAAGTCGAGGCTAAGATTGTTAATATCGATCGTAAAACTCGCGCAATTTCATTATCTGTACGTGCTAAAGATGAAGCTGACGAAAAAGAAGCGCTTGCTGCTGTAAATAATACTTCAACTCAAGAAGAAGCATCATTTACTAATGCAATGGCTGAAGCATTCAAAGCTGCATCAAAAACCGAGTAAAAAATATTCAACTAAAAAGTAAAGAGGGCTTGCCCTCTTTTTCTTTTGTGGTATAAAATGAACAAATTATATATCACATACATAACCTAGGAGTGACCATGAACAGATCAGATTTAGTGGAAAAGATAGTCAACTGGCGGGCACACCTTCCTGTGCAACTTGTTGATGACGCTGTAAGAGATATTATTGAACAGATCGCTTTAGCAATGGAAAGCAACGATCGTGTAGAAATTCGAGGATTTGGTAGTTTCAGCTTAAATTATCGTGCACCACGTAAAGCGAGAAACCCAAGAACTGGTGGTAATGTTGAGGTGAAACATAAATACATTCCTCACTTTAAACCAGGTAAAGAATTACGTGAAAGAGTAAATAATGCCGCTAAAGCATAATATCTAAAATAGTATTTAGTTTAAAAGCCTTTGAGTTAACTCAAAGGCTTTTTTATTAATCCCTCAATTAATATATAGATTAAACATTAAAAAGTTATTTAAAAATAATTAAAAAGTTTGATGACTATTTAAAGTAATTTTAGTCTTAACACCTATCAAAATACATTTATAAATGTTCTTATCATAATGATCAATTTTTAACAAATGCGAATTAAGATTGGAACCAAGATCGCAATATCTATCAAAAGTTTCTGAGCATAATTTGTTGACAGGTTATGCTAACTTATTGTTAATTCGATAGCCTAATTAGAGTCAATGCGGCAAATTTATTCACATGATTTACTTATAATTACATTTTCATTAGGCTGCTTGCCATTAATGTTTATGTCTAAATTACTTTCAGACATATTTTGGTATGCGACAGCTTTTGGCGTGTTGATTATTGTCATTGCGAGTAAATTTCTATTTAGAAAAACGTTGTTACTTATTAGTATATTTATGTTAAGTTTCTTATGGTCGACGGCATATTCTAAACAGTATTTAATCAATATCGATCCTTACATTGACAAAACACTCGTCGTCAAAGCAAAGGTCGAAAGTATCAATATCCGGCATCCATCTCAGCAAATGAATCCTTACTATCTGCAATGGACTATTCTTGAAAGTAATCACCAAGCATCATCAACTCCTATCCCAATTTCAATTTATTGGGATAATATTAATGTACCTAAAATAGGTCAAATTTGGCAATTAACGATAAAAACGAAAGTAATTCATAGTTATTTAAATGAAGGAGGATTTGATAGTCAGCGTTTTGCTATAGCCAATCGGACATTATTATCTGCAAAAATCAATAATGCTAAATTATTAAAAGATAAAAATGATATTAGACAAACTATTGTTGATCATGCTTTGCCTTATATGTATTTGTTTCATTACCGTGGGATATTATTTGCATTGGCTTTTGGTGATCGCTCTCAACTTGATCATCATTATCGGCAAATTATGATGAATACCGGCGTTGCTCACTTAATGGCGATATCGGGTATGCATATTTTGTTGGTCTTTGGTATGTGTTACAGTCTCGTCAAATTAATGTTATTTTTTATTCCACAGCGATTCAATAATTTATATGTCCCAATCATAATCGGATGGTTATGCGCCTGTTTTTATGCTTGGTTAACAGGATTCAATCCTCCTGCTTTACGTGCAATAATGGCATTAGGGATATGGATTTATTTACGCTGTCAAAACCAACATATCAGCGCATGGCAGAAAATTAATCGAATAATAGCCTTATTATTATTAACCGATCCGTTGATGATTTTGTCTGAAAGTTTTTGGCTATCTTGTTATGCTGTTGTTAGCTTAATATTTTTATATCAATGGGTACCATTATCAAAAAAGATTCAAAATAACAAAAAGTGTTACCTAGTTAAATTAATACATCTACAATTAGGTTTAACAGCGTTATTGTTACCAATACAATTATTTGTTTTTCAAGGTGTCAGTACTATGGCTCTTTTGGCAAATTTAATTGCGATTCCAATCATATCGTTACTGACTTTTCCATCAATCTTGATAGCACTCTGTTTTAGTTTTTTTGATTGTTTCTATTTAGCATTATGGTTTTGGTTTATTGCAGAACAGTCACTTGATTATTTATTTTACTGTCTGAAGCTGATTGATTTCCCTTGGTTTACTACTTCATCTGATTTTTATTTATTAAGTATTATTGGATGGCTGGTCATAATTACTCTTAAAACGGAATTTTGGCGTCGTCATACTATAACCCTCTGCATTTTACTCATGATAATAGTGAGTCCATTTTTTAAAAAACAGCATTATCTATGGCGAATGGATATGTTAGATGTCGGTCATGGTCTGGCAATTGTCATACATGATGGGAAATCCGCAATATTGTATGATACGGGGGCGCAGTGGCAAAATAGTTCTGCCGCAGAACGTATAATCATTCCATTTTTACAATGGCACAATTTAGATGTAAAGGGAATTATTATTAGCCATCAACACAATGATCATATTGGTGGACTTTCTCTACTTCAACAACATTATCCCAATGCATGGCTGATGAGTTCATCAGTAAAATTACAAAATCACTATCACTGTTTATCAGAAAATCATCTGACATGGAATAATCTAAGTTTAACTGTATTATGGCCAACTCATCTAGCCGAATATGCGCAAAACGAAGATTCATGTGTAATACACATTACAGATGGTCAATTTTCAGTATTATTATCAGGTGACTTAGAAAAAAATCAAGAGTATCAATTGATTGAAAAATATCGAAATACACTTAAATCAACAATTTTGCAAATTCCTCATCATGGTAGTAACACGTCATCAAGTTATGCTTTTTTAAACGCTGTTAATCCTAGCGTGTCCCTTTTGTCGACTTCCCGTTATAATCCTTGGAAATTGCCTTCCAATAAAGTTATAGCACGTTACAAAGATCGACAATTAAATTTTTATACCACATCTAAATCAGGACAAATAAGTTTAGTTTTTTATCATCATAAATGGGAGTTGAAAACAATGAGGAATGAAATAAATCCGCGTTGGTATCATAATTGGTTTGGTCATTTGCCTGTATATTAACTAAATTTTCCTTTTGAAAAGGATAGATTAATTTCTCCAATCATCTTCTCAAAAAATCTAACACATAATATTTGCTAACGGGAATTCAACACAGTGACTTATTTGTTAATTTTCTGTAATAAAAGCAAACTTATTTTACAAAATAAATTTTTATGCTCTTCTATAAAATCTCAGTAATAGCTTATTTGGCTAATAATATAATTAACTTGAGGATATTGAACTTACTTAAGTAAGTTATTTAAAATGATTCGCCATAATTATTCATGGAATTTTAGGGCGTTAATCGGCGTAAAAAATTGATCTAAAAGTTTCTAATTTATAGTTTAATAAAAGTGCAATATTCATTAAAGCTAATAAAGATAATGGTTTATTATAGTTTTTTTAGATGTTTTTATTTCTAAATAATATTTATTTGGAAATTTTTGAATAAAAAGGTTTCAATTTTTTTAATCAGTATTATAATAAGAATTCATCATATTTTCGTTAAGAAGATTGATGAATATCTGTCTCTTATACACATCT